>DASXTX010000088.1:0-14350 GCA_036505195.1 Actinomycetota bacterium
GGAGCCCAAGCCGTTCCGGCCCGAGGGCCCGGCGTTGTGGTTCGGGGGCGAGACGATGCACGACCGGCTCCTGGCACGTCTCGTGCGATACGGGAGCGGGTTCAACCCGCTCGGGAGGCCGAGCGACGAGGATCTCGAGCGGTTGCGCGCGGGGATGGCCGCCGCCGGCCGGGACATCGCCGAGCTGGAGATGGTGGGCGGGACGCGGGGACGGTTCGCTGGCCCGGACGACGTTGCCGACCTCGGCGAGGCGCTCGCATCGATCCCCGCGCAGCTCGAACGCGGCTTCACCACGATCTGCATCAAGCCCTCGCAGTTCGTCGACGACCCGAAGCGGATCGGGGCGTTCTGCCGCGAGGTGGTCGAGCGCGTGGAGGCGCTCGCCGGCTGAGTTAGGAAGGAGCCTCGACCTCGATCGTCGGCGGGCCGTCGCCGCCGGCTCGGATCACGACGCTCCGCGAGGCCTCGTCGCCCGGCGTGCTCTCGCGGTGGACGAGACCGCTGGGGATCACCAGGAAGTCGCCCGCGCCGGCCTGAACGGCGCGACGACCGCCCTCGCCGAACTCGATCGCCAGGCTTCCCGACAGCACGTACACGATCGTGTCGTGCCCGCCGTGATGGTGCCAGCCGCTCACGAGCCCGGGTTCGGTCGACGTGAGCCCCGCCCACAGACCCGGTCCCGCGAACGCCTGCCGCCGGTGGATCTCGGGCGGGCCCTCGATCTCGACCAGCTCGTCCGCGCCGATCCTCATCGCCTCGACCAACTCGCCCATGCGACCACCTCCCTCAGATCACGTCGAAGTAGCGCCTTCGCTCCCATTCGCCGACGGCGCCGGGGGACAGGAACTGCGCCCACTCCCACCGCCCGGCCTCCGCGTAGTGCGCGACCACGTCCTTGCCGAAGACCTCCGACGCGAAGGCGCCGTCGCGGAACCGCTCGACCGCCTCTCCGAGGGTGGCCGGCAGCGGCGCAACCGGGCGTTCGTACTCGTTGCCCATCAGCGGCTCGCCGGGCTCGGCCTCGGTCTCGATCCCGTCGCCGGCCGATGCGAGCAGAGCCGCGATCGCGAGGTAGGGGTCGACATCGGCGCCGGGCACGCGCCACTCGAGCCGGGTGGACTCGGGCGATTCGGTGAGCACGCGGCACGAGACCATCCGGCTGTCGAAACCCCACGACAGCCCGTTGCCCGAGAACTCGCCGCTTGTCGTCCGTCGGTACGAGTTCACCGTCGGCGCGTAGAAGACCATGAGCTCGGGCCCTCGCAGCAGGACGCCGCCGATCGCGTGCCGGAGCGTCGACGAGATCCCGTCGCCGTCCTCCGCGTCGTGGAACACGTTCCGGCCGTCGCCGTCGACGAGCGAGAGGTGCAGGTGGCACGACGAGCCGGTGGTGTCGGCGAACGGCCGCGCCATGAACGTGACCGCCATCCCGGCGTTCGCCGCCAAGGTCCGCATCGCGAGCTTGAACAGCAGGTGCCGGTCGGCCATCTCGAGCGCGTGCCGGTACTCGAGGTTGATCTCCCACTGGCCGAGACCCCATTCGACCTGGCTGGTCCAGGGGCCGAGCTCGGAGGCGGCGAGCGCGTCGCGCACGCCCGAGAAGAAGCGCTCGTACCGGTCGCCCGCCTGGATCGTATAGTCCGCCCTCGCGAGCGTGGTGGGGACGAGCGTCTCGTAGCCGTTCGCGCGGCCCTCGTCGTAGGTCCCGTGGTACAGCGCGAATTCGAGCTCGCTCGCGACCTGCGCGGTGAGGCCGGTGGCCGCGAGGCGCTCGATCTGCCGCCGCAGGATGGTTCGGGGCGCCACCGGCGCGAGCTCGTCCGAACCCATCTCGCCGAAATCGGCGACGCAGATCGCCGTGCGTTCGAGCCAGGCGGCCGACCGCAGCGTCCCGAGATCCGGCACGAGGCGGACGTCCTGCCACCCGGTGTGGTGCCCGGTGTACTCCTGCACGGGTCCGGGCCACTGGTCGACGTCCCAGCCGAGGACGCAGGAGCTGAGCGGGATCCCCTCGTGCACGATCCGCCGGAACACCTCGACCGAGACGCGCTTGCCGACCGGGCGGCCCGTCACGTCGGCCGACGTCACGATCACGGTCGCGAAGCCGTCCAGGTCCGCGAGGTCGAGCGTCACCGGGTGAGCCACCCCCCGTCGACGGGAAGCATGGCCCCGGTGATGTACGAGGCGTCGTCCGAGAGCAGGAACGAGATGGCCGCGGCGACGTCCTCGGGCTCGCCCACGCGCGGGACCAGGAGCCGGTCCTTCATGGATGCCCAGGCCTCGGGCGACCGGAGGTCCCCGCCGGGGATGAACGAGGTCGCGATCGCCCCGGGCTCGACCGCGTTGACCCGGATGTTGCGGGCGGCGAGCTCGACCGCCAGCGCCTTCGTCAGCATCTTCACGCCGCCCTTCGAGGCGTTGTAGTGCACCTGCGGGTGGCCGGTGGAGGCGACCACGACCTCGGACTCGATCGTCGCGAGGTTCACGATCGCGCCCCGGCCCGCGCGGGCGATCGCCGGCGCGATCGCCTGCGTTACCAGGTACATCCCCTTGAGGTTCGTGTCGAGCACGAGATCCCATTCGTCCTCGGCGAGCTCGTCCAGCGGCGACATCCGGACCAGGCCGGCGTTGTTCACGAGGTACTCGATGTGCCCGAACGCGTTCACGGCGCCGTCGCGCGCACTCTCGATCTCGGAGCGGTCCCGGACGTCGGCGTCGAACGCCACGCCGGTCCCGCCGCCGTCGGCGATCGCTGCCACGGTCTCCTCGGCGGCGTCGAGCCGGATGTCGACGACCGCGACCGCGGCCCCCTCCGAGGCGAGACGGAGCGCGGTCGCCCGGCCGATGCCCGAGCCCGCCCCGGTGATGAGCGCGACCCGTCCCGAGTGGTCGAAGCTCATGGGATCTCCTGCTGGTACGCGACCTCGGTGAGGTCCATCGCGAGACCGCCGCCGTCGGCCACCAGGGCGGTCCCGGTCACGATCGACGACTCGTCGCTCGCGAGGAACAGGCAGCATGCGGCGATCTCGTCCGCGGTGGCTGGACGCCGGAGCGGGGTGTACCGGGTCACGAGGTCGTACGCCTCCTCGAGCGAGATCCCGCGTTCCGTCATCAGATCCTGCATCGCGCGGTCGCCCATCGGGGTCACCACCCACCCCGGACAGAGCGCGTTCGCCCGGACGCCGCGCGGCCCGTAGTCGACGGCGATCGACCGCGCGAGCCCGTTCATGGCCGCCTTGGACGTGCCGTAGGCGGCGCTCTCGGTGCCGCTCACGAACGCGTTCACGCTCGAGATCAGGACGATCGAGCCGCCGCCGCGCTCGATCAGCGCCGGGAGTGCCGCGCGGACCAGCCGGAAGGCGCCGGTGACGTTGACGTCGAGCGTCCGGCCCCATCGCTCGTCGTCGACGTCCACGGCGGCCCCGCCGAACCCCAGACCCGCGTTCGCGACCACGATGTCGAGCCCTCCGAACGCGTCGACCGCGGCCGCGACCGCCTCGCGGACGTGGTGGTCGTCCGCCGTGTCGCCGGCGACGACGCGGCATCCGGTCTCGGCCGCCACCGCCTCGAGGCGCTCGGCGCGGCGGCCGGTGACGACCACGTTCGCGCCCTCGCGTGTGAACAGCCGGGCCGCGGCCGCCCCGATCCCCGTCCCGCCGCCGCTCACGATTGCCACCTTGCCCTCGAGCCGCATCTCGCCTCCTCGCGATGGGGCATAGTCTGCCCTACCGGCGCGGACGAGCGCAGGGAGGTTGGGCGTGGCGAACATGCAGCCGCTTCGGCGTGAGGACCATCCGGAGCTGGAGGAGCTCTTCCGGCTGTACGACGACACGATGTCCTTCGTCCCGAACAGCCTGTTCACGATGGCCCGACGTCCCGACATCCTCCGGGCCTTCAGCGAGCTGATCACCCGGATCTGGCGGACCGGGACGGTCCCGGTGGGCCTCAAGCCTCTGATCGCGATCGTCGCGAGCACGGCGGCGGGCTGCCGCTATTGCCAGGCTCACGAGACCGTCGACGCGAAGATGCGGGGCGTGGACGAGGCCAAGATCGCCGAGATCTGGGACTTCGAGCGGTCGCCGCGCTACTCGGACGCGGAGCGCGCGGCGCTCCGCCTCGCGCGCGACGCGAGCGTCATCCCGAACGCCGTCACGCCCGAGCACTTCGACGACCTCCGGCGGCATTGGGACGACGGCGAGATCGTCGAGATCCTTTCGGTCGTCGGCCTCTTCGGGTTCCTGAACCGCTGGAACGACTCGATGGCCACCGACCTCGAGGAGATCCCCACCGCGTTCGCCGGCCGGACGATCGGCCCGCACGGGTGGGAGCCGGGGAAGCACGGATGACCTTCGGCGAGCAGATCACCCTCGAGGAGCTCGAGCGGGACCCGTACCCGATCTACGCGCGCCTGCGAGACGAGGAGCCTGTCGCGTGGGTGCCGGCGGTGCAGCTCTGGCTCGTCACGCGGTACGAGGACGTACGGACGGTCGACCTGTCGCCCGAGGTCTTCACCGCCGCGACCGACCCCTCGACGCTGAACCGCACGATGGGCGTCAACATGCTCGGCTCCGAGGGGCCGGACCAGCAGCGGGTCCGGCGCGTCGTCGAGCCGCCGTTCCGCCCCCGCGACGTCGAGGAGCGCACGAAGGGCATGATCCCGGCGCTCGCGAACGAGCTGATCGACGGGTTCCGGGGCCGAGGCGAGTGTGACCTGTTCACCGAGTTCGCCGATCCGATGAGCGTGCGCTCGCTCCGGTTCATGCTCGGGCTCGACGAGGTGGCGTGGGAGGACCTCCTGCGCTGGAACCAGGGCCTCATGCTCGGGCTCGCGAACTTCGAAAGCGATCCGGCGAAGCAGGCGCCGGCCGACGAGGCGAGTACGTCGCTATCCGGGGTGATCGAACGGGTCCTGGACCGGGTCGCGCACGAGCCCGACGGCTCCGTGCTCTCTGCGATGCTCCATCACGACGTGGGCGGCGACCGCATGACGCGCGAGGAGATCGTCGCGAACACCAAGCTGATGCTCTCGGGCGGGCTCCAGGAGCCGCGCGACGTGATCGCGCTCGTGATCCACGCGCTCGGCTCGAACCCTTCGCAGCTCGAGGAGGTGCGTTCGAACCCGCGTTTCGTCAAGGCGGCGGTCGAAGAGACCCTGCGGTGGGCGGGGCCGGTGGGGACCTCGACCCGCCAGACGACAGAGACGACCGAGCTCGCCAGCGTGAAGCTCGAGGAGGGGACGCTTATCGGCGCCGTGCTCTCGAGCGCGAACCGCGACCCGCGCCGCTTCTCCGACCCCGACCGGTTCGACGTCCACCGCAAGGAGGGCGCGCACCTGGCGTTCGCGGTCGGGAACCATTTCTGCCTCGGAGCATGGTTCGGCCGGCATCTCGCGCGCGTCTCGCTCGAGATCCTGCTTGACCGTTTGCCCGGACTGCGGCTCGACCCCGAGCGGCGGGCGACGCTATCGGGATGGGAGTTCCGAGCCCCCGACTCGATGTGGGTCCATTGGGAAGTCGGATGACGGGTTGATGCTTCGAGAAGACGCAGCAGGCCGTGAGGAAGGGTTCCGCTTGCCGTGCGGCGTACCTTTGTGCGCGTGGACGGGGATGAACACTGGATGCGGCGATGCTGGCGGCGTCCACATCGGCGATCACGTCGGTTGCGCTGAGACCTACGTCGTCGGCACCGTTGAGCTGGAGCTGGAAGACAGACCGTCGACGATAGGCGCGTTGGTCGCAGAGTTCGCGAGCTTCGGCAGCGCATCGCACAACTAGAGGCCCAACTGGCCGAACAGACTTGAGCACGTCGAGCCCGCTCCGCGGCGGATTCGCGTGCATCAACTTGGTCCTCGATCCCGTGCCCGTTCGGGTCGATGCGAGGATGAGGCCGGATCGATGATTGCGAGCCGGGAATCTGCCCACGTCCGATGATGTCGGGAGCGCTGGCTATCCTCCAGTCATGCCTCGACCGGAGAGCGTCTGCAACGGCTGCGGCAAGCGCAAGCCAACTTCGAAGGAGCACCTGGTGCACGTCGCGGTGGCTCGTGCTCTGCTGAAGGATCGGGCCATCAAGACCGGGAAGGATCGGGACGCGGCGCTTCGAGCCCACCCATTCTTCAGTGGTCTGAGGTTATACAGAGACCCGCTCCGCAGCGATCCGGAGAGACCCATCTTCCTCACCGTGTACGTGGAGAACTTGATCTGCAGGGAGTGCAACCAGAGCTGGGCGCGCGACCTGGAGGAGGAGGCGGGAAACGCGCTCTACCAGTTCATCCACCTGCACCGTTCGGCTCAGGCTGTCTTGCGCGAGTGGAGCTTCTACTTCGCCGTGAAACTCTGGTGGGCTCAAAGGCGCGCGGAAGCGCTTCGCTGGGGTGACCTCGTGCCGGTACTGCGGGCCATAAGCGGGCGCGTCGGCCCGCCGTCCTCGATTCGGGTTGCGCAAGTGCGTGGCCGCCGCTGGGAGTTTGCGAGCATGGCAGGAGGGTGGGCAGGCGATCCGCCGCACATTACGTTCATCATTCGAGGAGTAGTGTTCATCGTGAGGCGGTTGCCGAAAGGCACGGACGTTCCCTGGCCGTCTGTAGAGCTTGAGGCTGGCGTCACGAGGTCGACTCTCCCTGTGCTCCAAGGAGCCGACCTTCGCCACCTCTTCGAGATCGACAGCCCGCGCGTGGGACGCCTGTCTCCTGACGTGACGCGCCCGTGAGTGGCTTGTTGAGGATGTCGGTTCCGTCACAGGGCGTCTCGGGTGGCCGCTCAGACGCCAGGCCTTCTATGGCGTTGGAACGGAAATGAGGGCATCCAGAAGCGAGAGCGGGGATCCGGCTGCGGTGATCTCGCGTTGCCTTCGTTCGATGTCCAGGCGAGTGGGGGCAATCATCCAAAACCCGACGAGCGCGAAGGCCAGACCGACGAGATAGATCCAGAGGCTGCCTCCGATGAACACGCCCACGACCCGAATATCGCCGCCGATTCGGCCATGCCCACCCCGATGAAGAACAATGCCCGGTAGTGGCGAGCAAACGCCTGCAGCGAGGTCGTCGGGAGCGGCCGCCGTCGGATCCGGGTGACCCAGGCAAGCGAGACGATGCCGATCACAACAAGCGCCCACGGTACCCACCGCTCGTCTCCGTAGTCCCAGGGTGTGATGAAGCTCATCGCGATGAGGAAGAGGAACAGGGAGCCGAGGAGGCCGAGGAACGTGCTTCGAAGGCCGACCAGCCCGTTCGTCTCCTTGCGCCGCGCTCTGGCGCTCATCACCTGGCCGACGATCGGGATTGCATACCGCAATCCTCGAAGGGACGGCCGCCAACCTGGGTCTTCCTGGGTCATCGCATCAATATCTCTCTAGCTGAATCGGTTCCAGCTCCCGCCGACTCCGCTAGGTCCCGCCTCCCGCAGCATCCGACCAGCACCGCCTGGAGCATCCGAAAGTGTCGCTTCCGATGGGAAGCGACATTCTGGACGGCGCCCGATGCGAGCTATTGGCAGCCGAACGTCGCCCGCGGCCAACGCTCAACGCCATCGGGTGTTTCCACATACAAGTACCGGTAAGAGCCATGCCGCTTGTCGGCGGGATCGAGGAACAGCCGTTTCTCGTCCCGGATCCATCCTGTGAAGACCGCTCCGGGCGGAAGGGTAGCGTCGGCGTCATAGGTACCCGCCACCATGTTGTCCGGCCCGTTCCAACGCTGCACATACCACCCGCGGAGAAACGAGATCGAATCCACGTAGCCAGCGCTGCCGCAGCCGTCTGAACTCTCGTACGGGACATCCTGTCCGACGTAGTCCGGTCCGGCGATCCGCCCCGTCTTGACGTTTTGCCACGGCTCCGGCGCCCATGGCCCGACTCGACGAAAGACGACGAGTGTCAAGCCGATGACGATCAGGACTGCCGCAATGATGAGTGCCGTCCGCCTGAGCCGCGACATCGTCACGGCGGATGGTGACACAGTTCCCTCCTAGAAAGTGCCTCGTCGGGCGTTGCCGATCAGAGGGGCAAGAGCGCGGAGTCGTTGCAGGTATCGAAGAATGTCGTCTCCGTCTCGAAGCGACATTGCTCCGGGTGTGATCAACTTGCCCATGGACGTGGAAGGAGGTGTGTACTTCACCTTCGGTGATTGCCGAGATCACACCAGGAGCCGTCTTCCTGGGCGTTCTCGCGATCGCGCTGATCGGGAGCGGTGTCTTCCGCGTGGCCGCGCCTGCGCGAGCGCTCAGATGGGACTACCGGTGGGACGAGCGGAGGACGCGATGGTTCACGTTCGGGAAGATCCGATCCGTCGGGCCGATCATGAGCGACCAAACGGGTCATCGCGTCGTCTTCGTCGTGGGGATCGTGATGATCATCGTCGGAGTCGCGCTTCTCGTGGGGGTGGTGACGTTCGTCGCGGCGTAGCGTGGGCCGAGATCCTGCAGTCGGCGCTCGAGTTCGTCTGGACTCATGGGAGCAGATGAGGCGACAGGTCGACACGGGGCGTTCGAGATGGTTCACGAGACGATTCCCACGCGAACAGTACGGCTGGCGTGACGACGGCGTAAAGTGGGTCGCATGCCGAAGTACAGAGGCCTCAGGTTCGCCCCTCTCACGGAGGAGGAGCACGCGGCGGTGCGGCTCTACACCGACAAGTTTGGGCGGGATATGTTCTACCTCAAGCTCCCGAATCGGAAGATCTGGTACCCCGTGAACGCCGCAGAAATACTGTCGCTCTCCCACGCCGTCGAGCCCGTCGCGCGTGAAATCCGGAAGCGCGGCAAGGAGCCAAGTCTGCACCCTTAGGTGAGCGCGCATCGGTTGTGTAGGCCCTCTCCACGCGCTTGCCACTCCGCTGTGTCTTTGCTAGGGGTGGCGGTTCCCATCGCGATGCCTCGCTGCTACCGCCTCTCGGGCTCCCGAACAGGTGGCTCACGTTTGGAGTGGTCGCAGGTCATGCAGCCCCCTTCGAGGCGTACGTGTTGAACGTCACTCCCTGGAAGGAAGACGACCCAGAGGCACGGCAAATCGCGGAGCAGTTGGGGCTAAGTGATGAGATGCCGCGCACGATGGCAGAGGCGCGCCGATTGGCGCGAGAGAGGAGGCGTCGAAGCTAGGCCCAGGAGCGCGCCCTACTCAGTCATTGGTTGGCTAGTCTTGGGTCTCGAATGCACTCGCCACGTCGTCCCGCTCGAATACACTCGCCACGTCGTCCCGCTCGTGCCCAGGTCGTCGGGTCGCTGCTGCGGCCCCCCGCTCTGCGGCGAGCCATCGACGAGTTCTATGCGCGGGGGCACTCAGCCGTCCTAGCTGAGGAAAGGGCGAAGGACCGAACGGCGCTCCGTGAGCTCGAGGACGCCGCCATCCGCGACGTCGTTCGGCGTCAGATCGACATCGGACTCGACGTCGTGACGGACGGCGAGTTCCGGCGTTGGATGTTCATGAACTCGTTCTACGATGCCGTATCGGGCGTCCGAACCGGCAAGACCGTGACCTTCCGAAACGACCGAGGCGAGGACGTCGAGCTGGCCGTTCACGAGATCGTCGCACCGCTTCAGCAGGTCGACTCGCCAGCCGCTCGGGAGGCTGCCTTCATGGTCGAGGCGACCGGCGGCCACCCCTTCAAGGTCACGTTCCCAGCCCCATCCATCTTCCTCCACCCCTTCACGACGGTCGCTGGTGCCTACGGATCGGTGGGGGAGTTCGCCCATGCTGCCATCCAGGTAGAGCGTCAGCTCATCGCTAACGTCCTCGCCACAACCCAAGACGAGCTAGATATCGAACTGCAATTCGACTTCCCGCTCTACCCGTACCTCGTCGATCCGTCGTGGGTCGAGCGCTTCGAGGCGCAGGGTCATCGCGTCGCCGACCTCGTTGAGGCGGCGATCGCCGCCGACACCGCCGTGCTCGAGGGCATCCCCGACGGCGTGACCGTGGCACTCCACATCTGCCGCGGGAACTACCGCTCGTCGTGGATGTGCGAGGGGTCGCTCGAACCGGTCGCCGAGCGCGTGTTCGGCGAGCTACCGTACGACGCGTTCCTGGTCGAGTGGGACGACCTCGGCCGCGACGGCGGGTTCGAAACGGTCCGGTTCCTCAGGAAGGGTTCGACGATGGTGATGGGGATCGTGTCGACGAAGACGCCGGTGCTCGAGGACGAGGACGACCTCGTACGGGAGATGGAGCAAGCGGCCGGCCTCGCCGGCGGCATGGACCGGCTCGCGATCAGCCCGCAGCGCGGGTTCGCGAGCGTGATGGTCGGCAACGAGATCGACGAGGACACGCAGTGGCGCAAGCTCGAGCTCGTCGCACGGGCCGCGGATCGGATCTGGGGATAGCCGCGGATCCCTCCGGATAGGCTCTGCGGGATGTCGAACCCGGGGGAGCGGACCAGCGGACCGGACCAGATGACGCTGGCGGCGTTCGTCGCGTTCGTGACGCTGGCCGGCGGCAACGTCGTCGCGGTCAGATCGGTCTCGTGCGAGGGGTGCGAGCTGGACCCGTTCTGGGCCGCCGCCACGCGGTTCCTCCTCGCGTCCCTGATCCTCGCGGCGATCGCGCTGGTGATCCGAGCCCGCATGCCTCGGGGCCGGGCCCTGTTCGGCGCCGTCCTGTACGGCGTGCTTGGGTTCGGCGCCGCGTTCGCGTTCGCCTACTGGGGCCTGCAGCGTGTGTCCGCAGGGCTGGGCGCGGTGTTCCTCGCGACCGTGCCGCTGCTCACGTTCGCGTTCGCCCTCGCCCATCGCCAGGAGCGGTTCCGGTGGGATGGTTTGATCGGCGGGGTGTTCGCGATCGCCGGGATGGCGGTGATCTTCCGAGAGGGGATCGGCGCCGGCGTCCCGTTCGCGTCGCTGCTCTCGCTCTTCGCGGCTGCCGTGTGCTTCGCCGAGACCGGGATCGTGGTCAAGGCGTTCCCGCGCGTCCACCCGGTCTCGATGAACGCGATCGGGTTGGGCGTGGGCGGCCTGATGCTGCTCGTGCTCGCGATGCTCTACGGCGAGTCATTCGCCGTGCCCGAGCTCGTGAAGACCCGGTTCGCGCAGGTCTACCTCGTGATCTTCGGCTCGGTCCTCGCGTTCACGCTGTACGTCTTCGTCCTGCGCCGCTGGACGGCGAGCGCGGTCTCGTACGAGGGCGTCCTGATCCCGATCGTGGCGATCCTGCTGGCGTCGTGGCTCCAGGACGAGGAGATCACCTGGACGTTCGCGGCCGGCTCGGTCCTCGTGCTGATCGGGGTCTACGTCGGTGCGCTCCGCCGGCCGGCCGATGAGGAGGTCCCCGAAGCCAGCCGGGTACCATCCAAACGATGACCGAACACGACGTCCCACTCCGGCTCGACGCCCCACGCGAGGAGGTGCTCGAGCATGCGGCCAAGCTCGTGGCGGAGGCGTGGCAGAGCTTCGACCGATTCCGCCCCGAGGAGCCCCCGCTCGACGAGCGCGTGCGGGAGCTGCTTCGAAAGCCAACCCAAGGCGGTTGGAGGCGCAAGACACCCGAGCTTCCACAGCTCGGGGTGCCGGTCCATGAGGCCCTCGACGACGCCGCCCGCATCCTCGACGAGTCCACCGCGCAACCGAGGCCCCGGTACTTCGCGTTCATCGGCTCGAGCGGGCTCGAGATCGGAGCGATCGCCGACCTGCTCGCCCACACCTACGACATCAACCTCGCGGTCGACGCGCGCGCGGCAACCCAGGTTGAGAAGCAGGCGATCCGGTGGGCGGCCGAGTTCATCGGTTATCCGCCCGAGAGCGCAGGCGCGTTCACGAGCGGCGGGACGGTCTCGAACACGAGCGCGCTTGCGGCGGCGCGGGAGTTCGCCCTGCCGAACAGCCGATTCGAGGGGCTCGAGGGCAATCGTGTCGCCGTCTACTGCTCCGAAGAGGTCCACTACTCGATCACGCGCGCCGTCGAGACGCTCGGCATCGGATCACGGAACCTGCGGGCGATCCCGCTCGGCAAGGACCGAGGGATGCGAATCGACCTCCTGGCTCGAGCGATCGATCGCGATCAGAAGGCCGGCATCACGCCCGTCGCCGTCGTTGCGACGGCGGGGACGACCCTGACGGGCGCGATCGATCCCCTGGCCGAGATCGCCGACGTCTGCGAGCAGCGGGGCGTGTGGCTCCACGTTGACGGCGCGTACGGGCTGCCCGCCGCGGCGGTCCGCCCCGACCTGTTCCGCGGCTTCGCTCGCGCGCGATCGGTGAGCGTCGACGCCCATAAGTGGCTCTACCTACCCAAGGCTTGCAGCGTGGTCCTGGTCCGGCGAGGGGAGGACCTCATCGCCTCGTTCGCACACGAGCAGGGTTACCTTCCGCATCAGCGCGACGAGCTGCACGCGGCGGATTTCACGTTCGAGTACTCGAGGCCATTCATGGCCTTGAAGTTCTGGCTCGCGATGCGGGTCCACGGGGCGGCCGCGTTCCGCGAGGCCATCGAGCGGAACCTCGCCGAGGCGCGACTGCTGTACGAGACGGTTCAGACGCGCCCGGACTTCGAGGCGCTCGGCGAGCCGAGGCTCTCGATCGTTCCGTTCCGGCACGCGCCGCCGGGCGTCCGGGACGTCAACGAGCACAACCAGAACCTGGTCGACGCGCTGCAGGCCGATGGGCGGTTCTGGATCGCGAGCGCGCTAATCGATGACGAGGTGTGGCTCCGGCCATGCTTCGTCAACTTCCGCACGACCGAGGACGACGTCCTGGCTCTCGTGGACGTTGCGGGAGAGCTCGGCGAGCGTCTCGCCTCGGGCTGATCGGCACCGGCCCGTCTACACTGCAGGGGCCCGCAGCGAAAGGAAAGCCACGAGATGACCGAGCCGCTGGTCGGCGTCGTGATGGGATCGGCGTCCGATTGGGACACGATGCAGCATTGCGCCAAGCAGCTGGAGGCGTTCGGCGTCCCGTTCGAGACCCGCGTGCTGTCGGCCCATCGCACGCCGAAGGAGCTCGCGGCTTGGATCGAGGACGCCGAGTCCCGCGGCGTCGAGGTCTTCATCGCGGCCGCGGGCATGGCGGCGGCCCTGCCGGGCGTGGTGGCCGCCCACACCACGCGACCCGTCCTCGGCGTCCCGATGGAATCGAAGCTCGCCGGTGGGCTCGACTCGTTGCTCTCGATGGTTCAGATGCCGGGCGGGATCCCGGTCGGCGTGCTCGCCGTCGGCAGGGCCGGCGCCGTGAACTCGGCGATCCTGGCCGCGCAGATCCTCGGGCGATCGCACCCCGAGTTCGACGAGGGCGTCCTCAAGCACCGCGAGGCCAAGGCCGCCGAGATCCTCGCCGACCCCGACCCCTCGCAGGCGTAGTCCCGCCCGGATCGGCGCCTGAGGCTCCCCCCGGGAGGCCCTTCCGCCGCACGATGCCGCCTCGGTACCCTTGATCCATGGCCACCGCCGTGTGGACGGGAACCCTGTCGTTCGGGCTGGTCACGCTCCCCGTGCGGCTGTATCCCGCGACACAGCCCAAGGACGTTCGCTTCCACCTCTACGACCGCGAGGGCCGTCGCATCCGCTACCAGCGCGTGGTGGAGGCCGGAGCGGAACCCGCGTCGGATCGGAACGAGCTCCCCCCATCCGACGCCGCCGTGGACGAGGACACCACCCCTACGCGCGAGGAGCGCTCGGGTACCACGGCGTCCGTCGAGAAGCCGGTCGCGTGGGATGAGGTCGTGCGCGGCGTGGAGACCGATGACGGCGAACTCGTCACGGTGCCTCGGGAGGAGCTCGAGCGGATCCGTCCCGAACGGAGCCGATCCATCGACATCCAGGATTTCGTCGAGCTCGAGCAGATCGACCCCGTCTACCTCGACAAGAGCTACTACGCGATCCCGATGACGCCCGAGGCGACCAAGCCGTACGTCCTGTTCCATCACGCGATGCGCGAGGCGGGGCGGATCGGGATCGGCAGGTTCGTGCTGCGGACCAAGCCGCACCTCGTGGCGATCCGCCCGATGAAAACGGTGCTGGCCGTCGAGACGATGTTCTTCGGCGACGAGGTCCGAGACCCGGCCGACCTCGCTCCCGACCTGGACGGCATCGAGGTCGACGAGCGGGAGCTGGACCTCGCGGTCACGCTCATCGAGACCCTGAAGACGGACTGGGATCCCGACGCATACGCCGACACCTACCGGGAGGAGCTTCTCCGCATGCTCGCCGAACGCACGCCGACGAAGCGCGTCGCCGAAGAGCCGAGCCCGGCGGGGGGGTCCGCGGTGGAGGAGCTGATGGCCGCCCTCAGGGAGAGCGTCGCCGCGGCCGAACGCGAGCGGACCCGCAAGAAGGCCGCCGGCTAGGCCGGGCCTACCCGAGCGCCACGTCGACCAGGATCAGTTCGCTCGTCGAGCTCGCCGCGATCTCCGCGCGTTCCTCGTCCGAGATCTG
>DASXTX010000089.1:0-18308 GCA_036505195.1 Actinomycetota bacterium
TCGCGCGATCGGCAACACCAAGACCGAGGCGCTTCGAGCGCTCAAACGGAAGCTGTCAGACGTCGTCTACCGAGCCCTCGTTGCTGACGCCGGCTCCTCCGCGGCTTGCCTCGACGAGGCCGCTTGACATAGGAGAGAGGCGTGGCGACCGTCTACGACCTCACCCTCGACCAGCTGACCGAACGCCTCGGCGACTGGGGCGAGCCGCCGTTCCGGGCCAAGCAGATCCACCGGCAGCTCTGGCATCGCGCGGCCACCTACGACCGGATGCCCGACGTCCCCAAGCGACTGCGCGAACGCCTCGAGGCCGAGCTCCCGATCGGGGTCGACGTGCTCGAGGAGCGCACGGCGGACCGGGGCGCGACCCGGAAGGCCCTGCTGCGGATCGGCGGCCGCCACGTGATCGAGACCGTGCTGATGGGCTATCGGGACCGGGTCACGGTGTGCGTCTCGACGCAGACCGGGTGCGCGATGGGCTGCGGGTTCTGCGCGACCGGTCAGATGGGGCTCCGCAACAACCTCACGGCCGGCGAGATCGCGGCGCAGGCGGTGTGGGCCAGGCGGGAGGCCGCCGCATTGCCGGACTCGACCCCCCGGCGGCTGTCGAACGCCGTCTTCATGGGGATGGGCGAACCGCTGTCGAACGAGCGACACACGTTCGGCGCGCTCGA
Organism: Actinomycetota bacterium; assembly: GCA_036505195.1. Lineage (GTDB taxonomy): Bacteria > Actinomycetota > UBA4738 > UBA4738 > HRBIN12 > DASSJM01. The sequence continues at coordinate 672 of DASXTX010000089.1, forward strand.
GCGGCTCACCGGCGAGATGGGGATGGGGGACCGTCACGTCACGGTCTCGACCGTCGGCGTCGCGCCGGCGATCCGCCGGCTCGGGGAGGCCTACCCGCAGGTCGGGCTTGCCGTGAGCCTGCACGCCGCCGACGACGGCCTGCGCAGCGAGCTCGTCCCGGTCAACCGGCTGTGGCCGCTCGACGAGCTGATCGACTCGATCGAGGCATGGCGCGGTGTGACGCGCCGCCGGCCCTCGATCGAGTGGGCGATGATCGACCGGACCAACGACGCCGACGATCAGGCCGAGCGGCTCGCCCCGATCGCGCTCCGGCTCCGCGCGCACGTGAACCTGATCCCGCTGAACCCGACGCCGGGGTGGCCGTCCAAGCCGAGCCCCGCCTCGAGGATCCGCGCCTTCGCCGCGATCTTGGACGACGCCGGCGTCGCGGTGACGATCCGCGACCCGCGCGGGCGGGAGATCGACGCGGCGTGCGGCCAGCTCTCGCTCGAGCACGAGCGCGGCGCCGCACGCTGACCGCTCCAGGCTCGCGCGCCGGCCTCGCCGAGCGTGGGGACCTCGGCTGCTAGCGTGGGGCGCCCATGGGGTTCATCGAGCTCGCCGACGTCGCGTACGCCCTGCCGGGCGGCTGGACGCTGTTCGAGGGCGTGAGCTTCCGCGTGCCCGAGGGCGAGCACGCGGGCCTCGTCGGCGCCAACGGCATCGGCAAGTCCACCCTGCTCCGTCTGATCGTGGGTGACGACCGCCCGACCGCCGGTTCGATCCAGTCCGACGGGCGCGTCGGGCTGATGCGCCAGTTCATCGGCTCGGATGCGCGCCCGACCACCGTCCGCGACCTCCTCCTCGCGTACGCCGACCCGCGGGTCGGCGAGGCCGCGATCCGCGTCGCCAAAGCCGAGCGCTGGATGCACGACCACCCCGGCGAGGACGCGCAGATGCGCTACGCGGACGCGCTCGCGACCTGGGGCGAGGCCGGCGGGTACGAGACCGAGGTTGTGTTCGACCAGTGCACCGACGCCGCGTTCGGACAGGGCTACCCCGAGTGCGCCGAACGCAAGATCGAGACGCTCTCGGGCGGCGAGCGCAAGCGCCTCGCGCTCGAGGTCATCCTGCGGTCGCGGTTCGACACCGTGATGCTCGACGAGCCGGACAACGCGCTCGACATCGAGGGCAAGCGCTGGCTCGAGGACGCGATCGCGGCAAGCCCCAAGACCGTCCTGTTCGTGAGCCACGACCGGACCGTGCTCGACCGCGCCGCGACCAGGATCGTCACGCTCGAGGGGCGCGCCGCGTGGACGCACCACGGCGGGTTCTCGAGCTACGCGGCGGCGCGCGACGCCCGGGTCGACCGGCTCGACCAGGATCACCGGCGCTACGAGGCCGAGCACCGGCGGCTCTCGGACATGGTCAAGGAGATGCGGCGCAAGTCCGCGTACAACGACAAGTGGGCCTCGAAGGCTCGGTCGGCGCAGCACCGGCTCGACCGGTTCGAGGAGCGCGAGAAGCCGCCCGAGAAGGCCGACGTGCAGAACGTCCGGATGCGCATCCAGGGCGGACGCACGGGCAAGGTCGCGCTTCGGGTCACCGGGCTCTCGATCGCCCGGATCGTCGGGCCGTTCGACGCCGAGGTCTGGTTCGGCGAGCGGATCGGGGTGATCGGCCCCAACGGGACCGGCAAGACGCACTTCATGCGCCTGCTGGCGGGCGAGGAGATCGCGCACGAGGGCGGATGGAAGCTCGGGGCGCGGGTCGAGCCCGCCCTGTTCGCGCAGCTGCACGAGCGCGCCGACGTCGCCGACCTGCCGATCGTCGAGGTGCTCCGCAAGCGGGGGATGACGATGACCGAGTCGATGGCGGCGCTCCGCCGCTACGAGATCGACCAGGTCGGGCGGAACCCGTTCGAGCTCCTGTCCGGCGGCCAGCAGGCGCGGTTCCAGCTCCTGCTGATGGAGGTGGACTCGCCCACGATGCTGTTGCTGGACGAGCCCACGGACAACCTCGACGTGGCCTCGGCCGACGCCCTCCAGGAGGCCGTGGACCGGTACCAGGGGACGGTGATCGCGGTCACGCACGACCGCTGGTTCATGCGGCTGATGGACCGGTTCCTGTTCTTCGACGGCGACGGTTCGGTGCGCGAGCTGCTGGAGTCGCCGTACGAGGACGTGGCCGCGGTCGGATGAGACGGTCGCTCGTCGCCGTGGTCGCGATGGCGATCGCGCTGGCGGCCTGCACGGGCTCCGCCGAGCGCGCGACCGATCCAGGTCCGGACGTGACGGGGACGACCATCGCCGCGGACCCGGCCACCGGGTCCACCGGTGCGGCGTCGCCCTCGCCGACGCTCGAGGCTCTGGCGCTCCCCGAACCCGAGGCGTGGATCCCACGCCGGGCCGGCGCGCTCGCGGATCGGCTCGTGAGCACGTGGAAGGCCCGGCGGGAGGCCGTTCGTCGATGGGTCGGGACCGGCGATCCCGGCACGTCGCCCCCGCCGCGGGAGCTCGAGCTCCTCGTGCTGTACGAGCAGCGGATCTACCGGGTGCTGGCGGCTCACGACCGCCTGGCGACGGCGGTCCTCGGGCGGCTCGACGGGGCGCTGGCCGCGGAGGCGAGATCGAACGTCCGCGCGGGCGGCGCCCTCTACGATCACTTCTCGCCGGTGAGGACGCTGCCCGACTTCCGGATCCGGGCGCCCGAACCCGCCGACCGGCTCCTCCGCTTCTTCGAGGAGGGCGAGCGCCGGTTCGGCGTGCACTGGGAGACCCTCGCAGCCGTGATGCTGATCGAGACGCGGATGGGCCGGATCGCCTCGAACAGCTCGGCCGGCGCCCAGGGCCCGATGCAGTTCATCCCGTCGACGTGGGCCGCGTACGGCCTCGGGGGCGACGTGCACGAGGAGCACGACGCGGTCCTCGGAGCGGCCAACTACCTCCACGCCAACGGTGCGCCGGACAACGAGCGCGGGGCGCTGTTCCACTACAACCCGGTGCCGGCGTACGTCACGGCGGTCACCGGGTACGCGAACGCGATGTCGCGCGACCCGAACCTGTTCTACGCCTACTACAACTGGCAGGTCTTCGTGCGCACCACGCAGGGGGACGTGCGGCTCACCGGTCCGGGGCTGTAGGCGGCCGCGACCCCGACGGCGAGCTAGGCTCGCCCGATGGAACGTCGGCGGACCGGCGTCGACCGTACGGCGTCACGCGTCGCCCTCGCGGCCTCGGTCGCGTCGTTCGTGTTCGTGGCGCTCGTCGCGGCGACGCCGGGGTCGCCGTTCACGCCGATCCTGCCTTCCGAGCCCGCTGGTCCGTTCCACTTGCTGGCCGAGCTCGTCGGGCTCGACGGCGTGCACGGGAGCGCGCTCGCGGCGGTCGGGGTGGTCGCGGCGTCGTCGGCGGCGGCCGCGTTTGTCCTCGTCCTCCGCGAGTGCCGCCGCGGGACGATCTCGGCGCGAACGGCGATCGGGTTCGCGATCGCCTACCACGTCGCGCTGCTGTTCCTGCCGCTCCTGTTCTCGCGCGACGTCTACTCGTACGCGTACTACGGCAGGATCGCCGCGGCGTACCACGCGAACCCCTACGTCGCGACACCGGCGGATTTCCCCCACGACCTCCTCGCGACCTTCGTCGGTCCGAAGTGGGTCGACACGCCGGCCGTGTACGGGCCGCTGTGGACCCAGGTCTCGGCGCTCGTGACCGAAGCCGCCCACGACGTCGGCACCATGATCTCGGCGTTCCGGCTGATCGCGATCGCCGCGAGCCTCGCGACCGTGTTCGTCGTGGCGGGTTTGGTCCGCAGGGTCCGCCCCGAGCGCGCGGCGTTCGCGGTGGCGCTTGTCGGGCTGAACCCCGTGGTGATGTTCCAGAGCGCGGCGAGCGGGCACAACGACCTGCTGGTCGCGCTGGCGGTCGCGGCCGCGCTCGCACTGGTCTTCTCGGGTCGCGAGCTGTGGGCAACCGCCGCGCTGGCGCTCGGGGCGCTCGTCAAGGTGACGGCCGCGGTGCCGCTCCTGCTGTGGTGGGTCGCGGTCGCCGCCCGGCGGCCGCGTGGCGAACGCGTCCGAACCCTCGCGCCGCACCTCGGGCTGGCCGCCGCGTTCGCGCTGGTCGCGGCGGCGCCGTTCGCGAACACCGAGGATCCGACCCTCGGCGCGGTGGAGCTCGGATCGCACGAGGGCTGGCTCGCGCCGTCGAGGTTCTTCCGGCGGGTGGTCGACGCGATCTCGGGCGACGTCCTCGGGATCGTGCCGCGGATCGCGTTCGCGGTGATCGCGGTGGCGGCGGTCGTCCTGGTGGCGAGGGCCGTCCGGCGCCGGCGGCCCGAGATCGGCTCGGCGCTCGTGGGGGCCTCGTGGGGGTGGGGGCTGCTCTGCCTGATGCTGCTCGGGCCGGTCCTGCTCCCCTGGTACGTGACGTGGGCGCTGCCGCTCGGCTGGCTGCTGCCGCGCGTACCCCGCACCGTGCTGATCGGCACCGGGCTCGCGCTCACCGTGTCGCAATGGACCTCGGAGCCGGCCGCGTTCGGTTCCGCGTACGACGCGAACCTGCTGGTCGGGCACTACGTGATCACGCCGGTCGTGATCGGGCTACTCGGCTGGTTGCTCCTGGACCTGTGGCGCCGCACCCGATCCGGCACGCCGCTCGAGGACGAACCGGATCAGGTACCCACCGCCGCCGGCGATCGCTGACATCGCGAGCGCGCCGACCGTCGTCCCGAGCGCCACGCCGAGCGCGTCGAGCGCGGTCCCGACGAGGATCAGCATCGCGGCGCCGACCGCCGGCGCGGCAGCGGCGGCCGTGATCGTGTCCGCGAGCCCGATCCGTGCCCACCCGTAACCCGCCACGGTGAGGAGGGCAAGCGCGACGATCGATGCCCAGGCGATGCCGGCGGCCGACGAGGGTTCGAGGGGGTCGGCCGGATAGGAGTCCTTCACCGGCCGTGAAGGATCGACGACGAGCGCGTCCGTCGGTTGGTCCAGCTCGTCGAACGGCGTCAGCACGATGACCTCGGCCTTCCGGCCCGATCGCGCCTCGGCCGCGCTCAGATCTCGGGCCGTGAGTCGTTCGAGCGCGCCGCGTTCGCCGCTCGCCGGTGCGCCGCCGACCGATGGCACCACGAGCACCACGTCGCGGATCCGATCGGGCGGCACGCCCGCCCGGATCACGTTCCCGGCGCGTGTCGCGAGGAAGCTCACCGCGTCGTCGGGCTCGTTCACGAGGAACGCGACCGGCGTCCCTGGTTCGAGCTGGGAGACGGCCTCGTTCGCGACGGCGAGCGCCCGCACCTCGTCCTCGGACAGGAACGGGTCCTGGCGGTTCCACGCGATCGCCGAGCCCGCGAGCATCGCGAGGGTGAGCGCGGCGGTCACGACGACGGCGAGCGCTCGACGCCGTTCGAGCCGGCGCCACAGGCGGACGAGTCCGAGGGCGGCCAGGATCGGGATCGCGAACCCGAACGTCACGAACCGATCGGCGGGGAGCCACCCGGTCGCGAGCGCGAACGCCACGCCGGCGAACGTGAGGACGAGCCACGAGCGCAGGATCCGGCCGGCGTTGCCGTTCGGTGCGGTGAACCCGAGCGAGGCGAGCGGCACCGAGACCCACTGGACGTACCGCGTCCAGCGATGGACGAAGCGGTCGAGGTACGCGCTCCGCAGCTCGGAGGTGAGGCCGGCCCGCCGCAGGAACGCGTCCTTCGACGTGTCGACCTCCAGCGGCGGTGCTCCCGGCCGCACAGCCAGCAACCCGATCCCGAGCGCGGCAGCGCCGCCGACGGCGGTCCCCGCGATCCGGAACGCTTCGCGCCGATCGCTCCGCAAGGCGACGGCGGCCGCGACGAGCAGGATCGCGACGCACAAAAGGAGGAACTGCGGGTGCGCGAGGCCGCCGCCCGCGAGCACGACCGCGGCGAGCACCGCCGCCCGGCGTCGGGGGTCGTCCAGCAGCGCGCTCGCCGCGAGGAACGCCGCCGCGGTGATGAGGTTCGCGACGTACCCGGCCGCGAGGTGGACGGCGAACGTGCCTGCCAGCAGCCCCGCGAGCGCCGATCCAACGGCGCCCGCCCGGCGCACCAAGGCCGCGGACGCGAGACCCACCGCCACGCCCAGGACCACCTCCAGGGCCGCGGTCGCCTGGACGACCGACAGCGCGAGGGTTCCCTCGAGGATGAGCGAGAGCGCCGGCGCGCCGGGCCGGTGGGCGATCGCCGAGAGTCCGTCGGCCCCCGCGAGCCGGGACCACCAGAGGTAGACCGGCGCGTCGGGACCCACCGGGAACGCCGCGCCTCGAACCACGAAGGGCCAGAGGAACCACCCGATCAGGACGAGGGCGAGGGCCGAGACCAGGAACGCGTCGGTCCTGTTCGCTCTCCGGTCCGTGGCGCTACCCCTGCGCGTTGGACGAACCGGTCGCGTCGTTCCTCATCCCGTCCTCCGCAGGGCGATCCGTCGTCACCCCTCGTGACGTCCGTGGGCTCGGTCGCCGGAACGTATCACGGGCCGGCCGCTCGACCCGCCGCTGCTAGCATCGCGCCGTGCTGGACCGCGATCTCGCCGCGGAGGTCCTCCGCACCGCTCGCGCCCACGGCGGCGGGTTCGCGGAGCTGTACGTCGAGGAGCGCCTTGGCATCTCGGTGAGCCTGGACGACGGCAAGGTCGAGGAGGTCACCACCGGTCTCGATCGCGGCGCGGGTGTCCGGGTGGGGCACGGCGCGTCGTTCGGGTACGCGTACTCGAACCGACTCGACCGCGACGCGCTCCTGCACGCCGCCGAGGCGGCCGCCGCGTCGGTGAGCGACGGTGGGCCGGGGTCGGTCGTCGACCTGCGCACGCTCGAGCCGCGGGTCAGGCACCCCGCGCTCGTCGACGCCTCCTCGGTCCCGACCGGACGCAAGGTCGGGTGGGTCCGCGAGGCCGACGAGGCGGCTCGCGCGCTCGGGGCCGAGATCCGGCAGGTGACCGCGACCTACGCCGACTCGGTCCAGCGCCTGCTGATCGCGACCAGCGACGGACGGTGGGTCGAGGAGGTCCGGCCGCGCGTCCGGCTCTCGGTCTCCGCGGTGGCGGGGCGCGACGGCACCATCCAGACCGGGTTCCACGGCCCGGCGGGCCTGGCCGGCGCCGAGTTCATCGAGGCCAACCCGCCGTCGGCCACTGCCGAGGTCGCCGCCCGCCGGGCGATCACGATGCTCGACGCCGAACCGGCGCCCGCGGGCGAGACCTCGGTGGTGCTGGCACCCGGGATGGGCGGCGTGCTCTTCCACGAGGCGGTGGGGCATCCGCTCGAGGCGGACATCGTGGACAAGGAGGCGAGCGTGTACCGGGGCCGGATCGGGGAACGGCTCGCGTCCGAGATCCTGAGCGGCGTCGACGACGCCACGGTGCCGAACGCGTGGGGCTCGTTCTCGTTCGACGACGAGGGCACGCCGGCGCAGCGGACGGTGCTGTTCGAGGAGGGCGAGCTGCGAGCGTGGCTCTACGACCGGCTCCGGGCGGAGAAGGACGGGGTGCCCTCGAGCGGGAACGGGCGTCGCCAGTCGTACGCCCATCCGCCGATCCCGCGCATGACGAACACCTACATCCTGAACGGTTCGTCCACGCCCGACCAGATCGTGTCCGACACCCAGCGCGGGGTCTTCGTCACCGCGCTCGCGGGCGGGCAGACGAACCCCGCCACCGGCGACTTCGTGTTCGGGTGCGCGGAGGCCTATCTGATCGAGCGGGGCGAGGCGACGACGCCGGTCCGCGGCGCGAACCTGATCGGCCGGGCGATCGAGGTGATGTCGAGCGTTGACGCGATCGCCGCCGACTTCGACATCTGGCCGGGGATGTGCGGCAAGGACGGGCAGGGTGTCCCCGTCGGGAGCGGCTCGCCGACGCTGCGGATCTCCAGGATCACGGTCGGGGGCACCGGTGCCTGACCTGCTGGACCTGTGCGCCGCCGCCGTCGAAGCGGCCGAGGGCGGCGAGCACGTCGAGGCGTTCGGCGAGGAGCGTTCGACGACGTCGGTGGAGGCGCATCGCGGCGAGATCGAGGGGCTCACGTTCGCCGAGTCGCGCGGCGTGGGCGTCCGGGTGATCTCGGACGGTCGTCTCGGGTTCGCGCACGCGGCCGACCCATCGGTCGACGAGGTGCGGGAGGCGGTCTCGCGGGCACGGGAGAACGCGGCGGTCGCCTCGCCCGACCCCTTCAACGCGCTCCCGGTCGCCGAACCGATCGAACCGCTCGACGGCTTGTTCTCCGAGGCTCTTGCGGACATGTCGACCGAGCAGAAGGTGCCGATCGCGCTCGGGATGGAGCGCGCCGCGACCACGATGGACCCTCGGGTCAGCAAGACCGAATCGGTGCGCTACGGCGACGCCGTCGGTGCGGCCGCGATCGCGTCCACCGAGGGCGTGCGGGTCGAGTACCGCGCCACCGGCTGCTGGGTCGTCGTGGTCACGCTCGCCGAGCGGGACGGCGACACGCAGACCGGCTTCTCCTACCGGATCGCCCGGAAGGTGGAGGACCTGGACCACCAGGGCGTGGTCGCGGAGGCCGTCGAACGCGCGGCACGGATGCTCGGCGCGACCAAGCCGGCGACGGCCCGCGTGCCGGTGCTCCTCGACCCCGTCGCCGCGTCCTCGTTCGTCGGGGTCCTGTCGGACGGGCTGTCGGCCGAGTCCGTACAGAAGCAGCGCTCGCTGTTCGCCCCGCTCGTCGGCGAACCCGTGGCTGCCGACGTGCTCACGCTCGTGGACGACGGGCGGTTGCTGGACGGACCCGGGGCGGCGCCGTTCGACGCCGAGGGGGTGCCGACCCGCCGGACCGAGCTCCTGTCGGCGGGCGTGCTCCAGGGGTTCCTCCACGACACGTACACGGCGCTGCGCGGCGGCACGCGTTCGACCGGCAACGCGGTGCGGGGCTACCGGTCGTCGCCCGGCGTCGGCACCACGAACCTGTTCGTCGAGCCCGGCGACCGGTCGCTCGGCCAGCTGCTCCGGGAGGCGGAGGGCGGCGTCCTGGTGCAGGACGTGAGCGGCGTGCATTCGGGCGCGAACCCGATCAGCGGCGAGTTCTCGGTGGGCGCGACCGGCCTGCGCATCTCGGGCGGCGCGATCGGCGAACCCGTGCGCGAGATGACGATCGCGAGCACGATCCCCGAGATGCTCCGGAGCGTGGTCGCCCTCGGGAGTGAGCTTCGATGGTTCTCCTCGGTCGGGGTGCCGTACGTGCTCCTCGGCGAGATGACGCTCGCGGGCGTCTGACGCGGCTCGCTCAGATCGTCGCCGGTCGCGTCCCGGTCGCGATCACCACGAGGATCAGCGCCGCGACCGCCACCCGGATCCACAGGAACAGCGCGAAGTCGTGGACGCGCAGGAACCGCAGGAGGAACGCGATCACCAGGAAGCCGCTCACGGCCGAGGCGGCGATGCCCGCGACGAACGGCCCACCCATCCCGGGCGGGATCCCGTCGCCCGCCAGGTCCAGACCCTTGTAGAGCACCGCCCCAGCGATCACGGGCAGCGAGAGCAGGAACGAGAACCGGGCGGCGGTCTCGCGGTCGAACGTGAGCACGCGGGCCGCCGTCATCGTGACCCCCGAACGGGAGACGCCCGGCTGGAGCGCGAGGGCCTGGGCGACGCCGAGCACGAGCCCGTCGCGGACGCCGAGTTCGTCCAGGTGCCGCCGGGACGACGCGATCCGGTCCACCGCGTACAGCACCACGCCGAACACCACGAGCATCACGGCGATCAGCCACGGCTGCCCGAGCTCGTCCTCGATGAAGCTCTCGAGCGTGGTCCCGACGATGACGGCCGGGATCGTCCCAATGACGAGCGCCCAGGCCAGGCGTTCGTCGATCGTCCCGATCCTGCGGGTCGAGATCGATCGGAACCACGCGGCGGCGTAGCGTGCGACGTCGTGCCGGAAGTACACGAGCGCGCCGACGAGCGTCCCGAGATGCAACGCGACGTCGAAGGTCTTGTTCAGGTTCGGATCGGTGAGGATCGGCCAGTCGAACAGCCACGGCACGATGATCAGGTGCCCCGAGCTGGAGACCGGCGCGAACTCGGTCACCCCCTGGGTGATGCCGAGCACGATCGCCTGCAGGATGGTCAGGGATGGTCTCCTCGGTGTCGGGGAGGTGGACGCGGCAATCCTAGCCGTGCCCGGCCGCGAACTCGCCGATCCTCAGACGGCGTCGACCGGCGCGATCGTCACGGTGAGCTGTCCGAACGCCGTCGCGCTCGCCAGCTGCTCGGCGGTCTCCGGGCTCACGAGCAGGACGAGGGACGGGCCGGTGGCGCCGCCGGCCTGGAAGGTCCCCGCGTCCTGCTCGACGATCGACAGGATCTCGAGCCCGCTGGCCACCGTGTCGGTGTACGGGTGCGGTCCACCGAACGTCGCGATCACGTCGACGCGGTCGCCGGGTTCGAGCACGCCGGATGGCAGACCCGAGCTCACCACGAACGCGCGGAGGCCGCCCGCCACGAGCGAGGCCACCGGCCCGCCGGCGCCCCCGACCCGCGTCGCGGTGACGGCCTCGCCCTCGACGAGATCCGAGTGGAGCGTCCGTCCCACGGCGTCTCCGATCGATCGGAGCCCCCCCGGCGGCGCGTACGTGGACGGCATCCGCTCCAGCCGAACCGACGCCTCGTCGATCACGGACCCACGCTCGAGGTCTCGGTCCGCGACCACGACCGGAACGTCGTTCCCGGCGGCCGGGCGGAGCGCCTCGAGTTCTGCCGCGTAGCCGCGGACGAGGGTGAACGAGCCGGCGCCCGCCACGACGGCGAGGAGCGCCATCACCTTGGACCGCAGCGACCACCGTCGCAGGAACACGCCGGGCCTCCTGTCCGGGAGCGGAGGTTCGGGAGGCTACGCGAGGCAACGGTGTCGCGCCGTGAACCCGGTCACACCCGTCGCCGCAGACCGGTTGCCTCAGGTTGGGCGAGGTCCCTTCGGCGGGGCGAGCGGCAGTGCGCGCACGCGGAAGTCCTCGAGCGCCTGCCTCCCTACGATCAACGAGGTCGCCTCGCGGATGCGCTCCCCCAGCGCCTCGGGGTCGTCGTCGGTCGTGAACCGTAGCTCGATCGTGACCAGGACCTTCTCGCCCATGTCACTCCACCTCGAATCGCGCGTTCGCGAGCGCCGTGGCGCACTCGCAGTCGCGCTCGGCGGGCAGCGATGGGATCACGCTGAACAGCAGCTCGCGCAGGTGAGCGTTGTTCTGTCCGAACACCCGGACGACCTCCTGGTGGGTGACGGGCGGCGCGCCGGGGACGCCGACGTCGTAGTCGGTGATCAGCGAGACGTTGGCGTAACAGATCTCCAGCTCGCGGGCGAGCAGTCCCTCTGGGTAGCCGGTCATGTTGATCGTCTGCCAGCCCTCCGAGTTGAACCAGGCGGACTCGGCTCGCGTCGAGAACCGGGGACCCTCGATCACGACCATCGTCCCGCCGTCGTGCACGCCGATGCCGAGCTCGCGCGTCTTGCCGACGATGATCGGCCGCATCGTCGCGCAGTACGGGTCGGCGAACGAGATGTGCGTGGTGACGGGCCCGTCGTAGAAGGTGTGCGGGCGCGAACGCGTACGATCGACGATCTGGTCGCACACGACGAAGTCACCGATCTTCACGCCGGTCTGCAGCGATCCCGCCGCGCACGGTCCGACGATCCGCTGCACACCGAGCTCCTTCATGGCCCACAGGTTGGCGCGGTAGTTGATCGCGTGCGGTGGGAACTGGTGCTTGACGCCGTGCCGCGGGATGAACGCGACCCGATAGGGCTCGATCGACCCGACGACCGGCGGCGCCGAGGGCTCGCCGTAGGGGGTGTCGACCTCGACGGTCTCGGCGTCGTCCAGGAGCGAGTAAAACCCCGAGCCGCCGAACACCCCGATCTGCGCTTCGGCGGCCGCTCCGGTCACGACGACGAGTTTTCCTTCTTGCTCCCGGTCGTCGATGCCTTGTCGTTCGAGCCCTTCGAGGACGAGTCACCGTCGGCGTTCTTGGAGGTGGAGCCGCCCTCGGAGTCGGAGGACGTGGAACCGGACGACGACGACCCGCCGTCCGAATCCTTCGTGGACGCGGCGCCGGACGACGCCTTCGCGCGGCTGTCGGTCGCGTAGAACCCCGAGCCCTTGAATACGATGCCGGCCGGGTGGAAGACCTTCCTCAGCTTGCCCCCGCAGACCCCGCAGGTCGTGAGCGGATCCTCGGAGAAGCGCTGGAAGACCTCGATGTGCTGACCGCAGACCGTGCACTCGTACTCGTAGGTCGGCATGAGGGAAGTGTATCCGGGGATGCCGAGCACGCCGTCGTCGACGGCGGGTTGCCCCGGAGGGGTACACTCCGGCTCCCCGCAGCGGAGGCGCGATGACCAAGGTCCGAAAAGCCGTCATCCCGGCGGCCGGGCTCGGAACCCGGTTCCTTCCGGCGACCAAGGCTCAGCCCAAGGAGATGCTGCCACTCCTGGACAAGCCCGCGATCCAGTACGTGGTCGAGGAGGCCGTTCGCGCCGGCCTAACCGACATCATCATCATCATCGGCCGCGGCAAGCACGCCATCGTGGACCACTTCGACCGCTCCTTCGAGCTCGAGCACTTCCTGGAGGCCAAGGGCAAGTTCGACGAACTGAAGGAGGTACGCGAGATCTCGGACATGGCGTCGATCCACTACATCCGCCAGCGGGACCCCCTCGGGCTCGGCCACGCGGTCGCGGCCGCCGAGGGCCACGTCGGCGACGAGCCGTTCGCGGTGCTGCTCGGCGACGACCTCATCGTGGAGAACACGCGCCTGCTGCAGGAGATGCTCGGCGTCCACGAGAAGTACGGGCGGAGCGTGCTCGGCGCGATGGAGGTGAGCCGGGACGAGATCTCGCTCTACGGCTGCATCGAGCCCGAGCTCGTCGAGAACGAGCACCTCGCGCGCGCGCGCTCGATCGTCGAGAAGCCCTCACCCGAGGAGGCGCCGTCGAACCTGGCCGCCATCGGCCGGTACGTCCTGACGCCCGAGATCTTCGACTGCCTGCGGCGGACCCAGCCGGGAGTCGGTGGCGAGCTCCAGCTCACGGACGCGATCAACCTGCTCGCGCAGGAGCAGGCCGTCTATGCCTACGTGTTCGAGGGCGGGCGCTTCGACGTCGGCAACAAGCTCGATTACCTGAAGGCCACCATCGAGCTCGCGATCGGCCGGGAGGACATCGGCAAGGACTTCCGAGACTGGCTCGCCGGCTTCGTCGAACGCAAGAAGCTGATCTGACCTAGCTTCCTGACCCTGGGCTTCCGGAGCCGCCGATAGACTGGCTCGGATGGCGTCGCCCGGTCACGTCCACGATCACGACAGCGGCGAAGGGCTGGTCCCCGTCGACGAGGCCCGCCAACGCGTCCTGTCGACGATCAAGCCGCTTCAACCGCTCGCGCTCCCTCTGACAGAAGCTTACGGCTGCGTGCTGGCCGAGAGCCTCGTCGCCGCGCGCGACATCCCCGACTTCGCGTCCTCGGCGATGGACGGGTTCGCGGTGCGCTCCTCGGAGATCGCGTCGGCGACGACGACCGCTCCGGTCGAGCTCCGCGTCGTCGGTCGCGCCATGATCGGGGAGCGACCCGAGGGCACGGTGGGCGGTGGCGAGGCGTTCGCGATCGCGACCGGGGCGCCCGTACCGGCGGGCGCCGACACGATCGCACCGATCGAGATCTGCGAGGTCGCGGGCGGCAGCGTTCGCGTCCTCGCCCCGTCGATCGGGGGCAAGCACATCCGTCCGAGCGGCGAGGACGTTCGAGCCGGCGAGACGCTCGTGCAGGCGGGACGCCGCCTCCAGGCGCCCGAGCTCGGGCTGCTCGCGACCGCCGGCTTCGCGCATCCGCTCGTGCATCCCCGCCCGCGTGTCGTCGTGCTCTCGACCGGCGACGAGCTGATCCCGCCGTCGCGGAAACCCGACTACGGTCAGGTCCGCGACTCGAACGCGTACACGCTGTTCGCGGCCCTGCGCGAGGCCGGCGCGGTGCCGACGATCGCCGGCATCGTCCCGGACGACGTCGACGCGTTCAAGGAGGCCGTGTTCTCGCACCTCACGCAGGCCGACGCGTTCATCTCGTCGGGCGGGGTGTCGGTCGGGGAGCGGGACGTCGTGAAGGCCGCGTTCTTCCGCCGCGGGGAGGTCGACTTCTACCGGGTCGCGATGCAGCCGGGGATGCCCCAGGGCTTCGGCGAGATCGAGGGCAAGCCCTACTTCGGCCTGCCGGGAAACCCCGTGAGCGTGTTCGTCAGCTTCGAGACCTTCATCCGGCCGGCGCTCATGAAGATGATGGGCCGCCGGCAGCTCTTCCGGCCCGAGGTGCCCGCCAGGCTCGAGGAGGACGTCACCGGGCCGATCGGCAAGACGCAGTTCGCGCGCGTGCGCGTTCGCCGGACCAAGGAAGGCTGGGTGGCCACGCCGACCGGCGGCCGCGGCTCGAACCTGATCGCCACCGTCGCGAAGGCCAACGGCCTCGCGATCGTCCCGCCGGGGACCCAGACCGCGCACGCCGGGAGCCAGGTGAAGGTCATCCTGTTCCGTTCGATGGAGGACTAGATGTCGACGGAGCGAGAGGCCGTGGCGCGCATCGTCGAGGTCGGAGGCAAGCGAGCCACCGACCGCGAGGCCGTCGCCGAATGCATCGTCTCGATGACGCCCGACGCTTGCGCGCGACTGGTCGCGGGCACGCCGAAGGGGAACCCGCTCGAGGCCGCTCGGATCGCCGGCGTGATGGGCGTCAAGCGGACGCCCGACCTGTTGCCGTTCTGCCATCCGATCGCGGTGACCGGCGCGGAGGTGCTCGTCGAGCCCGACGAGGCGAGCGGGACGATCCGCGTTCGCACGACCGTGCGCGCGCACGATCGCACCGGCGTCGAGATGGAGGCGCTCACCGCGGCCGCGGTGGCGGCGCTCAGCCTCTATGACACGGCGAAGGCGTTCGATCGCGCGGCGCGCATCGACGGCCTGCGTCTGCTCCACAAGCGCGGCGGCAAGAGCGGTCACTACTCGGCGGAGTGAGTCGCTCGAGCGACGATCGCGCGAGATGTGTCGATGCGATGACCTTCCAAGCAACTTGCGCGAGGTGTTTGTACCCCCCTAGCCTCGGTGCTAGGTTGCAGACCCAGCCCAACATCTTGTGCCGGACCGGGGATCCGAACACACGGGGGTTAGGTAGGTGGGTTGGCTGTTGCTCGTGGCTCTGCTCATCCTGTGGGCCGCGTTCCTCATCCCATCGTGGGCGAGCCCCCCAAGCAAGACGGACAAGAGCATGAAGGACTTCGAGCGCAACATGGACATGCTGGCGGAGACCGAATCGCCGGGCCGGTGGATAGTCACGCCCCGCAAGGGGACGACGTTCATCGGCCTGCGAGCGCGTGCGCAGGCGAGGGCGCGCGAACGCCGACGGCGCGTGCTCATGGTGCTGATCGAGAGCCTGGTGCTCACCGCGCTGATCGGTCTCGTCCCGCCGCTGCGCGCGATGTGGTACGCGACCGCGACCCTGCTCGTGCTGCTCGTCGGCTACGTGTGGGCGCTGCTCACGATGAAGGCGCGGGCCGACGCGCATGACCCGGCTCGTCCGCGCCAGACCGCGGCGACGGCACCCGCGAGTCCGCGCCCGACTCGGCAGCGGTACGCGGCCGACGCCTCGAACCGCACGGCGCGCAGGTCGTTCAACGGCCTGCCCGCCTTCGGCGACGACCTCGTGAACATCGTGGTCAGGCCCGCGGCCGAGGCCGACGCGGCTCGCGTCTGAACGCCGTCCCGTGGATCTGGACGGCGTCTCCCAGGATCTCCGAAGGCGTTTCGACGCGCGCGTGCAAGCTCGCGAGCGTGCGCTCCCGGCATCCCGTCGAGCGATCCGCTCTTGCGCGAACGCGATCCGCGCGATCCACCGCGGCGAGTTCGAGCTCTCGCACCGGTTGATGGAGGAGGCGAGGGCGGCGATCGACGAGGGACTCGCCGCGGTCGCCGAACACCCGGACATCCGGTTCGCCGGCTATCTGCAGGACGCGCAGAAGGAGTACGCGGAGGCGCGGCTCACCGAGGTGATCGTGGACGGTGGGAGGGAGGTCCCGAACCCCGACGCGCTCGGTGTCGAGGACGCGCCGTACCTGAACGGGATGGCCGAGGCGATCGGCGAGGCGCGCCGTCGGGTCCTCGACCTGTTGCGCGCCGGGCGCGTCGACGAGGGCGACGCCGTCCTGGCGGCGATGGAGGACCTGTACGGGGTCCTCGTGACGATGGACTACCCGGATGCCATCACCGGGAACCTGCGTCGTGCGACCGACGTCGCGCGCAGCCTGATCGAGAAGACGCGAGGCGACCTCGCGGTTGCGCGCGTCTCGCAGGACCTGCACGACGCGCTCGATCGGCACGCGAGCGAGGTGCTGGGGAAAGGGGACTGAACGTGGCCGTTCGCAAGGAGACCATCAAGCAACAGTTCAACGAGGCCCTCCCGGCGGTGCTCGAGCCGGGCGAGCGGGTGGTCGGCGGCGCCTACGGCGTGTCGGGGCCGAACCCCTTGTGGGCCCAGGGTCTGCTCGGACTCGCCGGGTTCCTGATCTTCGGCATGCGGTACTACTACGTGGCGCTCACCGACCGGCGCTTGATCTTCATGAACGCCTCCTTCTGGAGCTCGCGCCCGAAGGGGTTCGCGTGGTCCGACCCGCGGGACTCGATCACGATCAGCGACCTGCAGACGGACAACAAGCTGTGGAACTGGGGCAAGATCTCGAGCCCGACCAAGCAGAGCCTCCGCATGAACTTCCACGCGTTCTGGCGCCCCGAGCTCAAGGCGATGGGCGACCTACTCGCCGACCGGATCGTCGGTCCGCGTCCGGGCCCCGGGGCCGCCGGCGACCCGGCTCCGGCGACGGGCCAGGCGCCGTCCGCGCCGCCACCACCACCCGGGCCACCACCACCCGCGCCTCCGCCGCCGTCGGAGGGCTGAACGATCGACGCGAGACCCTCTGCTACCCTGGCGCGGTTCCGGGGGTGTAGCTCAGTCCGGTAGAGCACTGCCTTCGCACGGCAGGGGTCAGGGGTTCAAATCCCCTCACCTCCACCATCGACCCTTGTTGAACCGAGGAGGGACGAGAAGGGCTCCTCGTAACTGACCTCGGCGATCGCGCCGTCGCGGACTCGGATCGTGCGGAGAAGGGCTCGGTTCACATCTTCCGGATCTCAGGCCGGGCCTTGCGGTAGCTCGCCGCGCAGTCCTTCGCGACGTCGAGCGCCAGGTCGATGACCTGCTTCGCCTGGGTCAGCTTCTCGCCGTCCAACACGCAGCCAAGCCCGCCGTGCCTGCGGTGAGCGAGGTCACCTCGGCCAGGTGCCCCGGAGCACCGACCCGGCGGAGCGCCCGATCTACCGTCGCCTCGAGACGTACCGAAGGAAGGAACCGAAGGGAGGGAACGATGAGCATCAGGGTCGGAACACTGCAGGCGCCAAGGGCGGGCGGTTCCATCTTGCTCGCTGCGTTCCTCGCGTCGCTCGTCATGGTGACGATCGCCGGTGTCGCCATCTCGCTCGACCGCGACCAAGGGCGGCAGGGTGAGACGACGTTCGTCGGCCGCCACGTCGTCAACACGCCGAGCGAGCTGAGCGCCGGGATCGCGGGCGGAGCCGAGCAGACGTTCGTCGGCG
>DASXTX010000090.1:0-8617 GCA_036505195.1 Actinomycetota bacterium
CGGCCCTCGACGACGCCGTTGCCGCTTTCAACCCGACCGAGCGGATCAAGGGGAAGACGATCATCCGCGTTCGTCCGTGAGGACTCGGGACGGCGAGCGGTCCTGCCCTCCTCGTGGATAGCGTCACGCCGGACGAGCCGCGCCGTGCCCCGATCCGCTGGCACCTCGCGACCGTCCGCGACACCCGCACCGAATCTCGACCGCGCGCACGCTCGTGCTCGACGGCGTCTTCGATCTCGCGGCCTTGGAGGATCTCGCCGTCGGGCAGCATGCGGACGCGCGCTCCACGCTTTGACGCCTCGCCGCCGCAGCGCGGAGGGCGGCGAGAGCGGGGCCCTCCTGTCCAACTTCTTCGAAACAGAAGACACCGTACACCGTTACTACGAAGGCAGCCAGAGCTCAGCGGCTTTCCGATCTCGATCCCCGACGCAATCAAAGTGGGCCGCACCGTCTTCGCCGACTTGATGAAGGAGCCGTGAAGATGCCGACCCCGATCGACCGTGCCGAACTCCAGCGCCTCCTGCGCGACGAGCAGGCCCAACTCGTCGAGGTGCTGCTCGAAGCTGCGCGCCGCTTCGCCGATATCGAGCCGGAGTAGACGAAGAACCGAGAGGGGCGCGGCCGTTAGCCAAGAGGGGCAAGCGGCCTTGCGCGGCTGCTCGAGGGCCGCACACGATCGACCTCCTCTCTAGCACGGAGTGGGTTGCGGCTCCCCCCAAAGAGAGTTCTCAGCCGCGCCCGTTTAGGCAACGGCACACGCAGATTTGCAGTACCTCTGCAAGCCCTCTGTGGGACTCGAACCCACGGCCTCCTCCTTACCATGCAGAGGTGGTCGCGACTGGTGGCTACCGTCAGCAACGGTCCGCAAGTAGCCAGCGGGTTTCGCGGCCGTTGCGTTTGCCGGCGGATGCCTTCGTTTGCGTCCGCTCAGCTCCATAAGTGCTCCATCGCGCGACGAGCGGCGGCCGCCCGGTGTAGACGGGGAGCCGGTCGACATCGCGCAGGTCCCGATCCTCCGCGAGCGACGCGACCCGGCCGAGCAGGCTGATGTGGCGGCTCCAGTCGTCTTCGTCCAGCACCGTCAGCGCCACCCGCGGATGGGCCGGCGGCGGTCGGTGGCCTACGGGCGATATTCCGGGATTTTCGGCCCCGGCGCGTGAGAGAGCCACGTAGGCGCTCCGAGCGCGAGCACGCGACGGTGTCCCTCGGTCGTGCCGCTGCCGAGCTCGCGGAACGAGGTGGCCACGTCCCCGCCGAGAGCGTTTGTGCCGGCGTCGGTCTCGACGACGACCACCTCATGCCCGTCCGTATGCCCGGGCGCTGGCAGCAGGCGGATTCCCGGTAGCAACTCCACCTCGCCCTCGTGCTCGACATACGTCGCTCCGTCGAAGTCGACCCATTCTCGGATCGTGTAGTCGGCGAGCGAACGCGCGTCGGCGAGCTCGCGTGCCTGGACGTGGATCGGCACGCCCGGGAAGAGGCGGTTGCCGCCGCAGTGGTCGAAATGCAGGTGAGCGTTGATGACGCAGGCGACGTCGCGCGGGATGTTCTCGGGGTGCGGCGTCGGGCTCAAATCGTCGACCTCGGGCCTCGAATCGACTCGGCAGCGTTTCTCCCTGAGGCCCAGGACCACAATGGTCCCGAGCGTGCCGGTGCTGCCGGTGACGAGGATCGGACCCCCACCGTGGGTCACGTCCCTGTCACGATTCTGTACCCCTCAGGCGCTGCCGGGGGGCCTCGTCGTCGACTCGCCCAAGCCTCTGGTAGCTGCCAGTTCCGTTAGTCGGCGTTCGATGAAGCGCCGTTCGGCGCCGTCGTCGGTGAGTTCCCTCGCACGTCGGTAGGCGGCGCGCGCCTCGTCGGTGCGCCCGAGGCGTCGCAGGAGTTCGGCCCTGGTCGAGTGCAGATAGCGGAAGTCGTCGAGACCGAGGCCCTCGACGATGCGGACACCCGCCTCCGGTCCTTCGGTCTCGGCGATTGCGATGGCGCGGTTCAGCTCGACGACGGGCGAGGCGGTCAGGCGGGCGAGCTCCCCGTACAGCTCGGCGATCTGCGCCCAATCGCACGGCGTCTCCGCGTGCAACGAGGCGATCGCTGCCTGGAGAACGTAGGGTCCCCGGCCACCGAGTGCGAGCGCCCGGTCGAGCTCGGCGCGTCCATCGGCGATTTGCTCGGTGCTCCAGCGTGACGGGTCCTGATCGCCGAGCAGCACGAGCTCGCCGTCGCGGAACCGCTCCTCGCGACGGGAATCGTGCAACAGCATCATCGCCAGGAGCCCGCGAACCTCGGGGTCCTCGGGAAGCTGTTCGACGAGCGCGCGTCCCAACCAGATGGCCTCGGCAGCGAGCTCGTCGCGGCCGCCGTAGCCCTCGTTGAAGATCAGGTAGAGGACGGCGAGAACCGCATCGAGCCGCTCGCGGAGCAGATGAGGCGGTGGCACTCGAAACGGGATCGCCGCCGCTTTGATCTTGCGCTTGGCCCGGATCAACCGCTGCGCCATCGTGCGCTCCGGTACCAGGAAGGCGCGGGCGATCTCGCCGGTGGTCAGTCCGCCCAAGGTGCGGAGGGTGAGCGCAACCTGCGCCTCGACCGCGAGGGCCGGGTGACAGCAGGTGAAGATGAGCTCCAGGCGTTCGTCGGGAAACGTCGTGGCGTTCATCGGCGACTCACGGCCATCGTCCGCGACGAGCACGTCGAATTTGGTGGCGAGCGTTCGATCCCGGCGGATGCGGTCCGTGGCTCGGTTCCGAGCCGTCCTGATCAGCCAAGCGTGCGGATGGTCGGGGACGCCGTCCGGTGGCCATCGGTCGGCGGCGATGGCGAACGCCTCCTGGGCGGCCTCCTCGGCGAGGTCGAAGTCGCCCAGGAGGCCGATCAGGGTGGCGAGGACGCGGCCCCATTCCTCGCGGAAGACCTGGTCGAGCGTTGCTACCAATACGTCTCCGCAGGTCGGATCTCGACGGCGCCACCATAGCGGGCTGCCGGAACGCGGGCGGCCACCTCGATGGCAGCGTCGAGGTCGTCGGCCTCCAGGACGAACAAGCCGCCCACGGCTTCCTTCATCCCCACGAACGGGCCATCGGTTGTCAGGGTCTTGCCGCCCTCCACGCGGACGGTTGTCGCGTTCTCGGGTAGCCCCATCGGCAGCCCGGGAGTGATGCCCGGCGTCTGATTGATCCCTTGGTA
This sequence comes from Actinomycetota bacterium, assembly GCA_036505195.1. Lineage (GTDB taxonomy): Bacteria > Actinomycetota > UBA4738 > UBA4738 > HRBIN12 > DASSJM01. Next base: position 3,187 of record DASXTX010000090.1, read on the forward strand.
GTCAGCGTAGACCTGCTTCTGCTCCTCCTCAGGAAGTGCGGCCTGTCGCTCGAGTGCGTCGCCCTGGTAGATCAGCAAGACGTACTTCATCGCCACCTCCTCGTCACTCCCAGATCGGTCGCAGTAAGACGAACGGCGAGCCGCGAAATCGACCGGTCGACACCGGAAAATCTTCACCAGGCGTCCCCGCTTGGGCCCAGAGGGTGAAATCACATAGGGCTTCGTTTCCCCGGAGAGCTACTCATCCAGTAGACGGCCGAAGACTCGATGGCAGCGCCAGCCGCTGGCGACGATCGTAGTCCTATAGCCCGTCCGGTGTTGAGGGGCGCCTACGACACGTCCGGACGGCAGGCGACGCGGTTTTGCACCTGAATCCTGTGGGCTCGATGGGGCGGATGATGGAGCCCTCCTCGGACCCACTCCGGGTGCTGGAACTCCGGGATGATCTCCCAACCGGCTGCTGCTCCTCTCCTATCACTGGCCCAAGACCGAATGGGTCTGGAAGCATGGGTTGTGGCCGACGTTCGGCCACTACAGCTGGGCGTTCGTGCTCGAGCCGCTGGATGGGGGCGGACCCGGCTCATCCTCCGGGACCGGTTCCGGTCTGGGCCGGTGGACCTGTCCCTGCCGTTCTGGCCGTTCTTCCTCGTGGCGGATCTCATCGTGCAGCCGACCATGCTGCTGGGGATCAAGCGGCGGGTGGAGTGGACTCGGGAACGCTCGGGCTCGTCTTCGCGCCCAGAGGGGAACGCGACGGTCGCTCCGGTCGTGGACCGAAGCACGTGAGGTGCGGCTGCACGGTGGAGCGGGAGGTGGGACCACCTCCCCTTGACGCGACCGGAGAGACCCTGGGATTTCTTGCCACCCCGGCACCAGTCCCGCGTCGAGGGAGTACCTGTGACACCCCAGGGGTGGTGGTGCCACCCGAGCCATGCACCCTGCCCGAGCGCGATACTTCGGCGCACGACCAGGAGACCATACCCTCACTGGAGGCGATGACGGCGTGCCAGGAGCAGACGAACGTGCGCGAACCGTCACCACCGCCCGTACCGTGCTGGTCGCCACCATCGGTGGTTCGGTGGTCGTCGTGGCCATGGGCCTCCTCGCCTGGCCCCACCTCGACCCGGCGGACGCGCTTCTGGGGCCGGCGGGGGCGGTCGCCCCGGTCGTCTACGCGACGCTCGGGTGGCTGATCGTCCGACGCGCATCCAACCGAATCGGCTGGATCCTTCTCGGCGAGGGAGCCGGCCTGGTGCTGGTCAACGGCACCTCGATGTACGCGGTTCTCGGCTTCGCGCATCCCGGCTCGCTGCCTTCCCCGGCGTTGGTGGGCGCGGCCTCGGAGTGGATCTTCACGCTCGTCGTTATGGCGCTCGCGTTCGGATTGCTTCTCTTCCCGACCGGGGCACTGCCATCGCGGCGCTGGCGATGGGTCGCGATCGCGGCCGGCGTGATGACCGTGTTCGGGTTCGTGAGCATCATCCTGACGCCGCGCGACGTCGCCTTGCCCGCACCGGGCGGGATCTCGCTGATCTACCCCAACCCCGTCGCGATCTCGGCTCTGCGCGGCAACGTGTTCGGCACGCTGACGGGGATCGCGGTTCTGGCCACGCTCCTGCTCGCCGCTGCGGTGGTTGCACTCGTGATCCGGTATCGGGGTGGCGACCCGGTCGAGCGACAACAGATCAGGTGGGTCGCGTTCACGGCCACCCTGTTCGTCGTCTGTCAGATCGCACTTGTAGGGGCGTTCCTCACCGTGGGCACCGACGCGGTGGTCACGACGGTGATCGGCGCCGTCGCCGGGCTGACCGCGATGTTCGGGCTGCCCGCCGCGATCACGATCGCGATCTTGAAGCATGGCCTGTACGAGATCGACCGCATCATCAACCGGACGGTCGTCTACGGGCTCCTGGCGGCGATCCTCACGATCGTCTACGTCGCGATCGTGGCGGGCGTCGGCGCGCTCGTCGGCTCCGGAGGTGGTCCGGTCCTGACCGTCGCCGCGGCGGCAGCGATCGCGCTGCTGTTCCAGCCCCTCCGCCATCGAGCGCAGACCGTCGCGAACCGTCTCGTCTACGGTGACCGGGCGACGCCGTACCAGGTGCTGTCGGAGTTCTCCGGCACGATGGCCCGCACAATGCCGCTCGATGAGCAGCTGGATCGGATGGTCTCGCTGCTCGCGAGCGGGACGGCGGCCGACCGCGTGGAGGTCTGGATCCGGGTTGGCTCCATGCTGCGGCGCGCGGTCGTGTGGCCCCGCGACGCCGAAGAGTCGGTCGCGCCGCCTCTCAACGGCGAGGTCACCGTCGAGGGTCCCACTGGCATGTTCCCGGTCACGCACGACGGCGAGCATCTCGGGACCGTCGTCGTGGTCAAGCCCCACAGCGAGCCGTTATCGCCGACGGAGAAGGGATTGGCCGTGCACGTTGCCTCACAGGCCGGCCTGGTCGTCCGGAATGTCCGTCTGACTGCGGAACTGCAGCACACGATCGACGAGCTCCAAGCGTCGCGCCGTCGGCTGGTCCACGCGCAGGATACCGAGCGCCGAAAGATCGAGCGCAACCTCCACGACGGCGCCCAGCAGCAGCTGGTCGCTCTCGGGGTGCAGCTGAACCTGCTCGAGCGGCTCGCGGCCCACGTTCCCGAGGCCGACAGGCTCACCGCGGGTCTCCAGCGGCTCCGCGACATGCTCGGTGCCGCGCTCGATGACCTTCGAGACCTGGCGCGCGGGATCTATCCACCGCTGCTGGCAGACCGTGGGCTGGTCGCCGCGCTCGATGCCCAGGCCCGCAAGGCCGCGGTCACGACCGTCGTCGAGGCCCGCGGCGTCGAACGGTACGACCAGCAGGTCGAGGCGGCCGTGTACTTCTGCGCTCTCGAAGCGTTGCAGAACGTCGCGAAGTACGCGGATGCGACGAGCACCGTGGTGCGGCTTGCCGCATCGAACGGCCGGTTGTCATTCGAGGTCGCCGACGACGGCCGCGGGTTCGAGCCGGGCGTGGCTCGGGGCTCGGGCCTTCAAGGCATGGCAGACCGCCTGGACGCGATCGGCGGTCGACTGGAGATTGAGAGCGAACCGGGGAGGGGCACGGTCGTGCGCGGCATCATCGACATCGATGTCGTCACGTGAGCGGGAGGGGCATCGCTTCTGCGAACCCGCTCACCCGCTACCAGTCCGCTAGGCGCGGGACTCGTCACGCAGCCCGCCGGACGCCGTACGTGGAGCTGCCAGCGCCTGGCGCACCAGGCCTCTCCTCGCCACTCCGCCACCCGCAGTGGGCTTGCGCTCGACCGAGCCGCGTAGATCATCCTGGTGAAGAGGCTGTTGGCTTCTCTCGTGTGCCGGAGCCGCTGGCTGTCGATTAGCGTGCGCTTCCGGTCGTTCCGGCAGCCGACATCGTGCTGATCGATGCCGAGGTACTCGGCAACGATCATCGCGCCCATCTCGTTCAGAATGTAGTGCCACGGGAGGGAACCCAGATGAGCACGGGGACGGTTCCGCCAGATCACCCCCATCTCGTGGAGTTGGGAAAGGCGAGCTCGTGCTCGCTGGATGCTGGTGAAGTGGAGCTCGAACGACTGATCGATGGAAGGACTCGATGCTCGTGAAGATCGAGACAGATGAGCTCATCTCGTTCGGTAACAGATGATGCAACGTCTACCGGGCCGAGCTCGTCACGTGTTCGTGGACGAGACCACGATCCGGGTCTGGAGCAAGAATCCCTCTACGTCTTCATGTGTGATTCTGATGGTCGCAAACCAGCTTGGGCTCGCTACGTCCCGGCTGATGCCTGGCGCGCGAGATCCAGCGCCATCTCGACTGCGGCCTCGACCCACCGCGTCCCGTGAAGGGATGCGAAGACGAGTTGGTCCCCGACGCTCACGAAGGCGGCCGCGTGGCTTCCATCAATCCCGCCTGCTGGATACTCAGGAAACCGATACACAAGTACCGTTCGCCCATCGGCGTGCATGGTCTGCACAAGATTGGGATCACCTTTCACCTCGTTCACGAAGTCAGTGAGGATCAACTTCTCGACGACATGAGCGTCACCGGCTCCGACGATCCAGTGCTTGACTCCCGGACAGTTCCCGCGAGCCGATGCTTCGCCACAGTTCGTCTGTTTGTGGAAGAAATCCTTGTCGAACGTGAGCATGTAGACGCGGGGCTCGTCGGCAAACGTAGCCGCACCGTAAGACCCCTCCATGTGGGTGATGGGGATATCCGGGATGAGCTCGGGGCACAGGACTGGAACCTTTGCGAATTGGCGTGCCTCCGTGCACGCTTCGCTGACCTGCTCCGGAATCGACCGTGTGAACTGCAGCTCCCCCAGACGTTGGGCATCGAGCCGAGGAGTCGCCGACGTAGTCGGCGGCCCGACGTTGCCGGTGCACGAGGCCACCGGAAGACCCAAGAGCAACCCAAACGTAACTCATCGGCGTCGGAGCGAGCCCATCCAGACCGGCTCACGCTCCATTGTTCGATACCCGCGACCCCTGGCTCGATCAGCCACATCCATAGACAAGCCGATGCCCGGCATGCTGTGAAGACGCTCTCCCCGCCTCATAGGTTCTTAGCCTTCGGAAAGTTCGGAACTGGGGTCAACCAGGCTCGCCGCTCCGGTGATGGGTCAGCCAGTTGAGCACCTCGATCGCGTTCCGATCCGGCGGAAACACCGGATAGAAAACCTTCGCGATGATCCCCTGTTCGGCGATGAGCGTCAATCGCTTATAGAACCTGCCCTCGTTGAACTCGAACGTCGGGAACGACAACGTCGAGGCGAGTATGAACTGTTTGTCACTGACGATGGGGAAGGGCATCCTGGTCCGCGCGGCGAATTCTTGCTGTTCCGCCACCGGCTGCGAAGAGACGCCAGCGACGCGCGCACCGAATGCTGCTAACTCGTCCGCGTGGTCTCGAAAGCCGCAGGACTGCGGTGTGCAACCGCGGGCTCCAGGGACCTCGTCCCAGCCCGTTGGGACGGGCTTGTCCGGTGGGCCCGTCTGCGGGTAAACGTAGAGGACGAAACGCTCAGCTGCCAGATCAGCAAGAGCAACATCTCCCACTGATGAAGGGAGTACGACATCCGGTATCCGCATCCCTGGGAGGTGGTCGGCGGCCCCATCATCAAGAGGGACGGGCAACCCTTCCGGCAGCACGTTTGGATCGTGAGTTGCTGCGTCTTTGCCATCGCCCACCGACATCACCTCCGACCGCAAGCCTCCATCGCCCGCGGCACGCGTGGTATTGGCCCTTGGGTCACCGGGGGTGGATCCTGCATGATGCGGCTGTGCATCTCGTCGAGCGAGTCCTGAACCACCTGAGCTTCTCCACCCACCACGTCAGGCCCATGGCACGCACTATTCGACGGTGCATCCCTTACCTCGTCTACTTGCCTTCCATTCAGTATTTTACGAACTGATGTTTGCGCCA
>DASXTX010000091.1:0-5304 GCA_036505195.1 Actinomycetota bacterium
ATCGACCTCGGGCTGCTCGGGGGCTCCGGGCGCGGCGTCGCCCGCAGAGACTGAGCGGCCGAGTCTCTACGCGAACCGCACGCGCGGGTCGACGTAGGCGTACACGATGTCGACGCACAGGTTCGCGATCGCGATGAAGAACGCCCCGAAGATCGTGACCCCCATCACCGACGGGAAGTCGTTGCGGAAGATCGACGTGACGGCGTACTGCCCGATCCCCGGCAGGTTGAAGATCGTCTCGGTGATGAAGGACCCGGCCAGGTCGAGACCGAACATCGTGACCACCGGCGTGAGCGCGGCGCGAAGGCCGTGCCGGTAGATCACCCGCTTCTCGGACAGCCCCTTCGCCCGTGCCGTGCGGATGTAGTCCTCGCTCATCGTCTCGATGAGGTTGCCCCGCACCATCCGCGCGTAGAACGCCGCGAACGTGAGCGAGACCACGATCCAGGGCAGGATGAACCGCCCCTGGAGCACCGCCTGCCAGACGCTCGTCCCGATCGGGATGCCGGACGGTGGCGCCCAACCGAGCCTGAACCAGAAGACGTACAGAAGCACGTACCCGAGCCAGAACACGGGCATCGAGACCCCGAGGAGCGCGAACACCATCCCGGCTCGGTCGGTCGCGGTGCCCCGTCGCACCGCCGACACGATGCCGACCGGGATGCCGATCAGGAGCCACGTGATCGCGGCGCCGAGGGCGAGCGCGACCGAGACCGGGAGGCGGGCGAAGATCTCCTCCTTCACCGGCACGAAGTTCGTGTACGAGAAGTACACGTCCTCGTTCAGGAACAACCCCGGCCACGGGACGAGGCCCTGCGCGAACCGCGCGTACTGCACGTAGACGGGCCGGTTGAGTCCGAACGCCTCCCGCGCGGCCTCGACGTTTGCCTCCGTCGTCGCCCTCCCGGTCGCACGCCGAGCGGGATCGGACGCCGGGAGCTTGACGAAGATGACGAACGTGATCAGCGAGACCACGAACAGCACGAACACCGTGAAGAGCAGCCGCCGCACCAGGAACCTGCCCACGGTTTCGAGCGTAGGGGCGACCGGGCGCCCGTACTTCCGGCAAACGTCCCCGGCGTTGGCGGGACCCTGCCGCATCATTGCGGTTCCCTGCCCTCGACGGCGTTGGGATAGGGTCCGGCCGTGACCGGCGACGCGGCGTTCGAGTTCGAGGAGGCGTCGATCCAGGAGCTGCAGACCTCGATGGCGTCGGGCTCGCTCACCGCCCGCGGGCTGACTGAGGCCTACCTCGAACGGATCGAGTCGGTCGATGCGGCGCTCCACTCGGTGCTGGAGACGAACCCCGAGGCGCTCGAGATCGCCGACACGTTCGACGCCGAACGCCGTTCGGGCCGCATCCGGGGGCCGCTCCATGGGATCCCCGTGCTCGTGAAGGACAACGTCGATACCGCCGATCGCATGAAGACGACGGCGGGGTCGTTCGCGCTCGGCGAGGTGACGCCGGCGCGCGACGCCTTCCTGGTTGGGCGGCTGCGGGAGGCCGGAGCGGTGATCCTCGGCAAGGCCAACCTGTCCGAGTGGGCGAACTTCCGATCGACGCGTTCGAGCAGTGGGTGGAGCGCCCGCGGAGGCCAGTGTGTGAACCCCTACGACGCAGAAAGGAGCCCGTGCGGCTCGAGCTCCGGCTCGGGCGTCGCGGTGTCGGCGAACCTGTCTGCCGTCGCCGTCGGGACCGAGACGGACGGCTCGATCGTCTGTCCGTCGTCGGTCAACGGCATCGTCGGCATCAAGCCCACGGTCGGCCTGGTGAGCCGTTCCGGCGTCGTCCCGGTCTCGCATTCGCAGGACACGCCCGGCCCGATGGCGCGAACGGTCGCCGACGCGGCCGCGCTGCTGACGGCGCTGGCGGGCGCCGACCGGCGCGACGCCGCGACGGCCATGGCGCGTGTCGAACCCGACTACTCCGCGTTCCTCGACTCCGATGGGCTTCGGGATTCGAGGATCGGGGTCGCCAGGAAGCTCGCGGGCTTCAACGACCGCGTCGACCGGCTGTTCGACGAGGGACTTGGCGCGATGCGCGACCTCGGCGCCCAGATCGTCGACCCCGCCGACATCCCCCACACCGACCAGCTCGAGGACCCCGAGCTCGAGGTGTTCCTTTACGAGTTCAAGGCCGACCTCGAGGCGTACCTCGGATCGCTCGGCCCGTCACAGCTCTACCGGACGCTCGGCGACCTCATCGCGTTCAACAACGAGCACCCGGACGTCGAGATGCCGCACTTCGGGCAGGAGCTGTTCGAGAAGGCCGCCGAGAAGGGACCGCTCACCGACCCCGCCTACCTAGAGGCGCTCGTGACCTGCCGGCGACTGTCCCGAGACGAGGGCATCGACGCGGTGATGGACGAACACCGACTCGATGCGCTCGTCGCGCCCTCGAACGCGCCCGCGTGGCGCACCGACTACGCGAACGGCGACCACTACGTGGGCGGGAACTCGACGCCGGCGGCGGTCGCCGGGTACCCGACCTTCACGGTCCCGATGGGGTTCGCGTTCGACCTGCCGATCGGGATCTCTTTCATCGGACGCGCGTGGAGCGAGGGGACGCTGATCCGGCTGGCCTCGGCGTTCGAGCACGCAGCGCACCACCGACGCCCGCCCGGTCGCGCGGGGATCTCGTCGCAAGATCGACGCGATCGTGCGCGAACGACAGGTGCGGGACCGCACGCCAAGGTCCGATAATCGAGCGCAGGACCGCCGCGAGGGGAGGCTTGCGATGGAAGGCTCCACACCCACCACGTCCTCGGACCAGGGGCTCGCGAGGGAGGCGATCGGTCTCCGGGAGGTCTTCTTCCAGTCCGTGACGCACATGGCGCCGGCGGCCGCCGTCGCGTTCTCGATCATCGTGGGGGCGAACTTCGCCTCGGGCGCCCTGCCGCTGTCTGTGATCTTCGCGCTGGTCGGCTGTCTGCTGGTGGCGATCTCGATCGGCCAGCTCGCGAAGCACCTGCCTTCGGCCGGCGGCTTCTACACGTACACGGCCAGGGGGATCCATCCCTCGATCGGCTTCCTGGTGGCGTGGGGGTACGCGTTCGTGGAGCCGCTGGTCGCGCCCGCGCTGTTCCTGATCTTCGGGCAGGTCGTGGCCTCGACGCTCGACACCGAGTTCGGCTGGTCGTTCTCGACGTGGTGGTGGATCTCGGCGCTCGCGGCGGCGATCGTCGTGTTCCTGCTGGGGTACTACGGCATCCAGATCAGCACCCGCGTCGGGACGCTGCTCGGACTGTTCGAGATCGGCGTGTTCACGGCGCTGGCGATCTGGCTGATCGTCGACGCCGGGAGCGACAACACGGTGAAGGTGTTCGGCACGTCGTTCGCGACGGTGCCGGGGTTCGAGGGGTTGTCGGGCGTGATCGCCGGGTCCGTGTACACGATCCTCGCGTTCATCGGGTTCGAGGCCGCGGCGCCGCTAGCCGAGGAAGCCAGGGACCCGCGGAGAACGATTGGCCGTGCCGTGGTCCTGTCGTGCATCGGGATCGGCATCTTCTACGTCCTGACGACGTACGCGGCGGTCGTGTTCTTCGGGCCCGGGCGGTTCGCCGATTTCCCACTGTCGGGAGGCGGGAACCCGTGGGATGCCCTGGCGCGGGCGGCGTGGGGCGCCGGCTGGGTACTGGTGTTCCTCGCGATCGCGAACTCGGCCATCGCGAACTCGAACGCCGGCTCCAACGCCGCGACCCGGACGTGGTTCGCGATGGGCCGCATCCACCTACTGCCGTCGATGCTCGGGCGGACCCATCCAAGGTACCGGTCGCCTCACGTTGCGGTGTTCGTGCAGTTCGTGATCGGGGTCACCGTCGCACTGTGGCTGGGGGCGCAGTACAACAGCCCGTTCCTGGCGTTCGCGATCCTCGGCACGATCATCGGCGCGGTCGTGATCGCGATCTACATGACGGTGAACCTCGCGTGCCTGCTTTACTACGTGCGCGAACAGCGGAGCGAGTTCAATTGGTTCCTGCACGGCGTGATCCCGATCCTGGGGATCCTGGCATTCATCCCGGCGTTTCTGGTGGCGATCGGCGTCGGCGGGTCGATCTTCGACTTCATCAGCCCGCTGCCGTACCCGTTCAGTGTGGTCGGGCCGGTGGTGGGGATCTGGTACCTGCTCGGGATCGTGTATCTGATCTACCTCTCCGCGCGGAAGCCCGAGCGGGTGAAGGACACAGCGCGCGTGTTCATCGAGGAGGAAGTCGCAGAGGTGTCGGCGCCGATCTGAGCGGCCTCAGCCGCCACGAGTGCAGAGCCGCAGCCGCCGCTGAGCGAGGTACGGTCCCGACGCCATACGAGGGGGCATCTGAGCTGTTCGTTTGGTGGTGGGCGCTGGAGGACTCGAACCTCCGACCGCTCGCTTGTAAGGCTCCTTTGAGGGTTTATCGCCACCTGTGGAAATAGCGTTTTCCCTGGTAGATGCTGGTCTGGGTGGGCCTGTGTGGGCCTGTGTTTGGCTAGGTGGTCTTGACCTTCTTACCGTTTCCAGCCGCTCTCAAGGCAAATCGCACGCAGGATCACGGGGCCCTGGGCCTCTACTTCCCTGCAAGGTTTCGTTCCTCAAGCTTGGCTAGGGCATCCTGCAAGTCTTCGGAATCCTTCTTGAGCCGGTACCTCCTGGATGCCTCTATCTTCTGCTCCCTGTGCCTCAGGTACCACCTGCGGTCATACTCGCGGTACCTCGTCCTGCGTCTGCACCAGTCGCATCCAGGTGGCCCCCTAAACCCGGTGTGGCGGCACCCGTTTTGAAGGATCGGGAGGGGCTGGGGCTCTGTGTATGGGAATCGAGCCTTCCTCCGTGGGGATACAGGCCTCGGCCATCCTCCTAAGAATTCAAGGGCTACCAAACGGCAAGGCTGGCAGCCAGGATGGGGAGCTTTCTTGTGACGACAGCCCACAAGGTGGGGGCCATGGATTGGATCGCCTTGCACAAAGATGTGCCCATCAAACGCGGGCCGCTGTGGGAGCCTCAGACCCTTGGCTTGATATAGCGCTTCGTTATCCTCGCGTGTACAGACAACTTCGGAGCCTACAAACTCAAGCATCCCGGTTCCGAATCTGAAACAACTCTTCCAAGATGTCGCTAGAGCCACCAGGTCGAACCGGACCGTGGACTCTTTCAATCAGCGCTTTCGCGTACTGCGCGCGTAGTGGGCTTATGTTGCGGCCTTCCACGGTATCGACCCAAACCTGAGCGGCGGAAGGCGCTGCGGCTTCCAGAATCGCCAGGACCGAAACCTCACTCTCTGCCATCACTCCCCCCTTACTTGGGACATCCATAGCTTTCAAGTTCCA
>DASXTX010000092.1:0-2573 GCA_036505195.1 Actinomycetota bacterium
GAACAGACGGAGCTGCTCCTCTGAACGCTCGAGCCGCCGAGCGGCGTCGATCGCGTTCGTGTAATGGGTCACCGCGTCGGCATTCGCGTAGAGCTTGGCCGCGTGATCGCCCGCGAGGGTGGCGTAGCGGAGCGTCCGGTCGTCGTCGCCGGCCTCCTGGAAGTGCCGAGCGAGCAGGGACGCGAACTCCTCGATCCGGTCGCTGTACAGCTCCTCGAAGACCTCGCCCACCTGCCGGTGAAGCGCTCGCCGGGTGCGGAGCAGGATCGTGCCATACGTCGATTCCTGGGTCAGGCTGTGGTGGAAGGCGTACTCACGCTGGGGGATCCGCGCCGTCTCCGTGATGAGTCCCGCCCGCTCGAGGGTTCGTAGATGCTGGTCGAGGTCGTCGCCACCGGCCGTGACGGCCCGCAGGACGGGTTCGGGGAAGGAACGCCCGATGACCGACGCGAGCTGCAGGGTTCGTCGGGTAGCGTCGTCGAGCGTGTCGAGCCGCGCCGTGATCAACGCCTGCAAGGTGGTCGGAATCGTGAGGTCGTTCTCGGGATCGGATCCCTGTTCGATGACGGCTGCTGCCAGTTCCTCGACGAATAGCGGGTTGCCCTCCGTCCGCTCGATGATCTGGGTTCGAACGGCGTCGGAATGGTCGCGTTCGGGCAGCAGCTCGTCGATCAGCACGCCGCTCTCCTCGTCGGTGAGCGGAGACAGCACGATCTCGGCGGACCGGTGAGGGTACTCGGTCTCGAGCCACTGCTTCAGCCGCCACGACGGCGCACGCCGGTCGGGTCGGAACGACACCAGGAACAGGCAGGGCAGCTCGTCGACGAGCTTGGCGGTCTCGATGAGGAGGTACATGTAGGCCTCGTCACACCAATGCAGGTCCTCGAACACCAGCAATCGCGGTTCGGAGCCGAAGAATCGGGTGGATCCGACCACCAGGTCCGTGATGGCGCGCTTGAACTCCTCGCCCTCGAGCAGGTCCTCACCAGGCTCCCCCACTCCGAAGAGCGATCGCCAGACGCGCATGTGCAGTTCCAGCCACTCGCCCGAGTCCTGGATGATCCGCGCGAGTTTGGTCCGGACGACCTCGGGAGGGTCCGTGTCGTGTACGCCCGCGATCCTCGCCACGTTGCGTCGATACTGCGCGTACGGTCGCGCCGTGTCGTACGAGACGCACTGCCAAGACTGCCACATGCGACTGAGGTGCCAGACGTCGTCTTGGGTCTGAGGTCGATGACGATCCCAATGATCCTGGACCTCTTCGATCAACCGGCTTTTGCCCAGACCAGCCTCCGCGATCAGGGACACCACCTGGCCTCGTCCGTCGAGCGTCTCGTCGATGGCGCGCCGGAGCTCCGTCATCTCGCGCTCGCGCCCGACGAGCGGCGCCACACGGCCACGGAACATCGGCCCCAATCGTGCGTTCCTGGCCACGACGCGGTAGACCTGAACCGGCTCAGCCTTGCCCTTCACTTCGACGGCGCCACGCGACGCGATCTCGAAATAGGGGGCGACAAGGCGTTGTGTCTCGGCCGTGATCTGCACGGTGCCGGGCTCGGCCGTCTGCTCCATACGGGCTGCGACGTTCACCGCGTCGCCCATGGCCGTGTACTCGAGTCGAAGGTCCGAGCCGACCTCCCCCACGACGACGGGGCCGGTGTTGATCCCCACGCGGACGTTCAGGTCCAGATCGTGATCGGCCTTCATCCTCTCGCGGTACGCGCGGATCCCCTCGACGATCTCCACGCCGGCGGCGACCGCCCGCTGCGGGTCGTCCTCGTGGGCGATCGGCGCTCCGAAGAACGCGAAGATCGCGTCGCCCATCAGCCGGGCCAGCGTGCCCTCGTAGCGATAGACGGGGGCGATGAGGTTCTCGTACGCCCCGTTCATGATCTCGGTCCACTCCTCGGGGTCGAGCTTCTCGGCCATTGCCGTCGAGCCCACCACGTCGCAGAACAGCATGGTCACGATCCGGCGCTCACCCCGCATCGACCGGCCGGCCCGCGCAGCCTCGAGCTTGGCGAGCATGCCTTTCGGAAGGTAGGACTCGAGTCGCGTCTCCCGCCCCATCGAGGAGGCTCGCTCGAGCCGCGCTCCGCAGTTCAAGCAGAACCGAGCTCCATCCGGGTTCGGGTTCGCGCACTCGGGGCAGACCATCGGCCAACGATAGCCCGGACCCCCGGACGCGTGTCTCGCCTCGGACTCGAGCTTGACGTCCTGGGCTGCTACCGCTACCGGAAGGGTTCCTCGCCCGGCAAGCGGAGCCCTTTCAAGAGCAACGCGTTCACCGCCACGAGGAGGCTCGAGCCAGACATCGAGAGGGCCGCGATCTCGGGTCGAAGCACCAGCCCGAAGGCCGGCTCGAATACTCCGGCCGCGATCGGTATCGCCACCGAGTTGTACCCGATGGCCCATCCCAGGTTCTGCCGTATCTTGCGGAGCGTTCCACAGCCGATCGCGAGGGCGGTCGGCACGTCGAGCGGATCGGAGCGCATGAGGACCACGTCCGCCGTCTCGATCGCGACATCCGTGCCCGCGCCGATGGCCATACCAAGGTCGGCCTGGGCGAGCGC
>DASXTX010000093.1:0-31075 GCA_036505195.1 Actinomycetota bacterium
CATCTCCTCCTCCACAACCAGAACGCGCTGTTCGTGAAGCGGCTGTTCCTCTTCGAGCCGAACGTGGTCCTGTCGAGCGTGCCCTACGTGCTCGGTGACGATCGGGAGCCGGCGGCGGCGGCGGAGTGATGGATCGCGAGACCGCCATCGGGCTCTGCCGCGAGAAGTGCCTGAAGGAGACCACGGTCCGGCACCTGATCTCGGTCGAGGGCGTGATGCGTGGGCTGGCCGGGCGCCTCGAGCAGGACGAGGACCTATGGGGCCTCACCGGCCTGTTCCACGACCTCGACCAGGACCACACGGGCGACGACGCGGCCAACCACGCCCGGCTGGCCGCCGAGTGGCTCCGTGAGGCGGACGTCGACGAACGCGTGATCAACGGCGTGCTCGCGCACGCGTACGAGGAGTACCGCACCGACCTGATGTCCAAGGCGGTGGTCCACGCCGACGCCGTGGCCGGGCTGCTGGTGGCGGCCGCCCTGGTCCGGCCGGAGCGGAGCGCGGGCATGAAGGTCTCGTCGGTGAGGAAGAAGCTGAAGGAGAAGGCGTTCGCGCCCGGCGTGAACCGGGACGAGGTCGTGGACGTGGAGCAGGGCATCGGGCTTCCGCTCGACGAGTTCCTCTCGGTCTCGATCGAGGGGCTGCAGCTCGTCGCACTCGAGATCGGTCTGTAACCGCCCCGTGCTCGAGGCGATGGGGTGGGCGCTCCTCGGCGCCTCGTCGTTGCTCATCGGCGCCCTCGTCGCGTTCGCGGTCCCGATCCACCGGAAGGTGCTGGGGTTCATCTTGGCGTTCGGCGCCGGGGTGCTGACCAGCGCCGTCGCCTACGAGCTCGTCGAGGAGGCGGTCACCGTCTCGGCCAACTCGTACGCGGTCGGGCTCGGCTTCGTGACGGGCGCGCTCGTCTTCTTCGTCGGCGACGTCGCGATCGATCGATGGCTGAAGGGGTCCTCGGGGGGAGGTCTGGGGATTGTGCTGGGTGCCGTCCTCGACGGCATCCCCGAGTCCGTCGTGATCGGCGCCTCACTGCTCACCGGGGAGACCGCGAGCGTGGCCGTGATCGTGGCGGTGTTCCTGTCCAACATCCCCGAGTCGATCTCGGCCTCGAGCGACCTCGTCCGCGGGGGGTGGTCACGTTGGAGGGTGCTGCTGCTCTGGGTGGTCGTGGTCGTGGCGAGCACGCTCGCGGCCGGTCTCGGGTACGTGGCGCTCGAGGGCGCCTCGGGCTCGTGGATCGCGGGGATCCAGGCGTTCGCGGCCGGCGCGATCCTGACAATGCTCGCGGACGAGATGATGCCCGAGGCGTTCGAATACACGGGCCACAACAAGACGGTGGGGCTCGCGGTTGCCCTCGGGTTCGCGCTGTCGGCCGCGCTGTCGTTCGCCGACTAGCTCGTCCGAGCGGTAGCCACGGCGCGTGCCGCCTCGTGGCTCACGGGATGGCCGGTCACCGCGAGCAGGAACGGCTCACGCTCGAGCGCCAGGAGGCGGAGCGGCGTCTTCGCGGTGACCGAGGCCGTCCTCGGGACGTCGCGCAGCAGCGCGATCTCGCCGACGTACGCACCCGGTCCCTGCTCGGAGACGTGTTCGCCTCCGCGCGTGATCTCGACCGTGCCCTCGACGATCACGTAGAAGAGGTCGCCGCGATCGCCTTCCCGGATCAGCACGTCGCCGGCCGCCGCGTCCCGTGCGATGACATCGGCCATCACCCGCTCCATCGCGGGGGCTGGGAGCGGCGCGAAGAAGGGGATCGCTCGGAACAACCGGAGGATCTCGGCGTCGGGCGCCTGGGCGGACCGGTCGATCGAGAGCAGCCGGCCCGATGACACGAGGATGATGACCGGCAGGAATGCGCCGACGACCACGAGTGCCGTCTGCACGCCGGAGGCCTCGATCAAGACCGCGGCGCCCACGGACCCGACGACCAACGCGAGCATCATGAGGCCCTCGAGGACGCCGAACACCCTCGACAACACGTCATTCGGGGAGATCCGCTGCAGCAACGTCCGCCCCGAGACGTCGCCAACGCTCCGCCCGGCCCCCGCCGCCGCGAAAAGCACCGGCGCGCTCACGGCCGACGGCGCGACGGCGACCAGTCCGATCGGCGCACCGAACAGCACCGCCCCGCCGGCCAGCGACGGCGTGAGGCGGCGACGCCCGACCAGCATGATCGTCGAGGCGGCGCCCACGATCGCGCCGGCGCCGAAGGCCGCGCTCAGGAAGCCGGCCCCGCCGGCACCGATGCCGAGCAGGTCGATGGCGGTCGCCACGAACAGCACATCGAGCGCGCCGACGACGATCACGCCGGCGGACAGGAGGAGCACGACGAGGCGAGGCTCGCGAGAGCGACGGAGGGTGTGGAATCCCCGGAGCGTCTCGTGGAAGACATCGGCGGCGTCGATCCGCGCGTCGGGCGTGACCGCCCCGACGTCGACCCGCAGCCTCGCCACGAGCAGCGCGCCGAGCAGCGTGAGGACCGCGAAGACCACGAAGACGGCAGCGGATCCCGAGGTCCCCAGCAGGATTCCCGCGATGATCGGGCCCAGCATCTTCCCGGCGCCCTCGACCACACCGGAGACGACGTTCGCGGCGGTGAGGTCCGCCGGTGTCGGCGTGAGCGCGGGTAGCAGCGAGTTCTGTGCCGGGCGAGTGAAGGTGATGCTGATGGAGGCGACCGTCGCGGCGGCGTAGACGAACCCGGCCGGGGCGTCCGCGTACAGTGTCGCGGCCGTCGCGCCCATCGCGAGCCCCTGGACCACGTAGTCGATCGCGATCACTCGGTCGCGCCGGAACCGATCGCCCGCGTACGCCGCGAATGGCGCGACGATGGCGGACGGCACGAGCAGGATCGCCGAGACCGCACCCATCTCGGCGGCCCCGCCGCGCTCGAACGCGTAGACCAAGATCGCGATCCACGTGGCGGATTCGGTCATGTTGAACCCGAGGAACGCGAGTTCGACCCTTCGCAGGTTACGGTCGGCCAGGACGGTCCGGAAGCTGCCGAGGCGATGGGTCATCGGTCGGATGGTCGCACCGCCGTTCGGCGCGGTCGAATCGGCCGACGGGGCTAGTCGGTCGGCGATGGACCGGCCCGGCGATCGAGCAGGACCGCGGACACCTCGGCGCCGAACACGAACAGCCCGCTCGCGAGCCGCAGGAACAGGAGGAGACCGACCACGGTCCCGATCGTCCCGTACAGCAGCGTCGCACGCGTCACGTAGTAGGCGAGGAGCATCCCGCCCGCGAGCTTGAACAGCTCCCACCCGCTGGTCATCGCGAGCGCCCCGGGCAGATGGGACCTCCAGCCGATCGAGCCGGGCGTGAGCACCGTGTAGGCGAGGAGGAACAGGCCGAACTCCATCGCCGCGGTCGCCGCGAACCCGAGCACGCGGAACGGGATCTCGAGGCCCGACGAGACCCGAACCGCCGAGACGATCCCGGTGACGACGGGCAACGCACCGACGAGCACGATGAGGGCAAGGGTCGTCCCGAGCGCGCGGAGGCCTCCCCGCACCGCGTCCTCCGGGCCGGTGCGGAAGATGACCGCCAACGCACGGCTCGCACGACGCGACAACCCCGACGCGGTCCACAGGAGCGCCAGGAAGCTGACGACGCCGAGGGTGGCGCTCGAGCCGGTGAGGTTCGCGAACTGCTCCCCCGTCCCCTCCGGGAGCTCGAACGGCAGCAGGTCCTCCGCGAGCCCGATCAACGCGAGGCCGACGAGCGAGAGCGCGAGGGTCGACAGGAACAGCTGGTACGCGAGCGCGGCCGCGTGGGTGCTCACGTCGTCGGCCCGGGAGCGCACGCCGATGGCTCGCACCAGCGCCAGCGACCGTGACTGCGCTAGGGTGGCCATCCTCGGAAGCATGGCACGGGGGGCATCGTGAACATCCGGCCCGCGACGCACGAGGACGACGGGTTCCTTCGCGAGATGCTGTACGAGGCCGCGGCGTGGAACCCCGACTGGCCGCGCGAGCGGATGATCGCCGCGCTCGCCGACCCGATGCTCGAGCGGTACCACCGCGACTGGGGCCGGGAGGGCGACGCCGGGGTCATCGCCGAGCTCGACCGGCAACCGGTGGGCGCGGCCTGGTACCGGCTGTTCACCGCCGAGCAGCCGGGGTACGGGTTCGTCGACGAGAAGACGCCGGAGCTCGGCATCGCCGTGGTCCCGCTCCACCGTCGAAAGGGGATCGGCGAGACCCTCCTGCGAGCGCTGATGGTCCAGGCGCGCGAGGACGGGTACCAGGCGCTGTCACTCTCGGTCGCGGTGCACAACCGGTCACGGATGATGTACGAGCGCGTGGGGTTCGAACCCGTCCGTGAGGAGGCAGAGGGCGAGTTCTGGGTGATGCGCGCCGAGCTCGACTGACCCGGACCGCCGGGTCAGGAGCTCAGGTCTCCTCGACCCGCTCCGCGGTGCCGGTGGGGATCGTCCCCTCGAGCGACGACACGCCCGCGTCCGGTGCGCGGGGCGAGGCGACCGCCCGCCCGGGGACGTCCGGCGGCGGACGGGGGGCCCTCGCCGCCTCCTCGCGCCGGATCTGGCGGATCCGATTCCACACGAACCACACGAGCCCGACCAGGAGGGCCGCGGCGATCACCCAGGCGAACGGCCGGATGATCGCCTCCGCCCGGTCCCACCGCTCGCCGAGCAGGGCGCCGATCCAGGTCAGCGCGATCACCCAGGGGAGGCAGCCAAGCACCGTGTAGACGGTGAAGCGCCCGAACCTCATCCGGACCACGCCGGCCGGCAGGCTGATGAAGGTGCGGATCACCGGGAGGAGGCGGCCGAAGAAGACGGCGGCCTGCCCGTGCCGCTCGAACCACGCGTGGGCCCGGTCCACCTCGTGCGGCCGTATCAACAGGTATCGACCCCACCGGTCGATCAGCGGCCGGCCACCCGAGTAGCCGGCCCAGTAGGCGAGCCACGACCCCACGAGGTTGCCGAGCGTGCCCGCGAGCACGACCAGCCAGAACTCAAGCTGCTGCTCGGGCGCGAGGAAGGGGGCGGTGATCAGCGCGCCGCCGAACAGCATCGTGACCTCCGAGGGGATCGGGATGCAGGCGGATTCGAGCAGCATCAGGACGAAGATCGCCAGGTACCCGTACCGGGCGATCTCTCCGGTCACGAAGTCGGTGAACAGGGCGAGCAGGCCGGTCTCCAGGGTCGGGCGGGCCGAGCGATCGGCCCAGCGGGAATGAACCGAGCCTAGCACCGTGTTGGAAGCGAACCGGGACGGGCGCGCGAGGCGGTCTCTCCTTCCGGACCCGCCCGACCCCGCCCGACTCGGCCCGACCCCGAACGGGCCTTGCCCGGGCTCGGTGAGCGAGCCGGGATCCCGATCTCGGATGTCCCGGGCCGCGAGGAAGGGGCTGGTACCCTGCCGCGCGGAGGCCCCCGCCACGGTCGCCGGGCCGCCATCCCCTACGACGACGGGAAGTAGCAGGTCATGAGCAAGACACTGGTCGTGGTCGAGTCTCCGGCCAAGGCCAAGACGATCGAGAAGTACCTGGGCGGCGACTACGCCGTCCGGGCTTCGTACGGGCACATCCGGGACCTCCCCAAGAGCGACCTGGGCGTCGACGTCGACCACGGGTTCGAGGTCTCCTACGAGGTCCCCGAGGATTCGAAGAAGCACGTCGCCGCCCTGAAGAAGGCCCTGAAGGCGAACGAGGACCTGATCCTCGCGACGGACTACGACCGGGAGGGCGAGGCGATCGCGTTCCACGTGGCGTCCCTGCTGGGGGTCGATCCGGCGCAGGCCAAGCGCGTCACGTTCACTGAGATCACGCGCGACGCGATCCTGGAGGCCTTCCGCCGCCCGCGCGAGATCGACCTGAAGCTGTTCGACGCGCAGGAGGCGCGGCGCGTGCTCGACCGGCTGGTCGGCTACAAGATCTCGCCGCTGCTCTGGCGGCGGGTTCAGCCCGGGCTCTCGGCCGGTCGCGTGCAGTCGGTCGCGCTGCGGATGATCGTCGAGCGCGAACGCGAGATCCGCGACTTCACCCCGGTCGAGTACTGGAGCGTCGACGCTCGCCTCACCCCGCGGGGCGAGGATCATCCGTTCCTCGCCCGGCTCGTGAGCGTGCCCGAGGGCCGGATCGCGAGCGCGCCCGACAAGAAGGGCGTGCTGTTGACCGCCGAGGCCCAGGCCGCGGCGCACGTCGACCGGCTCCGCGAGGCGGACTACCGCGTGGCCAAGGTGGAGAGCAAGGAACGCAAGGAGGGGCCACGGCCCCCGTTCAAGACCTCCACGCTGCAGCAGGAGGCGGCGCGCAAGCTCGGGTTCGGCGCCCGGAAGACGATGACGCTCGCGCAGCGCCTCTATGAAGGAGTGGACCTGCCCGGCGAGGGCACGGTCGGGCTGATCACGTACATGCGGACCGACTCGCTCACGATCGCCGAAGCCGCGCTCCGTGAGATCGCCGAGCTCGTGAGGACCGAGTTCGGGGCCGAGTACGCCTTGTCCGAGCCCCGCCGGTTCAAGACGAAGTCGCGGAACGCGCAGGAGGCGCACGAGGCGATCCGGCCGACGTCGGCCCTGCGGACGCCGGATCGCGTGGCCGCCGCCCTGGACCGGGACCAGCTCCGCCTCTACACGCTGATCTGGCAGCGGACCGTGGCCACGCAGATGGCGCAGGCCCGGTTCAACCAGGTCGGGGTCGACATCGACGCGACCGCGGGCGCCGCGCGCTACCGGTTGCGCGCGAGCGGCCGGACGATGATCTTCGACGGGCACCTCCGTGTGTACGCGGAGGGTCGGGACGACGGGGCCGACGAGGACGGCGAGCGCCGGCTGCCCGAGCTCTCGGCCGAGCAGGCGCTTGCGCTCCTCGAGCTCCTGCCCGAGCAACACTTCACGCAGCCGCCCCCGCGCTTCTCCGAGGCGTCTCTCGTCAAGACGCTCGAGGAGCTGGGCATCGGCAGGCCGTCGACCTACGCGTCGATCATCTCGACGATCCAGGACCGCGGCTACGTCCGGCTCGAGGACCGCCGTTTCTTCCCCAACGACGTCGGTGAGGTCGTGACCGACAAGCTCGTCGAGCACTTCCCCGACATCGTCAACGTGAACTTCACGGCCGAGATGGAGGAGGACCTCGACGAGATCGCCGAGGGCGACCTGCAGCGCGTGCAGGTGCTGCGTCAGTTCTACACGCCGTTCGCCGACGCGCTCGAACGGGCGGAGGAGAAGTTCGAGCGCTACGTGGAGGAGCTCGACGAGGACTGCCCACGCTGCATCGAGGAGGGACGCACTCCGCCCGGCCGGTTGCAGAAGCGCCTCGGGCGGTACGGCTTCTTCATCGGGTGCACCCGGTTCGCCGAGGAGGACGGCGGCTGCAAGTACATCCGCAACCTCGACGGCCAGGAACGCCCCGAGCCGGAGATGCTCGACGAGACCTGTCCCGAGTGCGGCCGCCCGCTGCAGCGCAAGTTCGGCCGGTTCGGGCCCTTCGTGGGCTGCTCGGGGTACCCGGACTGCAAGTACATCAAGAAGGACCCGCCGAAGTCGACCGGCGTCACCTGTCCCCAGTGCAAGCAGGGCGAGATCGTCGAGAGGCGGACGAGGTTCGGGCTGATGTACGGGTGCGAGCGGTACCCCGACTGCGACTTCGCCGTCAACCATCCTCCGGTGCCCGACCACCCGTGTCCCGAGTGCGGCTCGCTCCTGATCCGGCGGCCGAAGAGCTTGCGCTGCTGGGGGTGCGGCGCCGAGCTCGACGACGGCTTCAACGTCACGAAGCACGGTGACGCGGAGGCCGAGGCCGAGGCCAGGGCCGCGAAGTCGGCGGCTCGGGCCGCGCGTGCGGCGGCCAAGGCCGGCGCGAAGAACGCGAAGAAGAAGACCACCGCCAAACGGACCACCGCCAAACGGACGGCCGCCAAGCGGACGGCGGCGAAACGCACGAGCACGAAGAAGAGGACGACCGTCGAGCCGGCGACCGGCAACGGTGCGGCGTCGCCGGAGGAGACGCCCCCAACCGCGGACCGGGCCGGCGTCGCGGCCGCGGAGGAGTAGGTGTCGTCCTTCGCCGACGAGGTCGCCGCGCTCCGCGGGACCCGGCCGGCGACCTTCAAGGACCTCATCACCCATCCCGCCTTCTCCAAGCTGCTGGCCGCGCAGACCGTCAGCTCGTTCGGGGACTGGGTCGGGTTCGTCGCGGTGACCGCGCTCGTGGTGAGCAAGGGTGGCGAAGCGGGCGCCTACGCGATCGCCGGCGTGATGGTTGCCCGGACGCTCCCCGCGATCCTGTTCGGGCCGGTCGCCGGCGCGATCGTCGACCGGGTCAACCGCAAAACGCTGATGATCACGGCGGACATCTCCCGGGGGGCCTTGTACGCCCTCATGCCCTTCTTGGGGAAGCTCTGGATGATCTTCGGCGTCTCGTTCGTGATCGAATGCTTCTCCCTGCTGTGGACGCCCGCCCGCGACGCGTCGCTGCCGAACCTCGTCCCGCGGCGGCAGCTCGCGAACGCCAACTCGCTCGGCCTGATCACCACGTACGCGACGTTGCCGCTGGGCGCCCTCGTGTTCACGTTCCTGTCGGGCGGGTCCGGCTTGTTGCCCTACTTCGAGGACAACCCGGTCTTCCTTGCGCTGTGGCTCGACGCGTTCACGTTCGGGCTCTCGGCCTTGCTGGTCAGCCGTATCCAGATCCCCCGGCCGGCGCCGACGTCGTTCTCGAGGCTCGACCTCTCGCGCGTGGGGAGGGACATCGCGGACGGTGTCCGGTTCCTGCGCGAGAACTCGCTTGCCTCTTCGATGACGCTCGGCATCGTCGCGGCCTTCAGCGCCGTGGGTGCCGTGCTCGCGCTCGGTCCGATCTTCGCCAAGACGGCCCTCGGTGCCGGCGACCCGGGCTGGGGCATCCTCGTGACCTCGTTCGGCATCGGGATGGGGATCGGGATGGCGTCCTCGAACAAGTTCGTGGAGTTCGTCCTGCGCGAGTACGTGTTCGTCTGGTCGATCATCGCTGCGGCGGGCACCCTGCTCGCGCTGGCGGCGATGCCCGCGATCGGGCAGGCGGCGGTCGTCGCGGTGGTGCTCGGCGGCTTCTGCGGCTCCGCGTGGGTGAGCGGCTACGTGCTGCTCCAGGAGAACGTGACCGACGAGTTCCGAGGGCGAACGTTCGCTGCGCTCACCGTGCTCTCGCGGCTCGGCCTGTTCCTCTCGCTGACGATCTTCCCGGTCATCGCCGGCGCGATCGGCGTGCACACGTGGACGCTGGGCGAGCGCACGTTCGACCTGTCGGGGACGCGGATCTCGCTGATGATCGCGGGGGTGGGGGCGCTGCTGGCCGGCTTGCTGACCCGGAGTCGGCTCCGGCGGTTCCGCGTCGGGAAGCAGGAGCGGCTGGGGTTGGTCCCCAAGCTGAAGCGGCCGCCGACGAACGGCCTGTTCGTCGCGTTCGAGGGTGTCGAGGGCTCGGGCAAGGGAACGCAGATCCGCCTGGCGAAGGAGTGGTTGGAGTCGCAGGGCATCGAGGTCATGGTGACGCGGGAACCCGGAGGGACGCCCGTCGGCGAGGAGCTGCGGAGGCTGCTGCTCGCGCACGACACGGGCCACATCGAGCCGAAGACCGAGGCCCTGCTCTTCGCGGCGAGCCGGGCGCAGCACGTGGCGTCGGTGATCCGGCCCGCCCTGGCCGCGGGTCAAGTCGTGCTGACGGATCGGTACATCGATTCGTCCCTGGCCTATCAGGGTTCGGCGCGCGGACTCGGCGAGCAGGACGTCCTGACGCTGAACGTGTGGGCGACCCAGGGGCTGTTCCCCGACCTCGTGCTCCTGCTCCACCTCGAGCCGGAGGCCGGCCTGCTCCGTTCGCTCGAGGAACCCGATCGCATCGAGCTCGAGGGTCAGGACTTCCACGCGAAGGTCTCCGATGCGTACCTGCGGATCGCCGAGGAGCACCCGGAGCGGTTCGTCGTCGTCGACGCGGACCGAACGCCCGAACAGGTGCACGAGCAGGTCGTCGAGGCGCTCGGCAGGATCTTGAAGGAGCGGGAGGAGGACCGGCGTGACTGAGGCGAGCGACGGCGCCTTCCCGGTGTTCGACCGCGTCCCCGGTCAGGAGCATGCGATCGCGTTCCTGCGCCAGGCCGCGGCGAGACCGCACCACGCGTACGTGCTGGCCGGCCCCGAGGGCGGAGGCAAGCAGCTCGCCGCGCGGGCGTTCGCGGCGGCGCTGCTGTGCAAGGAGGGCGGGTGCGGGACTTGCAGGGACTGCCGACTGGCGCTCGAGGACCGTCACCCGAATGAGGTCGTCGTCGAACCCGAGGGTCGCGACATCCACGTGGAGACCGTTCGCGCCGAGATCTGGCACCCCGCCTACCGCACCGCCCCCGAGCCCGGACGGAAGGTCTTCGTGATCCGGGAGGCCGATCGACTGAACCCGGCCGCGGCCGACGTCCTGTTGAAGGTGCTCGAGGAGCCGCCCGCGGACGCGGTGCTGATGCTCCTGTCGGCCCGGCCCGACGAGCTCCCCGAGACCGTCCTGTCGCGCTGCCACGTGGTCTCGTTCCGCCCACTCTCGGAGGCGTTCGTCGCGCAGACGCTCGCCGCCGAAGGGATCGACCCCGGTCGGGCCGCCCTCGCCGCCCGGCTGGCCGGGGGGAACCTCGGACGAGCCCGCCGGCTCGCGACCGGCGCGGACGGGATGTCGTTCCGCGAGGCGGCCCGCGACGCGCTCGAGAGCGCCTCGCGCGGACCCGCCGGTGCCCTCGAAGCCGCCGACCTCGTGATCGTCGCCGCCGAGCGGTACCGCAAGGACCTGGGCGCGCAGCTCGAGGAGGAGCTGGCGCCGTTCCTGGACGAACGAGGTCGGGCCGAGGAGGCCTACCGCGGCGCGATCCGCCGGCTCGAGGAGCGGCACAAGCGACAGGTCCGCCGGGCCGAACGCGACTACGTGGACCGCGTGCTGCTCGGGGTCTCGGCGCTGCTGCGCGATCGCGTTGCGGTCGCGGTCGGGGGTGGCGCAGACGTACTGATGAACCCGGATCTCGCGCCCGCCCCGGGCGACGTGACCTCGGCGACGAGCGCGATGGCCGCGGTCGAGGAGGCTCGCGCCGCGCTCGCCGAGGACCTGAACCTCAACACGCGGCTCGTGCTCGAGCAGGCGTTCCTCCGGGTCGGCCGCGCCGCGTAGCGGCCACACCGGCGCCACCGGCACCTCGCGCGCGTCCCCCGAAGAACGGACAAGAGTGGTGTTGGCATCACTGTCGGAGCACGATGCCCGTGGGACGCTGTCTCCGAGGGCAACAGATGACGGTTCGAGTGCTCATCGTGGACGACCAGGAGCCGTTCCGGCTGGCGGCTCGGATGGTGGTGGACGCCACCGACGGGTTCGAGGTGGTCGGTGAGGCGGAGACGGGTGAGGCCTCGGTCGAGATGGCGCGGGAGCTCGGCCCCGACCTCGTGCTGATGGACGTGAACCTCCCGGGCATCAACGGGCTCGATGCCACGCGCCAGATCCTGGCCGAGCGTTCGGACTCCGTGATCGTCCTCCTTCTCTCCACGTACGAGGAAGAGGAGTACGCGCCGCGGGCCGCCGAGTGCGGTGCATCCGCGTACATCCCCAAGGCCGTGTTCGGGCCCGACAAGCTCGAGTCCGCGTGGGCGGCCGCCAACGAGCCGGCCGCCTAACCGACCGGGACTCGACCCAGGACCGTCGTCCCCTGTCCGGGCGCCGACCGGATCTCGAGCGCGCCGCCGATCGCATCGAGACGGTCCGCCATCCCCTGCAGCCCCGTGCCGTTCGACCCGCGCTCGCCGACCGAGAAGCCTACTCCGTCGTCGGATACGGCGAACGTGAGCGTCCCGTCCGTCTGGGACAGCGAGACCGTCGCCTGGGACGCGCCCGCGTACTTCGCGAGGTTGTTCAGCGCCTCGAGCGCACAGAAGTAGACCGCGGCCTCGACGTCCTGCGGGTACCGCTCGACGCCGTCGATCTCGACCGAGATCGGGACCGGCGACTTGCGCGCCTGCGATTCGAGCGCGGCCCCGAGCCCCTGGTCGGCGAGCAGCGGTGGGTAGATCCCGCGAGCGAGGTCGCGCAGATCGTCCAGGGCCTCCGTCGTGTCGACCTGGAGCTGGGTCATCAGTTCGAGCGCCTTGGTCGGGTCCCGTTCGATCATGCCCTGGACGAGACGCTGTTTGACCTGGAGCGCGACGAGCTGCTGCTGGGCGCCATCGTGGATGTTGCGTTCCAGCCTGCGCCGTTCGGCGTCCTGCGCGGCGACGAGCCGGCGACGCGACGCACGGAGCTCTTCGATCAGCCGCACGTTGCGGAGGACGAGACCGGCCTGGCCGGCGAGATCGCGGAAGAGTTTCTCTTTCGTCGGATCCATCGGGTCATTCGCATGCATCGTCGCCGTGATCGCTCCGAGCTGCTCCCCCTGGTGCCGGACCACGAAGACGTCGCCCGTGAGGTCCGCGAGCGTCACGGCACGAGTCGGTTCCTCCTTCGGGCCTTCCGAGCCGTTCCCGTACGCGGGCGGCCACGTGGTGGCGGGCCGAACCTCGCTCCCCACGACCAACCAGATCGTGACGGTCTTCGCCCCGGTCCCCGCACCGAGGATCGCCGCCATCCTCGGAAGGACGTCGTCCGTTGCGTAGGACTCCGCCATGCGACCCGAGAACTGGGTCAGCACCTCGTACGGCGTCGCGCGCCTGCCGTAGACGACGCGGTCGGCGATGCGTCGCGAGAGCCGGAGGAGCGGCCAGGCTAGCGCCCCGACGCCGATCCCCGCCACGAGGGCGACGCCGGGCGATTCGGACAGCGGCGCCACGACGACCCCGCCGGCGACGATCAGGATCACCAGCGAGGCGATCGTGAGGAAGATCACGAGCACCGTCGCGACGATCGCCTTCTTCAGGATGACGTCGAGGTCCCACAGGCGGTACCGCATGACCGCGATCGCCGCCGCGCTGGGGATGCCGATCCCGAACGCGATGAAGAACGCGGCGAACAGCCCGTCGCTCAGCGTCGAAGTCTCCCCTTCCTCCCAGCCCGATCGACGACAGGATGATCAGGATCAAGAGGCTCAGCATCAGGAATCCCACGTACGCCAGCCATCGGATCTGCTGTCGCTCGTCGCCTCTCGACGCGCGGTAGCGGAGGACGAGGGACACCAGGGCCGCGATCGCGAGCGCGATCGTGGCGAAGCCGAAGACCGACCCGATGGGGCCCACGATCGGTTCGAGCGCCTCGATGCCGGTGGGGTTCAGGGGGTCGGGTCCGACGTCGCTCAGGTCGATCGGGCCGACCCGGAGCGTGGTGACGACGATCCCGAGGACGATGTCGACCACGATGGCCGGCGGGAGCCATCGCCACCGGGGCGACGCCGCCGAACCGTTCGGGAACAGGGCGACGAGCAGCAGGGCCGCTCCGCCGGCGATCAGGGCGGTCCAGTTCGAGATCCACGCGGCGGCGTATGGGTGCGGGAGGCCGCCGGGGTTCGTGAACAGCGCGTAGACCGCGTACTCGGTCGCGCTGATCCCGATCAGGAACGCGATCCCGATCGTCATCAGGAGCCAGCCGATCGGGTTCGTCGGGACGCGCGAGGCCACGAACGCGCCCACCGACACGTTCCCGACCATCATCACGATCGCCAGGACCACGAACAGGCGATCCTTCGAGAGCGAGCCGTTCCGGATGCCGAGGGCGGCCGTCACGCCGAGCAGCACGACCGCGAAGCCCCAGATCACCCACGGGAGGCGGCGGTTCCCGTTCACGAGCGTGGGTCCTCGGCCGGCACGGTGCCCGTCACCGTCGTCCCCTCGCCGGGCGCGCTCCGCACTCGGACGTCGCCGCCGATCGCGTCGAGCCGATCCGCGATCCCCTGGAGTCCGGTCCCGTGCGCGACCCCGGCCGCGTCGAACCCGATCCCGTCGTCGACGACCGTGAACGTGAGGGTGCCGTTCGCCTGAGCGAGCGAGACGGTCGCGCTCGAGGCCACCGAGTACTTGGCGACGTTGTTCAACGCCTCCAGGCACGAGAAGTACACCGCTGCCTCGACCTCACGGGCATAGCGCCCGACGCCGTCGCTGCGAACCGTCGTCGGGACCGTCGACTTGCTCGCTTGCGCTTCCAGCGCAGCGGCGAGCCCGCGGTCGGCGAGCAGCTGCGGGTAGATCCCCCGGGCGAGGTCCCGCAGGTCCGCCAGCGCGTCGGTGGCCGAGCCCTGGAGGGCCTCGAGCATGTCGCCCACGGTCGCGGGGTCGCGCTCGACCATCGTCCGGGCGAGCTTCAGGTGCACCGCGAGCGCGACCAGCTGCTGTTGGGCGCCGTCGTGCAGGTCGCGTTCGAGCTTGCGCCGCTCCTCGTCCTGCGACGCGACCAGACGCTGGCGTGAGGCCCGGAGCTCCTGGATCAGCCGGACGTTCCGAAGCACGAGCCCTGCCTGCGAGGCGAGGTCGCGGACGAGCCGTTCCTTCGACGGGTTCATCGGGTCGCTCGCGGGCATGGCGACCGAGAGGGCGCCGAGTACCTCGCCCCGGTCGCGGACCTCGAACGCCGACTCGCCGTCGAACTCGGGGAGCTCGTCGCCTCCGAACGGGACGGCCTCTCGGTCCGCGACGTCCTGGGGCCAGGCGGCTTCGGCCCGGAGCTCACCGCCGACGTGGATCCAGACGCGAGCGCTGGTCGCGGCGGTCCCCTCGGCGAGGATCCGGGCCATCCGCGGGAGCACGTCCTCGGTGGCGTACGTTTCGCCGACTCGCTCGGCGAACTCGCTCAGCACCTCGTAGGGCGCCGCGCGCTTGCCGAAGACCAGCCGCCTCGCGACTCGACGAGCAGCCCGGACGAGCGGCCAGATCAGGAGGCCGGCGATCACGCCGATGGCCACGCCGAGGCGATTGCCACCCCACAACGCCGGCTGTCCGAAGATCCCGATGGCGACGAGGCCGAGCCCGATCAGCACCAGCGTGAGCACGGACGCGACGAGCGCCTTCTTGATCACGACGTCGAGATCCCACAGGCCGTGCTTGAAGATCGCGATCAGATAGGCGGCGGGGATCCCGACGAAGATCGCGAGTGCGGCGGTCGCGAACAAGCACGCGAAGATCACGGCCCCCGCACCGTTCTCATCCTCCACCCCGAACAGAGCCAGGATCGGGGTTAACAGCAGGATCAGCGCCAAGCCTGTCCCGGCGATCGTGGCCATGACGACGAGCCAGCGCATCTGCTGTCGTTCCTCGCCTCGGGCGTGTCGGAACCGTTGCCATACCGCGACGACGGTCGCGAGGCTCGCACCCAGGATCAGCAGCACCCCGACGCCGACGAGTGCGTTGAGGGGGCGTCCGTCGGCGAAGGCCATCACGCCGAACGGGTTGGCGTACAGGATCCCGGCTTCGACGAAGTTGTTGAGCGGGCCGGGGGTGAGGGCGTAGGAGACCACCGCGATCGCGAACCCGGCGAGCAGGACCCACGTCGCCCATCGCCAGCGTCGGCTCGGAGGCCGGCCGTCGGGGAAGAGCAGGACCAGGAGGGGGATCAGCACGGCGACGGCGAAGGAGTACTCGCCGAAGAGCGCGATGGGATCCTGCGCTGGCAGGGGCGACCCCAAGATCCTCACCCCATAGACGGTGTAGGCGAATCCGAAGCTGTTGAGGGCGACGGCCCCTGCGGCGATGCAGAAGATCCAGCCCGCCGAGTTCCGTGGCTGGCGCGACACGATGAGCGAACCGGTGATGCCCCAGATCAAGGCGACGGCTGCGAAGGCGACGCTGCCCAGGGGGTTGTCGCTCCCGAAGCTTCCTCCCCCGGCCACGATGTGCTCCAGGTCGGTTCGAACCGCAGCCATGCCCGGGGCGTTCGGGTCACCGACGGTGGCGATCTCGGTCGCGACCAGCCGGTGCCCGCCGACGAGCACCAGGACGACCTGGGTCACCAGCATCGCGATGACCGCTGCGACGACCGCTCGCGAGAGGAGTTTCGCCGTCCGAGCGTTCAACGGCGTCTCACCTCGAGCGGCCTTGCCGGCTTCATCGCTCATCTGCCCCCGAGGGGACCGCGGCGAACATCAGCACCGAGGTCGTGGCGATCACGACGACGAACAGGGAGCTGCCTTGCCTCCTCATGGCGCGCGCTCCACGGGGATGCGTCCGCGGATCGTCGTGCCCGACCCCGGTGTCGAGCTCACGTCGAGCACGCCCCCGACGGCTTCCACGCGGTCACGCATATTGGTGAGCCCCGATCCCTCGACGGTGGCGGGATCGAACCCTCGGCCGTCGTCGGTGACCTCGAACGTCAGGTCGCCGTTCGACCGCCCCAGACGGATCGTCGCGTCGTCCGCCTCCGCATACTTCGCGATGTTCTGCAGGGCTTCGAGACAGCAGAAGTAGATGGCGGCCTCGATCTCCGGCGCGTACCGACCCGAGCCGTTGGCGCTGAGGCGCACCGGGATCGGCGACTTCCGTGCCTGCGCCTCGAGCGCAGCGGCGAGGCCGTGGTCCGCCAGGACGGGCGGGTAGATGCCTCGCGCGAGATCTCGGACGTTCTCCAGGGCATCGGCGGTGTCGGACTTGAGCTCGGCCAACAACGCGGTCGTCTTGTCCGCGTCGCGCGATGCGAGCTGTTCGGCCAGCCCGAGCTTGACCGACAGGGCCACGAGCTGTTGCTGCGCGCCGTCGTGGATGTCGCGTTCGAGCTTGCGCGCCCGCTCGTCCTGCGCGGTGACGATGCGCCGTCGCGACTCCTGGAGCTCCTCGATCAGGCGCACGTTGCGCACCACGAGCCCGGCCTGGCTCGCGAGGTCGGTCACGAGCTGCTCGCCGTCCTTCGAGAGCGGCTCGGCGGCGGGCATCGAGACGGTGAGCGCGCCCAGGAGCTCGCCGCGATCGCGAACCGGGAACGCCCGGCGCCCCTCGAGCGGCGGGAGCTCGTCGGGTCCGGCCTCGATCGCCTCGCCCAACGGCGTGTCGCTCGGCGAGGACGCGACCGGACGGATCTCGCCCCTCACGTGGATCCACACCTGCGCGACGTCGGCGCCGGTCGAGGCCCGCACGATCTCGGCCATGCGGGGCAGGACGTCCTCGGTCGAGTACGCGTCCCCGAGGCGTTCGGAGAACTCGGCCATCGCCTCGTAGCGCGTCGCGCGCCGCCCGTACACCAGGCGCCGGGCGAGCCGCTTCACCGGACGGAACGTGAGGACGAGCACGAGGGTGAACACCGCCGCCGTGGTGAGGATCCGAGCGATGAGGAGCTCGCGATCACCGCCCGTTTCGGGCGAGCCGATGAACGCGAGCGGCGAGACCAGGAGGCTGAGAAGCGCGAGCAGCAGCACGAACAAGATCACGAGGACCACGTAGACGACGGTCTTCTTCACCACGACGCCGACGTCGTAGAGCCCGAACGTGAGCACGGCGGCCGCGGTGGCGAGGGGGATCCCGATCAGGACCCCGAAGCAGTCGGTGAGGATCGCCAGGACGATCGCGACCCACGACCATTCCGCGCCCTGGGAGCCGAGGACCGTCACGATCGCGAGCGCGGTCGTGAACGCCATCGCGACGATCACGCCGACGAGCAGCCGGAGCGGCTGACGCTGCTCGGCGCTCGACTCCCGGAAGCGCAGGACCAGCGCGAGTAGGCCCGCGAACGCCGTCGCGACCACCAGGATCAGCCCTGCGTCGTAAGCGAGGTGGATCCCGGGGATCTCGGCCACCCATCGCGGCGGGAAGAGCACCAGTGGGTCGAGAACCCACACCTGCCCGAAGGTCCCCAGGACCAGCAGCACGCCGCCGAGCGCGACGACCCACGCGACCGGGCGCCACCGGCGGGAACGCAGGTGGCCGTCGGGGAAGATCAACAGGAAGACCGGCAGCGCGATCGGGAGCACCGCGATCAGCGCCACCACGCCCGTCCACGCCGCGGCGGCCGCCCCGGGGAGATCCCCGATCCCCGACGCCCCCCCGAGGCCGAACTGTGCGTACGCGCTCCCGAACATCCACAGCGCGAGGGCGAGCGCGACCGACGAGAACAGCCAGCCGATGAGGTTGCGCGGGCTGCTGCGTGCGACGAGCGCTCCCACCGACGCGTAGGTCGCCATCGGCAGCCCGAGCAGCGCCATCGGGATGGCGTCGGACGGCGCGATCGCGAACACCAGGATCAGGGCGACGATCCAGATCACGAGCGTGGCGAGCCACACGCCGTGAGCAAGCCCGCGTGCGGTCGAGGCCCTCATGCGGCGCATCGTGACAGTCGAGCCCACGGGTTCCAAGGGGGTCGCCCGCACAAGCCCGCGCTCGAACCCCCCCGACCTTCGCGTGTTGGCATCCCCCAGATGTTGTGGTGGCCGCCGGGTCGAACCCGGCGGCGCCCGGCGCGTAGCGTGAGCCGCGGATGGAGGAGGCGGTGCACGATGAGGAAGATCCTGGTGGGAACGGATACCTCGGCCTCGGCAGATCTCGCGGTCGGCGAGGCCGCCCGTCTCGCGGGACAGAGCGGAGCGGAGCTGCTGGTGCTGCACGTGCGGCCCGAGCCGTCGATCCGCGATGCGGTGGACCCCAAGAAGTGGGCCGATCCGGGCGGCTACCTCGCCGGGCTCGAGCGCCGGTTCCCGGCGATCTCGGTCCGCAGCTGGGCGGAGTCGGGGGACCCGGCCGAGCGTCTGGTGGCGATCGCCGAACAGGAGCGCGTCGAGACGATCGTGCTGGGGAACCGTGGGACCCACGGATCGTGGTGGCGGGTGCGCGACAGCGTTCCGAACCTCGTGCTCCGGCACGCGCCGTGCTCGGTGATGATCGTGGATACCCGCGCGGCCCAGTGAGCTCGAGCGCGTGAGCCCGGAGCGAGGGTCGGGCCGAAGGTCAGGAAGCGTGGTCGCTCTCGCGCAGGAACGCGAGCACCGCCTTCACGCGGCGGTGGACGTCGGTCTCCTCGGAGAGCCCCAGCTTGTGGAACAGGGAGTTGATGTGTTTCTCGACGGCACGCTCGGTCAGGAACAGCGACTTCGCGATCGACGCGTTGTTCTTGCCCTGTGCCATGTTCTCGAGCACCTCGCGCTCCCGGTCGGTGAGCTGCGCGAGCGGGGAGTGCGCCATCCGGTCCTTGGCCGAGACGAGCGCTTCCACCACCTTGGGATCGAGGACCGAGCCCCCCTTGGCCACCTCGTTGAGGGCGCGGACCAGCTCCTCCAGGTTGGCGACGCGCTCCTTAAGCAGGTAGCCGAGCCCGGTCGCCCCGTCCTTCAGGAGCTCGTACGCGTACGCCTCCTCGGCGAACTGCGAGAGCACGACGACCCCGATGTCGGGGTGATCGGCGCGGATGCGCCGGGCCGCGTCGATGCCCTCGGTGGTGTTCGACGGGGGCATCCGGATGTCGGTGAGCACGGCCTCGGGCTTCAGCTCCTCGACCGCCGTCATCAGCTCGTCGAACGAGCTCGCGGTGCCGATCAGCTCGACCTCCTCGGAGGTCTGGAGCAGTGCCGCGGTCCCCTCCCGCACGAGGTAGTTATCCTCCGCGAAGACCACCCGCACCATGCGCGCATCGTACCGTCGTCGGAGAGGCAGGTAGCGTGAGCATCAGGATCGTCCTCGGCGAGGACAACGTCCTCGTCCGCGAGGGCGTTCGGGCTCTCCTCGACTCCTACGACGACGTCGAGGTCGTCGGCGTGGCCGAGGACGCCCCGTCGCTCCTCGCGGCGGCGGCCGAGCACGTTCCCGACGTCGTCGTCACCGACATCAAGATGCCCCCGAACTTCCAGCTCGAGGGCATCGACTGCGCGCACGCGATCCGCGAGAAGCATCCGGGGACGGGCGTCGTCGTGCTCTCGGCCCACGACGACGAGGCGTACGCGATCGCGCTCCTCGGCAAGGGCCAGAGCGGGCTCGCCTACCTGTTGAAGGACCGGATCGCCCAGGGCGACGAGCTCGTCCGCGCGATCCGCGAGGTCGCGGCGGGCGGGAGCGCGGTCGACCCAGCGATCGCGGAACGCCTGTCGGGCCGACGGGAGACCGGCGAACAGGACCGCGAGCTCCTCGAGCTCATGTCGCAGGGTCTGGGCTACGCGCAGATGGCCGAGCGCCTCGGGACGACCCAGGAGGCCGTCGACCGGCGGGTCACGGACCTGTTCACGAACATGGCCGCAGGCGCGGGCTCGGGCGGCGCGAGTGCGGTTGACGACATGAAGCGGCTGCACGCCGCCGTCGTCGCAAAGCAGGCCGCTGCGGCCACGCTGTCCTCCTACGTGCCGCAGCGCGTGGCCGAGAAGCTCGCCCGGGGCGAGGTCGAACGCGAGGAGCTCGAGGTGACGGTGCTCTTCAGCGACATCCGGGGCTTCTCGGCGATGGCCGAACGGCTGGCGACCAACGAGATCGCCGAGATCGTCGGGCGCCACCTCTCGGCGATGGCCGAGATCGTCGTCGAGCACCTCGGGATGATCGACAAGTTCCAAGGCGACGCGGTGATGGCCGTGTTCGGCGCGCCGGACCCGATCGACGATCACGCCGAGCGCGCGCTGCGGTGCGCGATCGCGATGCAGCGTCGCCAGGCCGAGCTCAACGCCGAGGGATGGGGCCCCGACGCCGTCGACGGCCTCCACATCGGTGTGGGCGTGAACACCGGTCAGGTGGTCGCCGGAGCGATCGGGGGCGGCGGCCGGCTCGAGTACACGGTGATCGGTGACGCCGTGAACGTTGCCCAACGCCTGCAGAGTGAGGCGGAGGGCGGCGAGATCGTCGCGAGCTCGACCACGATCGCCTCGGCGCCGGGCATCTCGTCCGAGCCGATCGGCTCGCGGCAGGTGAAGGGCCGAGAGGAGCCCGTCGAGGTCTTCCGCGTCCTGGTGACCGAACCCGAGGTCGCTCCATGAAGCAGCGCACGGCCGCTCGGCTCGCGTGGGGGATCCTCGCGTTCATCGCGGTCTCGGCAATCGTCTCGATCACGCTCGCGCTCGAGAGCCAGCGGTACGACATCTTCTTCTTGGCGGTCCTCGCGATCTTCCCGGTCGTCGGGGTGGTGCTCGCCTCCCGCCGTCCGTCGAACCCGCTCGGCTGGATCATGCTCGGCATCGGCGTCATGTGGGCGTTGCCGTCGGGCACGTACGGCGTGTACGGCTTGATCGAGGGGCGGCATCTACCGGGAGCCGCCTACGCGCTCGCCCTTGACGGTTCGACGTGGGTGTGGTTCATCGGCGGCAGCGGCTTCCTGCTGCTGTTGTTCCCCGACGGCCACCTGCCGAGTCCACGGTGGCGGTGGTTCGCGTGGACGATGGGCGCGGGGATGGCGGTCCTCACGCTGTTCTTCCTCGTCTTGCCCGGCACCTTCACCGACTACGACCTGCCGCACGTCCGGAACCCCATGGGCATCGAGGCGCTCCGCCCCTTCGAGCCTCTCATCCTCGCGCTGGTCCTCACGGTGCCGCTCACGGTCGTGGGAGGCGCCGTAGCCGTGATCCGAAGGCTCCGACGCGCGAACGACGACGTGGAGCGGCATCAACTCCGCTGGCTCGCGTGGGCGAGCGGCCTGGTGGCGGTGAGCTACCTGCTGGCGTTCAGCACCGGCTGGACCGAACAGACGGCTTTCTGGGGGGCGCTCGTCCAGATCCTCTCGTTCTGGTCGTTCGGACTGATCCCCATCGCGATCGGCGTCGCGGTGCTCCGGTACAGGCTGTACGACATCGACGTCGTGATCCGCAAGACGGTGGTCGTCGGCGTGCTGGCGGCCTTCATCGCCCTCGTCTACGTCGCCATCGTGGCGGGCGCCGGAGCCGTCGTGGGCGCACGCGGGAACGCCCTGGCGTCGGCGCTCGCGGCGGCGGTCGTGGCGATCGCGTTCCAGCCGGTCGCGCGCCGGGCTCGTCGGCTCGCGGATCGCGTCGTGTACGGACACCGCGCCTCGCCGTACGAGGCGCTGTCGTCGTTCTCCGAGCGCGTCAGAGAGACCTACGCCACCGAGGACCTGCTGCCACGAATGGCGCGGATCCTCGGCGAGGCGACGGGCGCTCGGCGAGCGGACGTGTGGTTGAAGATCGGCGAACGGTTCCGGCCGGCCGCTTCGTGGCCCGCGGACTCCGGATCGCTTCCCGATCGGTCGTCGCCCGACGGGGATCTGCCGGGCTTGCCCGAGGCGGACGCGTCGTTCCCGGTCCGCCACCAGGGCGAGCTCCTGGGGGCGCTCGCGCTCGCCAAGCCCGCCTCGGATCCGTTGTCCACGACCGACGAACGGCTCGCCTCGGACCTCGCCGGCCAGGCCGGGCTCGTCCTCAGCAACGCGCGGCTCACGACGGAGCTCGAGAGCAGGATCGACGAGCTCCGCGAGCTCCACAAGCGGTTGGTGTCGGCACAGGACGACGAACGTCGCCGCCTCGAGCGCAACATCCACGACGGCGCGCAACAGCAGCTCGTCGCCCTCTCGGTCAAGCTCCGGCTCGCGCAGTCCCTCGTCGCGAAGGACCCCGACGAGACCGGCCGGATCCTCGGGCAGCTGCAGACGGAGACCACCGAGGCCCTGGAGGACCTGCGCGATCTCGCGCGCGGGATCTACCCCCCGCTGCTGGCGGACAAGGGGCTCGTCGCGGCGCTGGAGTCGCAGACCCGTCGATCCGTGGTTCCCGTCGAGGTCAATCCGGACGGTGCCGGCCGGTACCCGCAGGAGGTCGAGGCCGCCGTGTATTTCTCGGTGCTGGAGGCCCTCCAGAACGTGGCGAAGCACGCGCACGCATCACGCGCGGAGGTTCGGCTGCTCCAGTCCGACGCGGCGCTGGTGTTCGAGGTCGACGACGACGGGGCCGGGTTCGATCCGGCTTCCACGGGGTACGGGACGGGGCTCCAGGGCATCGCCGACCGTCTCGCCGCCCTGGACGGACGCATCGAGATTCGGTCGCGCCCCGGCGGCCGAACGGTGGTGACCGGCACGATCCCGCTCGGGAGCCGTCCGCCGCAAAAGGGTGTTCCGAGGCCGTCCATCGAACGGGACGAGGGCTGATGAACACCCCGGCACGCTCGAGGTCCTCCCGGTGGCCGTGGGTCGCGCTCGGCGTGTTCTTCTCGCTCGCGATCGGGGGGCTGATCGGCGTCTCGGTCAATGGAGAATCACTCAGCGAGCAGATCCCCTTCGTGATCGCGTTCACGATGTTCGGCGTGGTCGGGTCGTTGCTCGTCAGCCGCGAGCCCAGGAACCGGATCGGTGCGCTCCTCCTCTACGGCGCGTCGACGGCGGCAGGCTCGTTCGCGGCAGGAGAGCTCGCGACCTCCATGGTTCACGACGGCGTCACGGGGGGGTTCTGGCTCATCGGCGCGTTGATCCTGACCAACCTGGGGTGGGTTATCGGCATCCTGCCGGTCCTGTTCTTCCTCCCGCTGTTGTTCCCCGACGGTCATCTGCCGTCACGCAAATGGTTGCCGTTCGCCTGGTTCTTCGTCGTCCTCATCGGCTTCCTGACGATCGCCTCGCTGGTCGGTGACCCGACACTCGCGGGATCGGTCGAGTCGGTGAAGGTGCCCAACCCTCTCTATATCTCTTCCCTGCCGCAGTTCGAGATCCCGGACGCCGTCTTCAGTCTCTTGCTCTTGGGCACCCTCGGGGGCGCCGTGGGCGCCGTCGTCGTTCGCTACAGGCGGTCGAGCGGCGTCGAGCGTCAGCAGATGAAGTGGGTCGCTCTGGCCCTCTCCTTCCTCGTTGCCTCGTTCGCGCTTTCCGAACTGCTGGTCGCGCTCGGCGTTGACAACACCTTCGTCGACACGACGGTGAGTGCGCTGGCGTTCTTCGCCATCCCGCTCTCGATCGGGATCGCCGTCTTGCAGTACCACCTGTACGACCTCGACGTCGTCGTGAAGAAGGCGCTCGTCGCGGGCGCGCTGGTCCTGCTCGTGATCGCGGCCTACGCGGCCGTCGTCGGACTCCTGGGCGTGATCACCTCCGGCAACGAGAGCTCCGGCTCGGTGTTCATCGTCGCGCTGCTGCTGGGTCTCGCGTTCCGGCCGGTGACGCGGTTCGCACGGCGGATCGCCGATCGCGTCGTCTACGGCAGGCGGGCGACCCCGTACGAGGTGCTGACCGAGTTCTCCGAGCGCGTCGGCGAGTCGTACGCGACCGAGGACGTCCTGGGTCGGATGGCGCAGATCCTCGGCCAGGCCACCGGCGCAGGCTCGGCCAGGGTGTGGCTCCGTCTGGGCGCAGAGCTGCAGCCGGCGGCCTCGTGGCCCACGGACGCCGAGCCCGCGGCCGTCGCCGTCGTGGTGAACGAGGCCCTCCCGACGATCGAGGGCGAGACGGTCGTCGAGGTCCGGGACCGGGGCGAGCTCCTCGGGGCGCTCTCGGTGGCGATGCCGCCCAGCGATCCGATGAACCCGTCGAAGGAACGCCTGGTCCGTGACCTCGCGTCGCAGGCAGGCCTGGTCCTTCGGAACGTGCGCCTCGTCGAGGAGCTGCGCGCCTCGCAGCGGCGACTCGTCACGGCGCAGGACCAGGAGCGCCGCAGGCTCGAACGCAACATCCACGACGGCGCGCAGCAGCAGCTGGTCGCGTTGTCCGTGAAGACGCGGCTCGTCCGCGATCTCACGGCGCGCGATCCCGCCAAGGTCGCCGAGATGCTCACGCAGATCGACGCCGAGATCCAGACGGCCTTGGGTGACCTCCGCGACCTGGCGCGCGGCATCTACCCGCCGCTCCTGATCGACGAGGGACTGGGCGCGGCGCTGGACGCCCAGGCGCGGCGATCGATCGTCCCGACCACGATCCGGGCCGACGGCCTGGGGCGCTACGCGCCGGAGGTGGAGGCGGCCGTCTACTTCTCGTGTCTCGAGGCCCTGCAGAACGTGGCAAAGTACGCGGAGGCGAACTCGGCCACGGTGATCCTCGCGCAGTCGAACGGGCACCTGACGTTCGAGGTCGTGGACGACGGCCGCGGGTTCGATCCCGCGGCCGAGCGGACCGGGACCGGTCTGCAGGGGATCGCCGACCGGCTCGGGGCGCTCCACGGCGAGGTCACGATCCGTTCCGAACCCGGGGCGGGCACGCGCGTCCGAGGGAGGATCGAGGTGGGCACATGAGGCGAGCGTTCCGGATCGTCGCGGCCGTCCTGGGCATCGTGGCGATCGGCTTCAGCCTGCCGTTCGCGGTGGGCGCGTTGCTGGGTGAGGCCGATCGGATCCACCGGCTCCACTTCGTCGCAGGGACGTTGGGGTCGGGCGTCCTGTTCGGCGTGTCGCTCCTCGCCTGTGCCCGCAGGCCCGAGGATCTCGGCCCGTTCTGGGTCGCCGTGGCGTCGGGCGTCGCCACCACGATCGCGGGGATCGTCGCGGGCGATTTCGTCTCGGGCCTGTACGTGCTCGCACCGATCCTGCTCATCGTGTTGTTCGCCCTGCATCCCGAGCGCCGTTCGCTGTTCGCGATCGGGGGCGTCGACGCCGGCGCCGCCGCGCTGGCCGCGCTCGCTCTGGTGCCGGCCGTGGCCTACGCGCTCACCCAGTCCGAGCTCCAACGGAACGGCTCCTCGCTCAACGCACACGTCGAGTTCCACCACTACAGCGGGATGGCGTCCTACGCCTTGTCGCTGCCGCTGGCCGCGCTCGCCGCGGCGTTGCGTCTGCCCGGTCGACGGATCGCGGTGTGGATCGTGGGCGTGACGG
Source organism: Actinomycetota bacterium (assembly GCA_036505195.1). Lineage (GTDB taxonomy): Bacteria > Actinomycetota > UBA4738 > UBA4738 > HRBIN12 > DASSJM01. Next base: position 25,572 of record DASXTX010000093.1, read on the forward strand.
GCGCCGGGCTCGGCCTGGCCTCGCTGCTGCTCTCCGACTACGAGGGCGCGTTCGATCCCGTGTGGGCGTGGCTCGCGCTGGTGTGGGGGGTCGTGTTCGTGGCCGTGGGCCAGCCCCGTCGGGGGTCGGCGTGACCGTCGAACGGAGCAGGCCGAAGAGCATCTTGCGCAGGATCGAGCGGTGGATGGTCGGCCTCGTGATGGCAGCGATCGCGTTCGTGCTGGAGAAGATGGTCCTGCGGAGCATCCGCAAGGCCGGCAAGTCCGAAGCGAGCACGGAGGAGCTGCCGACCACGCTCACGTCCAAGGGCAGTGAGGTCGACCTGACCGACGCGCGCTAGCCGCGTTTGCGGATCAGGTCCACCAGCAGCGCGAGGAGCAGTCCCGCGGAGATCACGCCGAAGGCCACCGGCACCCACCTGGCCACTCGGTCCGAGGAGACCGCGGTGAGCGCCGTGGCAAGGATCGCCGCGCCGGCGGTCAGCGAGATCGCCAGGCGGCGACCCGCCCGGCGGATCGTCGTCTCGAGCGAAGCCGCCCGGAAGTTCACCTCGAGCTTCTGTCCGGGGCGCGCGCCGATCAGGCGTTCGATCGCCTCGACCACCTTCTCGAAGCGGACCTTGAACCGCTGGGCCTGATAGAAGAGCGTCTTCGGGTCGAGCTTGGCTCCCATCCCGCGCACGAGGTTGCGCATCAGGAACTTGCCCGCGACGTCGAACGGGTCGACGTCGGGATCCAGCGTCGCCGCGGCGAGCTGCATCTGCGCCAATGCCTTCGCCGTCAGCGTGAGCGACGCCGGGAGCGCGACGTCGTGCCGCAGCGCGATCTCGGTCATCTCCTGCAGGACCGGGCCGAGCTGGATCTCCTTGATCGAGACGCCGCGGTTCCGGGCCATGAGCGCGCCGAGCTCCTCCTGGAACGCCTCGACGTCCAGGTCCGTCCGGTTGATCGCGCCCGTGAGCATCAGCGTCACGTCGGTCAGGAACCCGACGTCCTGCTGCCAGAACGCCATCAGCAGCAGCATCATGTGCTCGCGCAGGTCGGGTCCGACCTCGCCGATCATACCGAGGTCGAGGAAGTACAGCGTCTCCTCGTCCGGCTGCCACATCAGGTTCCCCGGGTGCGGGTCGGCGTGGAAGAAGCCGTCGACGAGGATCTGCTTGTAGAAGGACTCGAGCAGCTGCCGCGCCGCGTCTCTGCGTGCGGGCCCCTCGGGTGCCGAGGTGGCCGGCCCGCCGCCGATGTCCTGCATCACCAGGAGCCGGGAGGTCGAGTACTCCGCGTGCACCACCGGGACGCGGAGCCGCGAGAAGTCGCCGATCACCGAGCCCATCCGCTCGATGTTCTCGGCCTCGCGCCGGAAGTCGAGCTCGCGGTGCAGGGACTCGGACAGGTGTTCGAACACCGCCTCCATGTCCACCACCTGCTTGAGGCCGGGGCGTTCGGCCACCTTCTCGGCGAACACCTCCAGGAGCGCCAGGTCCTGCTCGATCTGTTCCTTCGCGTCGGGTCGCTGCACCTTGACGACGGCCTTCGTGTGGTCCGCGAGCGTCGCGCGGTGGACCTGGGCGATCGTCCCCGCCGCCAGGGGCCGCGGGTCGATCGTCTCGAAGACGTCCTCCCACGGGACGCCGAGCTCCTGCTCCATCACGCGGACGACCTGCTCCTCGGTCAGGGGCGGGACGTTGTCCTGCAGGGTCGCGAGCTCCTCGATGAACTCGGGCGGCATCAGGTCCGGTCGCGTCGACAGGATCTGGCCGATCTTGGCGAACGTGGGCCCGAGCTCCTCGAGCGAGCTCCGCAACCGCTTGGCCTGACGGCGGCGACCGAAGGCCCCGTCCGCGTCCGGCCGGCCGAACAGCTCCTTCAGCCCGTGCTTGGCGAAGACCGTGGCGATCTTCGTCCCGCGCGACATCAGGTGGGGCTCGGTCGGGGTCTCGACCGCGCTCGATCGGATCCTCGTGGACGGCCGCGTCACCGTCGTGACCTCGCCGTCGCGTGTCGTGTTCACGATGATCACCGTGCAGCGCGCGTTGTGGCTGATCCGGTTCGGGACGTTGCCGAGCAGGAATTCCTTGCGGCCCGCCATCCCGGCGTTGCCGACGACCAGCACGTCGATGTCGTGCTCCTCGGTCGCGTGCACGATCGCCAGGGCGGGATCGTCGTCGATCACCACGTGGGCGTGGCCGCGATCGCCCGCGATGTGCGTCGCGTAGGACTGCAGCTCTTCGGCGGCGGCGCGCGCCCGCGTGACCTCGGCCGTCCCGTGCTGGGTGTCCGCTGGATGCAGCGGGATCACCACCTGCACGACGTGGAGCTCCGCCGAGTAGGCGTCCGCGAACGCGGCCGCCCACCGCACCGCGCGTTCGGCGGTCTCGGAGCGGTCCGTGCCGACCATCACGCGAGCGACGCCGGGTGCTCCACTGCTCCCGTTGCCTCCTGCCATGACGCCGCATCATCCCAGACGAGGCTCGGAGCGCGGAACCGTGGCCGCCGCCACGCCGTTCGGGTGCCAGCACCCGTAGGTGCTTCGTAGACTCCCTGCCGTTCGCCGGAGTAGCTCAGTCAGGCAGAGCAACCGCCTCGTAAGTGGTAGGTCAGGGGTTCGAATCCCCTCTCCGGCTCCAGTCGCGTCCGGCAACGTTGGCGGGATCACGAGCCCCTCTTGCTAGAATCGCCGCCGTGCTCGGCCAGGTGAGCGTCGACCCCACCGTCACCCCCGTCCTGAACAACGGCGGCTGGGTCTTCAACGCGGCCGAGCTGCTCGCGCTGCTCGGGATCGTGCTCACGGTGGCGATCGTCTTCGGGTACATGCGGCTCGCCCCCCGGTTCCAGACCGACGAGCAGACCCGCCGGTCGGTCCGGGTACCGAGGATGCAGCCCGGGCAAGACGTGCGCCGGCCCGTCAAGGTGATCGGCACGCCGATCATCGTGCAGCCGCCGGTGGTCGCTCCGGCCGTCGCAGGAGGACCTGGGGCCGTCGCGGCACCCGCCGTTGCCGCTCCCGCTCCGGCCGTGGCGCCACCCGCTCCGCCCGCCGTGGCGGCTCCGGCCGCTGCCGCTGCGGCGTCGGCCGCCACTGCACCCGCGGACGCTGCACCCGCCGCCCCGGCCGCGGAAGCCACCGCACCCGCCGCCCCGGCCGCGGAAGCCGCCCCAGCGGCCCAGGCGGCTGCACCCGCGGCCGCGCCGGCCGTCGCCCACGCGGACGTGAGCCTGGACCAGGAGACGTTCGATCGCGTCCTGGCCGAGCTGCTCGAGAAGGGGACTGACCGACGCGTCGCCGAGGGCCAAGCTCGGCGCGCGGCGATGATCGCAGCCCGCAAGAAGGCCGAGGGCTAGGCCCTCTCCGGCCATGGAGGCCACCATCGACTGGTCCATGGGTTCTCGCGCCGCCGCGCTCATCGACTGGGGAACGGTCAGCCAGACCGGGCGACGGGTCGGGGGGAGCGGTCCGCCCACCCCGTCGGCCGAACGCGCCCGGATGCGAGAGGACCTCGCGGAGGTCGTGCCCTACTCCCAGACGATGATCGAGGAGTTCACGGGACTCTCGAGCGCGGGCGGCCCCCCGGCCCGAGCGTGGCTCATGTCCCGCGGCGAGTGGGTCAACGCGAACGCCAGGGGGCTCCAACGGCTTCTCGAACCGCTGGCCGAACGCGTCCTCCCCGAAGGGGCGCCTCGATCCGATCTGCGCCGCAAGGCCCTGGGCGCGCAGATCGGCGCGCTCCTGGGCTACGTCTCACGCAAGGTGCTCGGGCAGTACGACGCGTTCCTGCCGCCCGACGACGACGGGCTGCTCTACTTCGTCGGCCCGAACCTGGTCGAGGTCGAGCGTCGGTTCGAACTGCCGCGCCGCGACTTCCGTCTGTGGGTCTCGATCCACGAGGTGACGCACCGGGTGCAGTTCGGCGCGACCCCCTGGCTCCGTCCCCACCTGGAGGGGCTGATCGGTCGCTACGTCCAGACCGTACAGGTCGATTCGCGCGAGGTGTTCGCCCAGCTCCGGCGAGCCGTCGATGCGGTCCGTTCCGGCGCGGACTGGCGCGGCATCAACGGGATCCTCCTGATCATGAACGACGAGCAGCGCGCGCTGTTCGCCCGCATGCAGGCCCTGATGACCCTGCTCGAAGGTCACGCCACCTTCGTGATGAACGAGGTGGCCGAGGGCCGCGTGGACGATCTCGACCGGATGCGGAACGCCCTGCGCGAACGCCGACGCTCGCGCGGTGGGGTGGAGAAGGTGTTCCAGCAGGCGATCGGCTTCGAGACCAAGGCGAAGCAGTACGCCTCGGGTGAGCGCTTCGTCCGCGACGTCGTCACCGGGGCGGGGATGGAGGGCTTCAACCGCGTCTGGCAGGACGAGGCAAACCTGCCCACCCCCGAGGAGATCGCGGATCCGGCCCGCTGGGTGAGGAGGGTCGCGAAAGGCTGATGCGCCGCCCGCCGGCCGTCGCCCGCGTGCTCGAACGGGTGACGAGGACGGCCCGCGAGCACCAGATGTTCCGGCCGGGGGATGTGGTGTTGGTCTGCGTCTCCGGTGGCCCGGATTCGGTGTGCCTGCTCTATTCCCTGTGGTACCTCCGTACGTTGTTCCGGATCCGGCTCGAGGTCTTCCACTTCGATCATCGGCTCCGGCCCGACTCGGCGATGGACGGCGCGTACGTCGCACGGCTCGCGGAGCGGTTGCGCGTGCCGTTCCACCTCCGGTCGGCCGACGACGCTCCGGCCAAGGGGGTCTCCGTCGAGGCATGGGCGACCGTCGCGCGCACGAACGCCGCGAACGACGTCCGCCGCGCGATCGGGGCACAGACGCTCGCCGAAGGTCACACGCTCGACGACCAGGCCGAGACCGTCCTGATGAACCTGATCCGCGGCGGCGGGCTCGAAGCGGTCGGCGGCATCTGGCCCGGGGGGACGAAGCACGGCAGGTCGGCGCTCGCGCAGCCGCTGCTCCAGGTGGATCGGGCCGAGGTGGAGGCGTTCTGCCGGGCGCTCCACCTCCGCCCTCGGGTCGACCCGACGAACCGGGACACGAGGCAGCTGCGCAACGCGATCCGCCTGCGCGTCATCCCGGCGATCGAGCGGGCCACCGGGCGAGAGGTCAAGCGGCCGATCGCGCGGTCCGCCGACCTGCTGCGCGAGGACCGGTGGGAGCTGGACGCATCCGCCGTCCACGCGTTCGAGCAGGTCGTGAGCGGTCAATCGGAGGAACTGCGATTCGACGTCGCCGGCCTCCTGGCGCTGCCCGAACCGATCGCCACCCGGGTCGTCCGCCTGGCCCTCTACCGGATCAAGGGGTCGGAGGACGCGGCGCCATGGACACGGGAGGCGGTAGGATCGATCCTGGATCTCGCCCGGGGCCGTCCCGGCCGGCGCCGGGACCTCCCGAACGGATCGACGGCGAGACGCGAGCGGGAGTATGTTTCCCTCTCTCGCACTTCCCCCGAGAGCCGGGAGTGAAGGGGGGCGAGATGGAAGGCCGGGTCGCACTGTCCGAGCTCGAGA
>DASXTX010000094.1:0-6301 GCA_036505195.1 Actinomycetota bacterium
TACTTGATGTGAAGGTTGACGCCGAAGAGGATCAGCGGCCACAGCACAACGGCCAAGACCGCTGAGACGATCGGCTTCGCGGCGCCGAGATGGTTGAAGTAGTGATGGTTGACGGCGACGACGACGCCGATGAGGAGGTAAACCACGAACAGGATCGTGCCCAAGAATCGACTCATCGGGAGTATCTTCCCACGTCACGGGTGAGGTAAACCAAGGAATTCACCGGGTTGTGGCTCCGGGCAGCCTCCGCCGAGTGGGCGTGTCGTCCACCGCCCCTATGCTGGAGCCCATGCCCTGCCAGGTCTGCGGCGAGCCGATCCCCCAAGGCGCCCGATTCTGCCCGAACTGCGGCACCGCCGTAGGCCCTCCCCTCGGCACCGAGGAACGGAAGATGGTCACCGTGCTGTTCGCCGACCTCGTGGACTCTACCGGGCTCGCGCGACGCCTGGACGCCGAACGAGCCCGCGAGATCCTCGGCATGTTCTTCGACGCCGCATCCGAGGAGCTACGGGCGTTCAGGGGCCGGCCGGAGAAGTTCATCGGCGACGCGGTGATGGCGGTGTTTGGCCTGCCGACCGTGCACGAGGACGACGCGCTTCGGGCCGTACGGGCAGGCCTCGCGATCCGGTCGCGCGTCCACCGCATGAGCGAGTCTCTGGCCCTGGGAGACCCGCTCGAGATCCGGATCGGGATCGAGTCGGGCGAGGCAGCGACCGGCCTCGGGCCGGCCGGACAGCTGCTCGTCACGGGAGCCGTCGTGAACGCCGCGGCCCGGCTCCAGACGGCCGCCGAGCCTAGCGAGGTGCTCGCCGGTGAGACCACTGTCGCGCTCACGGCGAACGCGGTCTCGTACGCGGACCGACGAGACGTCGAGGCGAGGGGGTTCGACGGCGAGCTTGCAGGCTTCAGCGTTGAGGGGCTCACACCCCGCTCGGCCCGCCGGACGATCCCGTTCGTCGGCCGCTCGAGCGAGCTAGCGATCCTGCGCGAGAGCCTCCACCGGGCGACCGATACCGGCGGGCCCGTGCTCGTCACGGTTCTGGGCGAGCCTGGCATCGGCAAGTCCCGCCTCGGTGACGAGCTGATAGCAGGCCTCGGCGGCGACGTCCCCGTGCTCGCGGGACACGCGCGAACGTTCACCGATACCGCGACGTTCGCGCCGGCGGCAACGATCGTCGCCGAGCTCGCCGACCTAGATGAGGCCGATCCCCCCGAGAAGGCGAGGCGCCGCGTGCGCGAGCTCGTCGACCGTTGGATCCGTGGAGCACAGGCCGAACGGATCTGCGAGCGACTCTACCTGCTGTTCGGAATGGCCGAGCGGCGCGACCAGTCGGCGTTCGTGCAGGACGTCCAGTCCGGGTTCGTCGCGCTCGTCGACGCCATGACGAAGGACCGTCCCGCCGTGCTCGTGTTCGAGGACGTGCACACGCTGCGGCCGCCGATGCTCGAGCTGATCGAACGTCTCGGGGCGCCGGCTCGCGGCCAAGCACGCCGTGCCCTGGTCCTCGCGCTCGCACGCCCCGAGCTCCTGGACGAACGGCCCGCGTGGGGAACCAGCACCGCGAACGCGATCCGGCTGCGCCTCGAACCGCTGAGCCAGAACGAATCGATCGATCTCGCACGGCAGGCCTCAGGCCGAGGGATCGACGATACCGAGGCGACCGAGATCGCCGAGCGGACCGGGGGCAACCCATTCTTCATCATCGAAACGACCGGCATGTTGCTTCCCGGGTCTTCCGCGCCGCGGGGCAACCTGCCACCGACGGTGCAGGCAGTCGTCTCGGCCCGGCTCGACCACCTGCCGCAGCGGCTTCGCGAGGTCACCCGGCGCGCGTCGACGTTCTTCGTCTCGTTCGATCTCAAAGAGCTGCGCACGATCGATCCCCAGGTCACGGACGGCGAGCTCCGGGAGCTCGAGGACGCCGAGATCGTCGTTCGCGAGCACGAGAGCCACACCGTGGCTCGATGGCGCGTCCGGCACGCGATGTTGAAGGACGTCGCGTACGCGAGTCTCCCGAAGCGGGAGCGGGTTCGGCTGCACCAGCTGATCGCCGATCGGCTGTTCGCCAACCGTCATCCCACGTGGGCCGCCGAGCACCTCGAGCTCGCGGCGCTCGCGTCGCTCGATCTTGACCAGGACGATCGCTCGGTGATCGAGCGAGCCGCCGACGCGCTGCTGGAGGCGGGCGACCGCGCAAGGCGACGGATGGAAAGCCGAACGGCGACCGACTACTACGAGCGGGCGCTCGCCCTGGCGGGTCCCGAAGAGCGGTGGGGCGTCCGCGAGGCTCGCGCGCTCGCAGGCATCGGTGAGGCGCGTTACTGGCTCGGAGAGTACCCCGCCGCAACCGAGGTCCTCGACCGGGCGGTGGAGCTCGGCAGGAAGGTCGAGGACCCCTTCGCCCTCGCCCTCTCGCTGCGCTTCCTGGGCGACGTCGCGATCAACGTCGAGGGTGACGTCGACAAGGCTGAGAAACTGCTCGCCGAGTCGCTCGCCGCGGCGGAGGAGTGCGCCGATCTGTGGGCGATCACCCGCACGCTGCTGTTCGCAGGGTGGGTGCCGTGGACGCGGGGCGACCACCCGGGTGCCGAACAGATCTGGCGCCGCGCACTCGAGGTCGCCGATGAGGAGGATAGCCTGGCGCGCATTCGGGCGCTCAACTCGCTATCGATCAATCAAACCGGTGGTCCGGGCCGGTCGGGTCCCGCGGCCGGTCCCGCTCTGCAGAAGGCACTGGAGCTGAGTGACGAGGCGAGCGCGCTCGCCGAGGAGATCGGCGACCAGTTCAGCATCGCGATGACGACGGTGCAGCGGTCCCGGATCCTCGAGGACTTGGGCCGGTACGAGGAGTCGGTCCCGGGTTTCGACAGGGCGATCGCCGTCTTCGAGGATCTGGGAGCGAGGTGGGAGCTAGGCGACGCGATCGCCGAGCGCGGGATCGCCAAGCGAGAGCTCGGCCGACTAGATGAGGCCGAGGCGGATCTCCGCAAGGCGATCCGCATCTCGGAGGAGCTCGGCGAGCGCCAGCTGGCCAGCTGGACGTGGCGTGCGCTCGGCGAAGTCTCCGAACGGCGCGGTGACCACGCGGAGGCCGAGCAACGGATGCGGCGATCCCGCGAGGCGGAAGCGCAGCAACCACGATAGCGGGCGATCGGCCACTCGCCGCCGTCGAGAGAGCTCATGCAGGAACGAACACGGCGTTCAGCTCGAGCGCTCTGGCGACCCCTGCATCGTTCATCGCGACGTACCCAAGGTCTCGCATGAACGCGTGGATCGCGGCCACGGTGAAGCCGGCGCGCCGGAGGTGCGTCTCGATCGTCTCGACGACGATCATCCGCGGCCGATCGCGCTCCAACGTTCGCCGCATCCCCGTCAGGACATGCATCTCCCCCCCCTCGACGTCGATCTTGACCGCGTGCAGACCGGTCGAGAGGTCAACGGCACCGGATGTGACCAATCCATCGAACGAACGGACGAGCACCTCGGCCACGGCGGGACCGTTCAACATGAACAGGGACCGCTTGGTCGTATCTTCGGGATGCTCCGGATCGGCAGAAAGGCTGGTGGAACCGTTACCGCTCCCGAGAGCCAATTCGTGGACCGTCATCCACGGTTCCACCCCTTGCGCGCGCGCAGCTCTCCGAAGTTGCTCCGCGACGTCTGCCGCCGGCTCGAACGCGTGGACGTGTCCCGCGCTCCCGACGATCTTGGCCATGGGCACGGCGAAGTAGCCGATGTTCGCCCCCACGTCGACGAAGACGTCACCGCCCGTGAGGACCTCGGTGAGGAGGGAGAGCAGGACCGGATGCTCCTCCGCGCATTGGTTCGGCAAGAGAGGATCCCGCGGGTCGGTGTCTTCGCTCATATCCCCTGCCTCTTGCTCACGTATTCCTCGTTCCGGATCAGCCGATCTCGATGAACAGGCGCGCGGTCACGCGGGAGGACGAGTTCGTGCCCCCCGTGACCACGGTCTTGATCGGCTCGAGGTTCGCCTCCACGTCTGGCGGAAGCGTTGAGGCGAACCGGGAAACGATGCCCTCCACGTCCAGGTAGAAGCTGCTACTACCACTCGGGACCCGAGCGAGGGCCTGGGTGTACACCAGGGACGACGTGATGCTCGGCTGCCCGCCCTTCACGTCGATCAGCTTCCGGATCTCGGCGGGGCTCGACCCGATCAATGCCGCCTCGTCGAGGACGGCGTACGCGGGAAGGAACCCCGAGCCGGAGAGGCTCGGGTCGACGAGATAGCGGATCGTGGTGCCCTGGTACGTCGTGGTCCGCCAGGCGACCTTCGGCCCCGGCCCCGGCTTGAGTGGCCTGAGCTGGGTCACCTGCTGCCTGGAGCGGCCGCGTTGGACGAGGAAAGGCGAGGACGCATGTGCCCGCTGCTGAGAAGCGAGGGCGAGGTCCGCCAGCCCGTCGAGGGTGTGCTGCACCGCCGCCGGGTCGTCCACGCCGAGCACGAGCGCGCCTCCAACCGGCGTCGCGCCCGATCCCGGCCCGATCTCGAAGGCCATGTCGCCCGTCAGTGCCGAGAGCGCGTCGTCGATGCCCAACCGCTGGCGGAGCCGCTCCCCCTGGGGCGTGGTCAAAGCCTGGTCGAGCACCTGCTTCAGGGTCGTGTCCAACCCTTGCTGCGTCGCGACGGCGTAGGAGTCGGCGGGGACGAGCGACAGCGTCGCGTTCTCGTGGACCGGCTCATCGAGCTGCTTGCGCGTCGCGGGGTCGAGCTTCGAGGGGTCCAGCCGGAACGTGAGATCGAACGCCAGGCCGTCGGGCTGGGCCGACAGCGAGAACCCGATGCTCCTGAGCGCCCGTACCGTATCGAGTCCCGGCATACTGCCGGCCGCGGCGCCGAGGCCGCTTTCCGACAATGCCCGGCTCACGAGCTCCGTCGGGTTCACGTAGACGAGCCCGAGTTTTCCCTCCGGAAGCGTGGAGACCGTGTTCACGAAATCCCGGTTGTCCGCCAGGTCCGGGGTGGTGCCCTCGGAAACGTCGATCACTCGGTTGAGGCCGCTCTCGGCATCGCTGATGATCACCACGTGATCCACGATCGCCCAGCTCACCAACGACGACCCGCTTCCGAATGCGTGCAACGTGACGCCTCGGTACTCGTGCGATCGCTCGGCGCCGAGCGATGCGGTCATCGCTTTGCCGAGCGCCGCCTCCGCCGCGCCGTCGTCTGTACTGGCGAGCAGCGCCGTCGTGACGACGTCGTCGTTGGGGCCGAAGTCGACGACGATCGCCACCTCCGAACCCAGCCAGGGCAGTACGTCATCATGCGTGAGACCCGAGTCCTCGAGCGCCTGGTCGAGGGCCGTGTTCACCTTCTTCCGGAGGTCCTGATCGGTGCCGAGCGCGGGGAAGCGGTGCGCCAGGGCGAGCAGGTTCATCTTCTGGCCGGCGGAAGGGTCGAGGTACGCCGTCGCGACCACTTCGCTCGAGGCAGGGACCAGCTGCAGGAGCTCCTCGCTCGAGCCGCGCATCAGGAAGAACGCGGCGGCGACGCCACCACCGAGGACGATCAGGGTCGCGGCGATGATCACGAGCACGCGACGGCCGCGATGGCGGGAGGGCGATGGCTCAGCCGCGGGCTCGGGCCCCGAGGTTGGGATTGCCGGCGGCAGGGGACCGTCGGGACCGAGCGGAGGCGGAGGCGGGGAGGGGTCCCACTCGGAGGCTGGGCGTTCGGGTGGTCGCGGGTCCATGGCTCGCTCTCCCTGTTGGTCGGGGATGGACTTGGGGCGGATCGGCCATCCCGGTCCTGAACGGTATCGGACGAGGACGTTGCCAGCTTCAGGGCCTGGGCCAGCCGTTTCGTGTGCCCACAACCCCTGGGATCGGCGCCCGATGGCTGTTTCCGGAAGGCGGCCCGCCGTCGGTCAGGCGCAGTTGCGACAGGTGCCCATCACGTCGAGTCGATGACTCACCGCGGTGAAGCCCGTCCGGCGTGCGACGCGGCTCAGGGCACGCTCAACGCTGCGTTCCAGCTCTGACGCGATCGAGACATCATCTACGGCACCGCAGTTCGAGCAGATCAGGTGGTGATGGTGCTCGGTGAGCTCCTCGTCGAGCTCGAAGCGGGTGAACTCCTCGTTGGTGACCACGCGCCGCACCACTCCCACCTGTTCCAAGATCGCGAGGGTCCGGTAGGCGGAGCTCTGGGGGACGTCCCGCCGAACCGCGAGCAACTCGTGGATCGTCAGCGGATGTCCGGCGTCCGATAGGGCCTCGACCAACGCCCGTCGGTTCGCCGTATAGCGCTGAGCGGCGGCCCGAAGGCGGGCCGCAACCGTC
>DASXTX010000095.1:0-4537 GCA_036505195.1 Actinomycetota bacterium
ATGCCACGATGACCGAGCCACTCCGCCTCGCGCCCGACCCCGCGGTTCCTCCCGAGCCGCCCGGTGCCGAACGCGACGACGCCAGCTCGTTCGAGGCGTTCTTCGAAGCGGAGAAGACCGGGTTGTACTCCGCGCTCTGCCTGGTGACCCGGGACCGGCACGAGGCCGAGGAGCTCAACGCAGGACGCGTTCGTCCGCGTGCTCACCGAACCCTGACCGTACTGGTGGGCGCTGGAGGACTCGAACCTCCGACCGCTCGCTTGTAAGGCGAGTGCTCTACCTCTGAGCTAAGCGCCCGTCGTCAACCACGCTGGCTCGACCGGCTCGCCACGGACGTGCCCGCAAGCCCGGCACACGACCTGCCCGAGCATCGCCGTGAGCCGGGTCGCGCCGCAGGACTCGCACCGGTCGAGCTGGACGGCCCAGTCCGGCCGCTCCTCCTGGCACGAGGGGCAGACCAGGACCTGGCGTCCCCCGGAGGTCGCCCGCACCCACGGCCGCTCCCGCTTGTCGGGATCGTAGGTGGGCCGGCCACAGAGGTAGCACGTCGGCTGGTGCTCCGGCGCGATCGGTTCCTCGGTCGAGACCACGGTGGACAAGGATATCCGCCGGACCGCTATCCCCGATCCGAGGTCTCGAAGGTCTCGCCCGCCCGATGGACCTCGGTCCCGCCGGCATGGCGGACCATCACGGTGCCGAGCCCGAACACGCGCCAGCGGTGCCCGTCGCCCAGGATGGCCGTCCGCTCGTCGATCCCGACGAACCACGAGCCCGGCGGGATCCGCGACATCACCACCGACCGGAGGCCCGGGATCACCTTGACCTTGTCCCAGTGCACCCCGAACGAGACGTGCGGCACCAGCCCGAGCCCGAAGACCCACCCGGTCCGAACGCCACGTTCGCGGCGCTGCTCGCGCGACTGGCTCGCGATCAGCGCGCCCGCGCTACATCCGGCGAAAACCGCACCCCGGTCCAGGGCGTCCTCCAGCGCGTCCCACAGCCGCGTCCCGTGGATCGTTGCCGCCAGGTGCTGCGGCTTGCCGCCGGAGAAGAAGACCATCGCGATACCCTGCAGCGCACGGGCGTGCTCCTCGAGCTCGGCGTCCTCGCGGGTCTTCACGGGCACCAGCCGGGCATCGATCCCCGCCGTCGCATAGTGCTCGAGCGCCATCCTCCCCCACCGCCCGAACACGTCCTCGCCCTCGGTCGAGCTCGCCGTCGGGAGCACGGCGACGGGACCGGTCCGGCCGTCGATGGCAGCAGCCTCGATCTCGTCCGACCACGGCTCGAACTCGCCGGAGCCCATCAACAGGAACGTTCGTCCGCTCGGAGCGTTCAGCGCCATCCGGCGAGGGTACCTACGATGGGCCGAAGGAGGTGGCGCGGATGGATCAGCCGAGCGAGGAGCACGTCGAGCAGGGCATCCTGAAGACCATCGAGGCCGCGGGCGACGTGACGGTCGAACGCGCCCTGGTCGGCGTCGTCAACGGGCGGGACGTGACGATCACGCAGGCGGGCGCCGGACCGATCGCCGCCCAGGGCGACGTGACCATCCAGCAGGGCGGGTGCGGCCCGGTGCTCGTGGGCCGCGACCTCACGATCCGGCAGGGCGGGTGCGGGCCGGCGATGGTCCGCGGCAGCCTGTCGATCCAGCAGGGCGGCACGCAGAGCGCGCTGGTCGCCGGTCCGGCGACGATCGGATCGGGAGCGTTCGTCGGGCTCGTGGCGTCGCCGAAGGTGACGGTCGAGGAGGGCGCTCGCGTGCTGATCGGGACGCCGGGCGCGTTCGCCGCGGGTGCGGCGGCCGGGGCCCTCGTGGCGATGGTGGCGGGGCGCCGCCGCCGGCGTTCGCGCTAGGAGGACTCGGCCTCGGCCAGCCGCCGAGCGAGCACCGGGAGCATCCGTACCGCCACGCGCGGCTCCCGCTGCAGGAGCTCCGACAGGGCCATGCGTGAGATCGCGAGACCCTTCACCGGTGTCGTCGCGCGGACCCGCGCCACGCGCGTGACCCCGTCGGCCAGCAGGGGCAGCTCGCCCACGAACTCGCCGGGCCCGAGCTCGACCGGCCCCTGCGGCAGCTCCACCGTCACGGTTCCGTCGGTGATGATGAACATGCCCGAACCGGGCTGACCGCGCTCGAGCAACACGAAGCCGGCGGGCACCTCGAACTCGGTGGCGAGATCGGCCACCCACGTCATCTCGTCGTCGTCGAGCTCGGCGAACATCGGGACCTTCCGGACCAGCTCGACCGTGTCGCTCACAGACCCGCGCCCTCCTCGCCCATCTCGCGTTCGACGATCATCGGCTCCGGCTCGTCTGACGTGGCCGGGATCACCACCGGCATCTTGCCACCCTGACGGTGCCGGCCGCCCGGGCCGCGTACTCGGGGAGCCGCCCGGCGAGCGCGCCAGATCGCCACGGTGCTCGAACCGAGTCCGACCACCGCCCCGGCGACCCAGACGATCCCCCCGACGAACGGGATCGCCGCGACCGCGGCCAGGATCGCCCACCCGATGAGGAACGCGAGCGTGCGGCTCCGCGGCTCGTGCCAGAGCACCCTGCCGAGCGCGAACGCGCTCCACGCGAGGCCGACCGAGTACAGGAGGAACAGGGAGAGCAGCAGGCCGAGCCCGAGGGGCAGCCAGACCAGGGTAAACAGGCCGATCACCCCGCCAAGCGGCATCACGACGAACGCCGCGAGCCCCCACCCGAGCGAGGCCCACGGCGATCCGTGCGCCGCGGACGACACCGCGTCGGCGGCCCTCGGCCCGACGAGCAGGAGCAGCAGCCCTAGGGCGAGCACCGAGAACCACACCGCCAGCCACGGCGCGAAGGCGCCGAGCGCCTCGATCGGCGTCCGGAACGTGAACGCGACGCCCTCGCGAACGTCGCCGTCCACCCGGGCGCCGGGAGCCGCGACCACGCGCTCGTGCGCGAGCACATCGCCCAGCACGCGCGAGCTCGGGCCGAGCGTGACGGAACCGCCCACGCTCACCACGGCACCGCTCACCTGGCCGGTGACGCCGATCCGCCCGTCCAGCACGACCACGTCGCCGCGGACGACCCCCGCGACCGTCGCCGTCCCGTGGAGGACGACGACCTCGCCGACCTCCTGGCCGCGACGGACCTGGACGTCCCCGGAAAGGACGATCTGGTCCCGCGGCTCCGCCGTTCCCGGATCGGTCTGGGCGAGAGCCGCGGCGGGGACGGCGAGCAACAGGGCCAACAGGACGAGCGCGAGTCCGGTGCGGGCGCGTTGCATCGCCGAGCATCCTACCGGCGGAGCCCGGCGCGCCCGAGGGCTTGTCGTGCGTTCGCGGTACGGTGGGGCGATGAGCCTCGAGGGGTTCTCCCCCGCCGTCCGAGCCTGGTTCGAGAGCACGTTCGAGACGCCCACCGCCGCGCAGGCGCAGGGCTGGCCCGCAATCGCGGGCGGTGAGCACAGCCTGATCCTCGCGCCCACGGGTTCGGGTAAGACGCTCGCGGCGTTCCTGTGGGCGCTCGACCGGTTGATGACCGATCCGCCGCCTCCGACGAATCAGCGGTGCCGTGTCCTGTACGTCTCCCCGCTCCGAGCGCTCGCCGTCGACATCGAGAAGAACCTGCAGACGCCCCTCGTCGGGATCGGGCTGGCGGCGGAGCGCCTGGGCGAGCACGTCCACGAACCGCGGGTGGCGATGCGGACCGGCGACACGACCGCGAACGATCGCCGCCGCATCCAGACCCGGCCTCCCGACGTCCTGATCACGACGCCCGAGTCGCTCTACCTGATGCTGACGTCGCAGGCGCGGGAGCTGCTGAGGAGCGTTCGCTGGGTCATCCTGGACGAGATCCATGCGATGGCCGGCTCCAAGCGCGGCGCGCACCTCGCGCTGTCGCTCGAACGGCTCGAAGAGATCGCGGACGAGCCGCCGCAGCGGATCGGACTGTCGGCGACCCAACGCCCGCTCGAGGAGATCGCGCGGTTCCTCGGCGGGCAGACGGTGAGCGGCCCTCGTCCGGTCACGATCGTCGATGCCGGGCTCCGCAAGCCGATGGAGGTCGAGGTCGTCGTCCCGGTCGAGGACATGGCGGATCTCTCGGACGTCGCCGAGACGCCGCAGCGGATGCCTCGGATGGAAGGCCCGGCGACCCCGGGGACGGCGCCCCCGCAGGGGTCGATCTGGCCTGCGATCCATCCCCAGGTGCTCGAGCTGATCCGGGCACATCGCTCGACGATCGTGTTCGTCAACGCGCGCCGCCTGGCCGAACGTCTCGCCGCCCGCCTGAACGAGCTCGCCGGCGAGGAGCTCGCCCGGGCCCATCACGGCTCGATCGCGCGCGAACAGCGGCTCCAGATCGAGGACCAGCTCAAGCGCGGCACGCTGAAGGCGATCGTCGCGACGAGTTCGCTCGAGCTCGGGATCGACATGGGCGCGGTCGACCTCGTGATCCAGGTCGAGTCACCGAAGGCGGTCGCGCGCGGACTCCAGCGCATCGGTCGCGCGGGCCACGAGCTCGGCGCGGTCTCGCGCGGGCGCATCTTCCCGAAGTTCCG
>DASXTX010000096.1:0-17952 GCA_036505195.1 Actinomycetota bacterium
TCGGCGGCTCGCTCCAATCCGGCGATGTCGAGCTTGCGCATCTCGAGCATCGCGCGCATCACGCGCTGGGTGCGTTCGGGATCGGGGTCGGTGAGCAGCTCTCCGAGGGCCGTCGGGACGATCTGCCACGATACGCCGAACCTGTCCTCCAGCCAGCCGCACTCGCCCTGGGTGCCACCCTGGGACAGGGTCTCCCACAGGCCGTCGACCTCGTCCTGCGTCTCGCAGTTCACGATGAACGAGATCGCGGGCGTGAACGTGAACTCGGGACCGCCGTTCAGCGCGACGAACTCCTGCCCCTCGAGCAGGAAGTCCACCGTCATCACCGACCCTGTGGGTCCGGGTCCGGCCTCGCCGTACCGCGAGACGCCCAGGATCTTGGATTCGCCGCCGTCGGACGCCGTCGCGCGCCGGGCGGAGAACACCGACACGTAGAAATCCGCGGCCTCCTCGGCCTGGTCGTCGAACCACAGGCAGGGCCCGATCTTGGACACGTGCTCGACCCTCATGACTCACGCCTCCTTCTCCCCGGCCCGTACGGGCGGAGGGTCGTCCGGACGCGGGGCCGAGTCTCCCGGCCCCCGAACAGGGTTGCTTTCCCGAATGATCCCGGCCCGAACCCGAAGCGGCGGGATCGGTTCGTCAAGATCGCTCTGTCACGCGCGGGTGCCGCTGATGTCGTAGGCGACGTTGCCGGGACCTTCCTTCCCCGGATCCGGGCGCCAGCCTCCCGACATCGAGGAGCCGTCCTCGGCCCAGGTGCCGGTGAAGGTCGCCCCGCCGGCCAGCTCCGTGCGGATCGTCACGCGATCGCCCTGCACGTCGTACTCGTACGGGATCGGGACGCCGATCATGCTGGCGAACACGGTCGAGGGGAACTTCCCGGTCGCCGGGTCGTAGCCGATGACCTCGAGCGCCGCGATGTCGAAGCCCATGAAGTTCAGGTGGACGCGCTGCTGGAGGAAGAACCCGCCGGTCAGCCACTCGAACGCCAGCCGGCCGGACACGTTGTCCTCCTCGGCATCGAGGGTGCGGCCCCGCACGTCCCACGTGCCGACGAACCGATCCAGGCGCCGGAGCGCGGGATCGGGACCTGGGGGCTGTGCGGTGGCGTCGTACTCGTCCGCTGCCATGTCGCTCGTTCCTTCCTGCGGTGCCGGACCCGGTCCACCGGGCTGCTCCACCGCCTCGGGTGTTCCGTCACCCTACGGTCGGAGCCGCCGTCGCCGTCTCGACATCGGCGCGTCGATGGGGCAGGGGAGGGACGAACGCGTACGGAGACCCTCGCGGCGAGCGCCGCCGACACGAGCCGTCGTACCCTCGGCCACCGGAGCGAGCTACATTCGATCCTATGACGGGGACGTCCACCTTCCGGCGTCTGTGGCAGCCGCCGGGTCGGTACGAGGACCGGGCGACCGACCGGCGGGTGACCTTCCTCGAGCTGTTCTTCGACCTGGTCTTCGTCGTGATCATCTCCCAGCTCGCCCACCGCCTCGCGGCGCATCCGTCGTGGTCCGGGGTCGGCTGGTTCGTCTTCCTCTTCTATGCGGTCTGGTCCTCGTGGCTGAACGGCACCCTGTACCACGACCTCCACACGACGAACGATTTGAGCGTCCGCGTCTTCACGTTCGGCCAGATGCTCGCGGTCGCGGTCATGGCCGTGTTCATCGGGGACATCCCCGGGGAGGGCTCGACCGGGTTCGCGCTCGCCTACGCGGCGAACACCATGATCCTGGTCATCCTGTGGTTCCGCACGGGCCTGCACGACCCTCATCACCGGCCCGGGTCGTTCCCGTACTCGGCGGGGTACCTCGTCGCGGCCGTCCTGTTCGTGGTCAGCGTGGGGTTCGACGGGCCGTTGCGGTACTGGATGTGGGCGCTCGCGCTGGTCGCCGAGGTGGTGGGGTGGGTCATCGGCATGTACCGCTGGAAACCACCGGAGACGCAGGGTGGCGACGCGCGCATCTCGACGACGCCGTCGCTGATCGAACGGATGGGGCTGTTCGTGATCATCGTCCTCGGTGAGGTCATCGTGGGAGCGGTGACCGGCATGGCCGACGTCCAGCCGCTCGAGGCCGGGGGCATCGTGATCGGCCTGTTGGGGGTGGTGGTCGCCATCGGTCTGTGGTGGATCTACTTCGACCTCGTGTCGTACCGCGCTCCGGTCCCGAGGAGGACCCAGGTCTGGCTCAACCTGCACTTCCCGCTGGTGGTCGCGATCGCCGCGGGCGGTGCGGCCGTCCTCAACACCGTCGAGCACGCCGGTCGGCCCCTGCCGGATGCGGTGCGCTGGCTCCTGGTGGGCTCGCTCGCGGCGGCGATGCTCTCGGACGCGCTCATCGCCTGGACCCTCGAGCTCCGGCGCACCCACCCCGAGCTCTATCGCACGGCCGAGATCGCCCTGCCCGTCTGCGCGCTCCTCAGCCTGGCCGTCGGCCTCACGGACTGGGGTGCCAAGGCGAGCCTCTCCGCGATGGTGGTGCTGCTCCTCGCCCCGGTGGCGGCGGGCTCGGCCGTGTGGCTGAAGCACCCCGAACGGGACGCGCTCGATCTGGGCTGAGTCGGCTGCCGGCCGCGCGGCGGCCCCCGTTCGATGGTTGGGGCTAGGCTGTTCCCGCTTCCGGCGCACCGCGTTCGACACGGAGGAGGCTGGCCTGACCGAGAGCATCGTGGACATCGATCGCGCGCGAGAGGCGGTGGAACGGGGATCGTGGTCTCAGGCGTACGAGCTGTTCCTCGCCCTCGAGCCGCTCGAACGTCCCGAGGATCGCGAGCGGTTCGCCGACGCGGCGTGGTGGACCGGCCGGATCGAGGAGTCGATCGCGGCACGCCAGAAGGCGTACGCCGGCTACGCCGAGGCGGGCAACGATCGTCGCGCCGGGTGGATGGCGGCGCGGCTGTGCATGGAGCACTTCCTCCGGGACGAGCCGGCGGTCGGCGCCGGGTGGTTCGCGCGCACCCAGAGGCACGCGAAGAGCCTGCCCGATTGCGTCGAGCTCGGCTTCGCCGCGCTCCTCGAGGCGACGGTCCTGTTGTTCAGCGGCGACCCGGAGATGGCGCTGCCGGGGGCCGAGCGTGCCACCGAGATCGCCCAGCGCTTCGGCGACCGTGAGCTCCTGGGGATGGCGATCCACACCCAGGGCCTGATCCTGATCGAGCAGGGGCGCGTCTCCGAGGGGGTGGCCCTGCTCGACGAGGCGATGACCTCGGTGGTGGCCGGCGAGTTGAGCGACTTCTTCACCGGCGCCATCTACTGCAGCGTCATCGGGGCGTGTCTCGAGCTCGCCGACGTCCGGCGTGCCGGCGACTGGGGCGAGGCCGCGCGGGCCTGGGCCGAGTCGATCCCGCCCGAGTCCCCCTTTCCGGGCATGTGCCGCATCAACCGCGCTCAGCTCGCGAGCCTTCGGGGCGACTGGCCGCAGGCCGAGGCCGAGGCGGTCAGGGCCTCCGAGGAGCTGGTGAGTTTCAACTCGGCGCTCGCCGGAGAGGCGCTGTACGAGACCGGCGACGTGCGCCGGCGTCTCGGCGATCTCGCCGGCGCCGAGGCGGCGTTCGAGCGTGCGCACGAGCTCGGGTTCGAGCCCCAGCCCGGGCTGGCCTTGCTCCGGCTCGCGCAGGGCAAGGTGGAGGCCGCGGTCGCGGCGCTGCGCGTCGCGATCACGGGGACCTCCGGCGGGCGGCTGCATCGGACCCGCCTGCTGTGGGCGTTCGCCGACGCCGCGCTCGCGGCCGCAGACCCGGACGCCGGGAGGAGCGCCGCAGACGAGCTCGAGGCGATCGCCCGCGACTCGAACGCCCCGGTGCTGGCGGCGTCCGCCGCGACCGTCCGCGGGTCGGTCCTGCTCGCCGAGGGCGACGTGCCCGCCGCCATGAAGAGCCTGCGGCGGGCCGGTGCCCTGTGGCAGGAACTCCGGCTGCCCTACGAGGGGGCTCGCGCCCGGATGGCGTACGGGCTCGCGTTGCGCGCCGCCGGCGACGAGGACGGCGCGCGGCTCGAGCTCCGGGGGGCCCTGGCCGCGTTCGAGCGCCTGGGGGCCGCCGGCGACGCCGCCGCGGCCTCGGATCTGCTCGGCGGGCCGAAGGAACTGCCGCGCGGGCTGACCGCTCGCGAGGCCGAGGTGCTCCGCCTCGTCGCCTCGGGCAAGACGAACCGGGACATCGCCGTCGAGCTCGTGATCAGCGAGCACACCGTCGCCCGCCACCTCCAGAACATGTTCGTGAAGCTCGGCGTCACCTCGCGCGCGGCCGCGACCGCGTTCGCCTACGAGCACGGCCTGGCCTGAGCTGCCGCCTCGTGGTGGATTCTCACCACGACGCCCTCTCCTCAGGTTGGCTGGTTCGGGCGATGAGCCGTATCCCCTCGCCCTCCTACAGTTCGCGCAACGGCGAGCACCAGGAGGCGAACGATGGACGGCAACGGTTCGGAGCGGTTCGACACGGTGATCGTGGGGGCCGGGCAGGCGGGCCTGTCCGCCGGCTACCACCTGAAGGAGGCGGGCCGGTCGTTCGTGATCGTGGACGCGAACGACCGCATCGGCGGTTCGTGGCGCACGCGCTACGACTCGCTCCAGCTGTTCACCCCGTCGTGGGCGGTCAAGCTTCCGGGCTGGCGCTTCCCCAAGAGGAGCGCCCCGTTTCCCTCGAGGGAGCAGATGGCCGACTACCTCGAGGCGTACGCCGACAGGTTCGACCTGCCGGTGCGAACGGGGGTCAACGTTGAGCGGGTCTCCCGTGAAGGGGATCGATACGTCGTCTCCCTCGGCGACGCTCGGCTCGAGGCCGACCACGTGATCGTGGCATCGGGAGCCAACCGCGACCCGCGGATCCCCGCGTTCGGCCGCGAGCTCGACCCGGCGATCGTCCAGATGCACTCGAGCGACTATCGCAACCCGACGCAGCTCCGCGATGGTGGGGTCCTGGTGGTCGGGGCGGGCAACTCCGGCGCCGACATCTCGCTCGACGTCGCGGGCTCGCACCGAACGTGGCTCTCGGGTCCCGATCGGGGGCACGTGCCCGTGAGCATCGACACGTGGGTCGCCCGCAACGTGGTGTTCCGGATCATCAGGTTCGTCGGGGTCCACGTCCTGACGCTCAGGACCTCGATCGGACGCAAGGCGAAGGTGAAGCTGGGGGCCAAGGGCGACATGCTGGTCCGCGTCAAGCCGAAGCAGATCCTGGCCGCCGGTGTCGAACGGGTCCCGAAGACGGTGGGTGTCACCGAGGGCATGCCGACGCTCGAGGACGGGCGCGTCCTCGACGTCGCCAACGTGATCTGGTGCACCGGCTTCCGTCACGACCTGTCGTGGATCGATCTCCCGATCTTCGGCGAGGACGGCGAGCTCGTGCACGAGCGGGGCGTGGTGGAGTCCGAGCCGGGTCTGTACTTCGTCGGCCTGATCTTCCAGTACTCGGCGGGGTCGGACGTCATCCCCGGCGTCGCGCGAGATGCGAAGTACGTGGTCGAACGGCTGCTCGAACGGGAGCGCAGCGGAGCGGCGCCCGAGACCGTAGCCGCCTGAGCCGCGCGAGCGCCCGCAACCAGAACGCATCGAAACCGCACACCGACCGCGTGAAGGACGGCCCGTCCCGATGGGACGATGGGGCGTGCGCTCCGCAGCACGGGTAGACGTCGATCGGTCCACCGACCCCGAGAGCCGCCGGTTGTGGCTGGTCTCGGTCGTGGTCGGCGCGGGGCTCGGCGCCTTCTCGGTGCTCGCGGACGGGATCATCGGAGGTCGACTCTTCGGGCTCCTCGGGAACATCGCCGCGCCGTGGGGGCTCGCGGCCTTCGTGGTCGGCCGCCTCACGACGTCGCCCAGGCGGGGTGCGGCCGCAGGAGCCCTGACGCTCGTGGCCGGCGTGGCCGTGTACTACCTGGTAGGAGCGCTCCGCGGCTACGTCGTGGGCGAGGTGAACCTCGTGTGGACGATGATCGCCGTGGTGGCCGGGCCGGTCATGGGGTGGAGCGGCGCGGCGATCTCGTCGGATCCCGAACGACCGGCGCTGATCGCGGTGGCCGCACCCTCGTCGATGCTGGTTGCCGAGGCGATCTTCCTCGCGATCGACCGCCGGGTGTTGCACTGGAACCTCGTGGCCGAGACCTATCGCCTCATCGACCTCGGCGTCATGCTCGCGCTCCTCCTCGGCGGTCTGGCGCTCCCCGTGTTCTTCGAGAAGGACCCGCGCCGGCGACGCGTCGTCTATCTGATCGTCGCCCTGGCGGGCGCGGGCGGCGCCATCGCGTTCGTGCTCCTGCGGGGGCTCATCGCGCGGATCGCGTAGGGACCACCGAACGCCCGGGTGTGCAGCGGACCCGGGCCGCGGTACGGTCCCGGCATGAGCACACCGCAGGGCGGGATCTTCGCGCTCGGTACGTCGTCCCACGCGTACCTCGAGTTCGATGCGCTTGCGGGGCAACGTGAGCGGGACCTCGTCGATGCGATCTCGTCCCTGCGCGAGCCGTGGACAACGATGGGCGGCGTCAACCTGGTGGCCGGGTTCCGGCCCGAGCTCTGGCGGGAGGTTGCGCCCGATGATGCCCCCCCGGACGTCGAGGGGTTCAACGAGGACGTCGTCGGCGTCGACGGCTTCGTGATGCCGGCCACGCAACACGACGCCGTCCTGTGGTTGTCGGGGAGCGCCTACGATGTGATCTTCGACACGGCGCGCGCGGCGATCGCCTCCCTCCGCGATCGAGCGTCGGTCGCGGAGGAGACGTCGAGCTGGTCGTACCGGTACGACCTGGACCTCACCGGCTTCATCGACGGGACCAAGAACCCCACGCTGATCGATGCGCCGGAGGTCGCCCTGATCCCCGAAGGCAGCCCCGGTGCCGGCGGAACGATCCTGCTCCTCCAGAAGTGGGAGCACGACGCCACGGCCTGGGAATCGCTCTCGGTCGGGGAGCAGGAGCGTGTGATCGGACGCACGAAGCTCGACAGCGTCGAGTTCGAGGACCTGTCGGATGAATCGCACGTCGGGAGCACGGACCAGGAGCGGTTCGGCGAGATCTTCCGGCGCAACATGCCGTACGGAACGGTCACTGCCCACGGAACGATGTTCGTCGGGTTCGCCCGAGCACAGCGACGGCTCTCGGCGATGCTCGAGAGCATGGCCGGTCTCACCACCGGCACCCGCGACGCGCTCACGCGCTTCACGCATCCGCTCACCGGCGCCTACTACTTCGTCCCCTCGACCGGAAGCGTGCGAGCCCGGATCGGTGACTCTTCGGGCCCGAGCCCCTAGCCCGACCCCCAGCCGATCGGCCGTGTGAGATCGCGCGGCGCGTCAATCAAGGTTGACAAGGGTTGGCCGTCAACGTACATTGACAGTCATGAGCCAGGCCACGAAGCTCGCGGGAGCCGCCGGAGATCAGGATCCGAAGATCGGGCTCCGATCCGTGGCCGCGCTCCGCAAGCTCGTCGAGCGGCTCGAGGCGCTCCAGGTGCGGAACGCACGCGGCCGCGGATGGTCGTGGCAGGAGATCGCCGACGAGCTCGGCGTCAGCCGCCAGGCCGTGCACAAGAAGCACGCGAGGGGCCGCCTCCTCGCGCGGAGGAGGTAGCGGTGTTCGAGCGCTTCACCACGCAGGCGAGATCGGTCGTCACGCTCGCCCAAGAGGAGGCTCGCGAGCGGGGGCGTCCGAACGTCGGGACGCAGCACCTCCTGCTGGGCATCCTGGGCGCACCGGACACGGCGGGCGCCCGGGCGCTCGATGCGCTCGGGATCGGCGAATCCGATGTGCGTGAGGACGTCCGGAGACTCGATCGAGACCGATCGGCCTTCTCCGACCGGGACGCGGACGCGCTCCGGAGCGTCGGCATCGATCTGGACGAGGTGCGAAGGACGGTCGAGGAGACCTTCGGCCCGGGCGCGCTCGAGCGAGCTGCCACGGCGGGCGGTCGCTCGTGGTCGGGGCACGTTCCCCTCACGCCGGGGTCGAAGAAGGCGCTCGAGCTCGCGCTCCGCGAGGCGATCCACCTCGGGCACCGGTCGATCGGGACCGAGCACCTGCTGCTCGGTCTGGTGCGGGACGACACGTGCTCGGCGGCGAGGATCCTGGCGACGCGCAGCGCCGATCGCGAGCGCGTCCGGGCCGCCGTGCTCCGCGAGATCGCGGCGGGGGGCGATCGACCCGGCCGTACCGCCTGAGTGCCCGGCTCCAGAACCTCAGAACGAGAAGCACTCCATCAGGTCGCCGATCTCGTCGAGCCCGTCCCGAGGCGGCGCCGGCGTCTCGAACGGCGGACGAACACGACGGCCGCGAGGGCCGCGACCACCAGTCCCGGCACGCAGTGGACGAGCAGGACGCCGGCTAGGCTCGGCCCACCCCAGTCGTTCCGGTAGGTGGCCGGGTCGGAGAAGTCGATCACGACCAGCTCCGCGATCGCGCGGACAACGAAGAAGAGCCCCAGCACGATGCCGATGCCCCACGCGACCTTCCGCATGCTTCGCGTCCGCCTTCCGATCCTCGCCCGTCAGCGATCTTCGAGGTACTGCAGCACCGCGAGGACGCGGCGATGATCGGTCTCGGCGGGTTCGAGACCGAGCTTGGTGAAGATGCTCGTCACGTGCTTCTCGACCGCGCCCTCGGTCACGACCAGGCGCCCGGCGATCCCGGCGTTCGACAGACCCTCGGCCATCAGCCCGAGGACCTCGCGCTCGCGCGGCGTGAGCTCGTCCTGCGGGTGGCGGCGCGCGCGCGCCAGGAGCTGCGCGACCACCTCCGGGTCGAGGGCGGTGCCGCCGCCGGCCACGCGCTCGAGCGCGTCCAGGAAGTCGCGCACGTCGGCCACGCGCTGCTTGAGCAGGTAGCCGACGGCGCCCGACTCGTCCGAGAGCAGCTCGGTCGCGTACCGCTCCTCCACGTACTGCGAGAGCACGAGTACCGGTATGCCGGGCCAGCGCTCGCGGATCTCGATCGCCGCGCGCAGGCCCTCGTCGGTGAAGGTCGGCGGCATCCGCACGTCGACGACGCAGACATCCGGCCGCTCGCGTTCGACGGCCTCGACCAGGCCGAGCGCGTCCTCCACCGAGCCGACGACGTCGTGCCCCTCGTCGGCGAGCAGGCGGCCGAGCCCCTCGCGGAGCAGGACGCCGTCCTCGGCGATCACGACACGCACGGGATCTCCACCATCAGGACGGTGGGGCCGCCCTCGGGCGAGAGCAGATGCAGCTCGCCGTCGAGCGCCCCGACCCGATAGCGCAGACCCGCGAGCCCCGAGCCCTCGACGATCGACGCGCCGCCCACGCCGTCGTCCTGCACCTGGATCGTGAGCCAGCCGTCGTCCGCTCGCCGCACGGTGACGTTCGCCTTGGTCGCCTTCGAGTGCTTCGCGACGTTGGCGAGGGCCTCGGAGACGACGAAGTAGGCGGCGGCCTCGGTCGAGGCGGGCGGCCGCTTCGCGATGTCGACGCTGACCTCGACAGGCACCGGCGACCGGGCCGCGAGGGCAGAGAGCGCGGCGTCGAGCCCCCGATCGGTGAGCACGGCCGGGTGGATGCCGCGGGCGAGGTCGCGCACCTCGGTGATCGCGCGCTTGGCCTCCTCGTGCGCATCGTCCACGAGCTCCTTCGCGCGACCCGGGTCGGTGTCGAGCTTCTCCTTCGCCCGCCCGAGGTCCATCGCCAGCGAGACCAGGCGCTGCTGCACCCCGTCGTGCAGGTCGCGCTCGATCCGGCGGCGGTCCTCGGCGGCGAGGTCCACGGCCGCCGAGCGCGACGCCGTCAGCTCCTGCACTCGGGCGGTCATGTCGCGGCCGAGCATCCCGCGGACGAGGTACCGGTTCCCGGTCGCGAGCCCCCGGACGACCCACGGCGTGAGCAGCACCAGGGCGAACCCGATCAGCGAGACGAGCGCGTACTCCGCGGGCGTGTCGATCACCCAACCGTCGCCGGGGAGGCCGACCCCGACCACGTTCGGCGCGGTATCGACGGTGAGCCGCACCCACGAGTCGACGATCTGGGCGTTTTCGGGGAGCGCCCACGCGTAGGCCGGCAGGAACAGGAGCGCGAGCGCGGTCGTCCAGAACGTGAGGGTCACGGCGAACGTGATGACGCCGACCGGCAGCAAGAGCAGGTGGTAGACGATCTCGGTCCACGTCGCGGGGTCGGTCGCGCGCGAGACGAACGGGCGCCACCACTTGTCCCGCGGCGGGTCGGGCCGGTACGGGCTCGGCACGTCGAGGTCGAGCAGCAGCCCCGCGCGAACGCGCTCGACCGTGCCCATCGCGCGCGACACGTAGAGCATCGCTATCAGGATCGGGATCCCGACGAGCGTGATCAGCATGCCGAAGCCCAACGCGAAGCCGGTCACGATGATCGTGAACGTCGCGATGCCGAACGGCATGTTGAGCAGGAGGTGGATCGTCTCCTTCCAAGTCCGAGCCTCGAACGGCGCGCGGAGCGCGCGGACGAGCGGGTTCGCGGCGGGGACCTGGACGGGAGGGGGCGGGAGGGTCATCGAGGTATCCATGGTGGCAGGCTAGGACCCGTGCAGCGCAGACCCAATCCCGCCACCAGGCGTGTTCGGCGTGGGGTTATCCCCCCAGCCCGAGACACCTCCGCCGGTTGGCGCGCGTACGCTTCGTCGACGCCAGACCGAGCGTGGGAGGAGGCGCGATGGATCTCGGGGTGCATCTCCCGGTCCTTCAGTGGAGCGAGTCCGAACCCGAGACCCCCTCGCTGATCGAGTACGTGGGAACCGCTCGACGGCTCGGTTTCACGGCCGTGTCGGTGAACGATCACCTCCAGCACCGCCGGCCGTGGCTAGACGGGCCGACGGCGCTCGCGTCCGTGGTCTCGGCGACCGGGCACATGACGCTCGCGACGACGATCGCGCTCGCCGTGGTCCGCGGGCCCATCGCGCTGGCGAAGTCGCTCGGCGCGATCGACCTGCTCTCGGGCGGCCGCCTGGTCGTCGGCGTCGGGCCGGGCTCGTACGCGCCCGACTACGAGGCCGCGGGGCTGGCGTGGGACGAGCGGTGGCCGCGGTTCGAGGAGGCGATCGGCGCACTCCGGTCGCTCTGGCACCCCGACGGTGAGCCGTTCGAGGGCGCGTTCTACTCGACCCGCGCCATCCGCCTCGAGCCTCCGCCCGCCCAGGACGGTGGCCCGCCGATCTGGGTCGGGAGCTGGGGCTCCGACGCCGGGCTCCGACGGGTAGCCCGGCTTGGGGACGGCTGGATCGCCTCCGCCTACAACACCACCCCCGAGGGGTTCGTGGGGTCGTGGGATCGGCTGCGCCGACAGCTGCCGCTGCACGGCAAGGATCCCGAGACGTACCCGAACGCGCTCGCCACCATGTTCTTCCGAGTCGAGGACGATCCGGCGCGCGTCCGCTACGTCCTGGAGGAGTGGGTGGCGCCCACGCTCGGGCGGGCGACCGAGGAGCTCGGCGAACGGTTGCTGGTCGCGTCGGCGGAGGCGTGCGCGGAGCGTCTCACCCGCTACGCCGAGGCCGGGGTCCAGCGCCTGTTCCTGTGGCCGGTCGGAGATCCGATCGAGCAGCTCGAGCTCTTCGGCGAGCGGGTGGCGCCGCTGCTCGACGTCTGACCACGTGGAGTTCGGGAGGGACGAGCCTGGAGCGGCCGGGTGACGGGACCGCCGCCTACTCCAGCCAGCCGGGGCGGACGAGGCCGGACTCGTAGGCGATCACCACGAGTTGGGCGCGGTCCCGAACGCCGAGCTTGCTCATCGCGCGGCTCACGTGCGTCTTCGCCGTGGCCGGGCTCAGGAACAGCCGTTCGGCGATCTCCTGGTTCGACAGGCCCTCCCCGACGAGGGCGACGATCTCGCGTTCGCGTTCGGTGAGCTCGTCGAGTCCACCGGGCTCGGGTGGCTCCTTGGCGTGGGTCGCGTACTCGGCGAGCAGGCGCTTGGTCACGTTCGGCGACAGCAACGCCTCGCCCGCCGCCACCACCCGGACCGCGTGGATCAGCTCCTCGGGTTCCGTGTCCTTGACGAGGAAGCCGCTCGCCCCCGAGCGGATCGCCTCGAAGACGTACTCGTCCAGTCCGAACGTCGTCAGGATCACGATCCGCACGCCGGCCAGGCGCTCGTCCTCGACGATCGCGCGTGTGGCGGCGAGTCCGTCGAGCTCCGGCATCCGGATGTCCATCAGCGCGACGTCGGGTTCGAGCTCGGACGCGAGCCGAACGGCCTCCTCGCCGTCGTTCGCTTCGCCGACGACCTCGATGTCGTCCATCGCGTCCAGCAGCGATCGGAACCCCGCCCGAACGAGCGCCTGATCGTCGGCCAGCAGCACGCGGATCATCGGCCGCCCGTCGCCGTCGCTCATGGCCGAGGCCCGGCGACCGCGAACAACCGCCACCGGTCCGGGACGCCCCGGAGTTCGTGGTCGCCCCGGTCTTCGAATCCGAGGCCCGAGCCGCTCACGAGCTCGCGGACGGTGCTCGACACCAGCACCTCGCCGGGGGCACCCGCGGACGCCACCCGGGCACCGATGTTGACCGCGATCCCTCCGACGTCGTCCCCGCGCATCTCGACCTCGCCCGAATGCATCCCGATCCGAACGTCGATCTCGAGCGCGCGCAGTTCGTCGCGGATCGCCAGCGCGCAGCGGATCGCACGGGTCGGCGCGTCGAACAACGCCAGGAAGCCGTCGCCGGTCGTCTTGATCTCGCGCCCGCCGTGCTCGGTCAAGAGCTTGCGAACGAGCTCGTCGTGGCGATCCAGGACGTTGCGCCAGTTCCGGTCCCCGATCTGGGCCGCTCGCGCGGTCGAGGCGACGATGTCGCTGAACATGACGGTGGCCAGGATGCGATCGGGCTGGGACCCGGCAGGGAAGGAGTCCCGCGTGGTCACGGCGCCGATGAGTCGCCGCGTGATGGTGGGTGACAGCAGCGGATCTCCGCGGGCCACGGCTCGGACGCCCTGCAGGAGGACGTCGGGCTCGGTGTCCTTGACGAGGAAGCCGCTAGCGCCGAGGCGGAGGGCTTCGTAGACGTAGTCGTCCTCGTCGAACGTCGTGAGGATCACGATCCGCGTCCGGTCGAGGCGCTCCTCCTGCAGGATCCTCCGGGTCGCCTCGAGACCGTCCATCCCCGGCATCCGGATGTCCATCAACAGGACGTCCGGTGTGAGCTCGACCGCCTCCCGGAGCGCCCCGGCGCCGTCCTCGACCTCGCCCACCACCTCGATGTCCGGTTGCGCATCGAGCAGGGCTCGGAAGCCTGCTCGCACCAGCGCCTGGTCGTCGGCGAGCAGGACGCGGATCACGCGGCACCATCCAGCGGAAGCGTGGCCTTCACCCGGAAGCCACCACCCGGCCGCGGCCCCGCGTCGAGCGATCCGCCGAGCGCCGAGGCCCGCTCGCGCATGCCGAGGATCCCCTTGCCACCGGGGGTCGCGCTCGTCGTGGTGGGCCCACGGCCGTCGTCATCGACCTCGACCGTGAGGTCGCGCGCCCCGTAGGCAACGCGGACCGTCGCGGTCGCCTGTCCCGCATGGCGCGTCACGTTGGTCAGCGCCTCCTGGATGATGCGGAACGCCGCCGCCTCGACGCCGAACGGGAGCGGCCGGGCCTCGCCCTCGGTCTCGGTTCGGACCTCCAGGCCGGCGGTGGCCGCCTGCGCCGCCAGGTCGTCGAGCCGATCGAGCGTCAGGGCAGGCGTTCGAGGGGCCGACTCGCTCCCCTCCCGGAGGATCTCGAGGACCGAGCGCAGCTCGCCGAGGGCCTCCTTGCTCGCCTCCTTGATCGCGGTGAGCGAGGCGCGCGTCTGCTCGGGGAGCTCCTCGTTCAGGTGGAGCGCGACCCCGGACTGGACGTTGATGAGCGACAGGTGATGGCCGAGGGCGTCGTGCAGTTCCCGGGCGATCCGGAGTCGCTCCTCGCTCGTTCGCCGGAGCCGCTCCTCGTCGCGCATCCGGGCCGCCTCGACGACACGCTCCCGCCGCGTGCGGAAGATCAACCCGGCGCCGAGGATGACGAGGAGCCAGGCGGCGAGGCCGACGAGGTTGGCGATCGGGGGCGCGGGTCGGTCCCGCAGCACGTAGTCCAGCCACGGGAAGATCACGAAGCCGACGGCGGCAGCGGTCACCGCCGCCCGCAGGTGCCCTTCGACGACGGCCGTGAACGACGAGATGACCAGGGTGAGCCAGATCGGGCCGGGAGCGTAGTTCAGGGCGAAGTAGGTCAGATCCACCGCGAAGACGAACCACAGCACGCCGACGGGCCACCGGCGACGGAACGCGAGCGCCCCCGCCGCGGCGATCAGCAGCACGACCGTGCCCGCATCGAACGGACGGCGCGCCGGTTGGTCCTGCGAGGCGAAATACGTGCCGACCACGAGGAACACGGCGAGCGCAAGGGCCGCCGCGGCGTCTACCTGCCGTGCCCTCCGCGAAGCGACGTCCGGGTGCTCCAACACGCTCATGGCCATCTGCATCGCAGCCTAGGCCGGTGCCCGGCGTGCGTCATCGCCGCCGTGGAGCATCGGCGCCTACTCCCCGCGCGGTACGAGCGCTCGTCGAAGGCGGACCCCGTCCCCCGGGGGAGCGCTCTCGAAGCCTCCCGTGGGCCGACGACGAGCGCGCCCCCCGCGCGGAGCATGGATGCATCGAATCGGAGGAGGTGATCGACATGGTGGCGACGATCCTGGCGGAGGCGGGTTGGCACGGCGGACCGTGGTTCCTCGTGTTCCCGCTCTTCTGGATCGCCGTGCTCGTCGGCGCGTGGTTCCTGTTCCGCCGTCGCGACGATCGCGGGCGGACGCACTCGGCCGAGGAGATCCTCGGCGAACGCTACGCGCGGGGCGAGATCACGGCCGAGGAGTACCGGCAGCGACGCGAGGTGCTTCGGCGACGGAGCGCCTGAGGACTCGACGGGAGGAGATCGTCATGGCACACGCAGGGCTGAT
The DNA here is from genome assembly GCA_036505195.1 of Actinomycetota bacterium. Taxonomy (GTDB): domain Bacteria; phylum Actinomycetota; class UBA4738; order UBA4738; family HRBIN12; genus DASSJM01. The sequence goes on from DASXTX010000096.1 coordinate 14,880, forward strand.
CGTGGACAACCCGGTGTCGGGGGAACGCTTCGTCTTCACGACGACGGCCGAGGACACCGGAGGCGAGCTCCTCGGGTTCGAGCTGGAGGTGCCGCCCGGCGGCCGCGTGCCTGGCGGTCACGTCCACCCGACGCAGGAGGAGCGGTTCGAGGTCACGAGCGGGACCATGCGGTTCAAGAAAGGACTCCGTTGGGTGACCGCCGAGTCGGGCGACGAGGTGATCGTGCCGGCGGGTACGTCGCATCGGTTCGCGAACGCCGGCGAGCGGCCCGCGAGGGTCCGCGTCGAGGTCCGGCCCGCCCTCCGCATGGAGGAGCTGTTCGAGACGGTCGCGGCGCTCGCGCGCGAGGGACGCACGTTCCCGAGCGGGATGCCCAGGCCGCTCGAGCTGGCGATGTTCATGCGCGAGTTCGAGCCGGAGGTACGGGCGCCGGTGGCGCCGGGGCTCGTTCGCGCGGTGATGTCGCCGCTCGTCTGGATCGCGAGGCGGCGCGGTCTGCAGGCGAGGTACCGAGCGATGCCGGATCTCGCGGCGCGAACGCCGACGCCGAGCCGTCCGGCCTCGCCGAGCATGCCCGGACGACGCAGGGGCAGCACACATCCCTCGCCCTCACGTCCCGGGCCGTCGGATAGGGCCCGCGGCGTTCGATCGGTCGGCAAGCGGACCGAGTAGCGTCTGGCGCTCGAGGAGGACGAAGCGGAGGGTCGTGAGATGAGCGACGAGCGTGCAGCTGCGCCGATCTCGATCCCCGAGGCGGCGAGCGGGCTGGACCGGCCGTTCGAGCCGAGGAACCTCGTCACCGTGAACGACGCGATCGTCCGGATCACGGCGGTCGAGGGGGAGTTCCCCTGGCACCACCACGACGAGGACGAGCTGTTCCTGTGCTGGGAGGGCGCCCTGCGGATCGAGCTCCAGGATCGCGACGCCGTCGAGCTCGCCGCGGGCGACATCGTCGTCGTTCCCCGAGGCATCGAACACCGACCGGTCGCCGAGCGGCGCGCGGTCGTGCTCTTGCTCGAACGCCCAGAGACGCTCCAATACGGGAACTAGGTGTAGTTCACACCTCGCGTCCGACTCAGGCGGGGTCGGGATCGAACATGAGCTCCTCGGGGGGGAACCGGAGCCTGATGCCACCGGCGGGGTCGACCTCGAAGAGGTCGTGAAGGTTGCCCACCTCGCCCGTCGGCAGGAGCGCGCGGTCGTCTCGCCCGACCGGGTCGGCCCGGACCCACGTGTCGAAGTTCCCGAGGCCGACGTTCCCGTCCTCGAAGTACTTGACCAGCCGCCTGTACAGCTTCGGGAACATCACGAGGTCGGGAAGGCTGGAGAGGTCGTTCAGGAGCACCGTCGCGGTGGTCGTGACGGCCTCCTTGCTCCAGAACCCCTCGCCGCCTGTTCGCGCCTTCGTGATGATGCCGCGCATGTGGGCGATGAGGTCGAGCGGCATGGTGCTGTAGAGCTCTGCGTACGCGAGGCCGAGCGCCAGGATCTGGGCGTTCACGCTCGCGTCGAGCTTGGGCTCGTCGACGAACACGTGCTCGCCGTCCGTCTCGGGTCCCGGGTACGGCCCCGGGTAGACGAGGCCGAGGATGCGCCCGTTGCTCTCGATGCCGTTGGCCATGATGTGTCCGCGCATCGGGTGAACGTCGGCGCTCGCGACGTTGTTGGGGCGACCCTGGATGAACTGCACGCCGGTGAAGCCCACCCGGGTGAGGAGCTCGTCGCGCGCCGCTTCGGCGAACTCGAGGTTCTGGTGCCGGTTCAGGTAGTGCGTCTCCAGGGCGTCGATGCCCTCGAACCGGACGCTGTACGTGCCCAGGTGCTTGCGATCGGGCCACATGCCGCTGAACCGCGGGAGGCCCAGCACGATGTCGTCGTTGTCCGGCAGGAAACTGATCGTGTCTCCGTCGGGCTGTGGGCCGCTGTTCGGGAGGTCCGGGTACAGGATGTAGAAGTCGCCGGTGAGCAGGGTGTATCGGGGCATCTCGGTGTCCTCCCTGTGGCACGCTCCCGAGGCTCGAAGCGGATCCCGTCTCTTCCCCGAAGGCTAGCCCCGGTGTCTTTAGGGGACAATTCCCCCATCGGGCCGATGTCTGCGTTCGACCACTCGGCCCCGCCCTTGCGAGTCGGAGTGCTCCTATCATCGGCGGCATGGCGGGACGGCGCGGCCTGATCGAGCTCGGCTCGGAGCGCGTGGAGGCGTTCTCCGACGCGGTGTTCGCGGTGATCATCACCATCATGGCCCTGGAGCTGCAGGCTCCGCAGGGGCACACGCTCGTGGACGTGCGGGATGACCTGCTGCCGGGCCTGGTCGCGTACGCGCTCAGCTTCACCTTCGTGGCGATCTACTGGAACAACCACCACCATCTCCTGCGCGCCGCTGATCGGATCAGTGGAGCGGTCATGTGGACGAACCTGTTCCTCCTGTTCTGGCTCTCGCTCATCCCGGTGCTGACGGAGTGGCTGCGCGAGGAGTACCGATATCCGCTGCCCGCGGCGGCCTACGGCGTGGTGGCGCTCGTGGCCGGCTTCGCCTACAGCCTGCTCGTCCGTGCGCTGATCCGTGCGAACGGACCGGACTCGGCCGTGGCGCGGGGGATCGGCTCGGACGTCAAGGGGTACGCGTCACTCGTGATCTACGCGGCGGCGGTGCCGCTCGCGTTCGTGAGCCCGTGGATCTCGTACGCGCTCTGGGTGTTGGTCGCGCTGATGTGGTTCGTGCCCGACCGCCGATTCGCCCGCTGAGCCCGGGGGGCGGAGCCTTCTTGGCTCTGCAGGACGCCAACTCCCGCGAACGGCAGCACCTCACCCCGATGCGATCGCGGCGCGCGCCCTGACTTCGACGCGCACGTCCGTCTCGGGCGCGAGGAAGGTAGCGAGTCGCCCGGCCTCCTCCTGGGTGTCGACGCGCTCCTCGCGCGTCAGGCGACGGAACGGTTCGATGCGTAGCCGCGCGTCCGCCTTCGTCTCGAACAGCCGCCACCGCGCGGCGACCATCCCGTCCACGAGCACCGAGCCCCAGCCGACCTCGGTGAACCGCGGGATGCCCTCGGGGACGATCCGGGTCCGGTC
>DASXTX010000097.1:0-10899 GCA_036505195.1 Actinomycetota bacterium
AGGTAGAGGAGGGCCATCCGCACCGCCACGCCGTTGGTGACCTGCGCCTGGATCACCGACTGCTGGCCGTGGGCGACGTCCGGCGCGATCTCGATCCCTTCGTTCATCGGGCCGGGGTGCATGACCAGCGCCTCCGGTCGCGCCAGCCTGAGCCGCTCGGCGTTGAGCTGGTAGCGGCGCACGTACTCCCGTAAGCTCGGCAGGAGGCCGCCGCTCTGGCGCTCGAGCTGCATGCGCAGCGCCATCACGACGTCGGCGCCTTCCAGCGCCGCCTCGATCGCCGGCTCGACCCGAACCGGCGGCAGGTGGGCGCCGCACCCGCAGGGCGGCTCCGGGCCGGGCGACGGATCGCCGAGGACGGGCAGCAGGCTGTGCGGACTGCAGAGCGTCACCCGGGCGCCCATCTTGGTGAGTCCCCAGATGTTCGAGCGCGCGACCCGGCTATGGAGCACGTCGCCGACGATCACGACCGAGAGCCCGGCGATCGAGCCGAACCGTTCCCGCATCGTGAACAGGTCGAGCAGCGCCTGGGTGGGGTGGGCGTGCCAGCCGTCGCCGGCGTTGATGACCGAGGCGTGGGTGTGCGCCGCGGCCAGGTACGGCGCGCCCGACTGCGCGTGGCGGATCACGATCGTCTCGGCGCCGAGCGCCTCGAGCGTCTTGATCGTGTCGACGATCGACTCGCCCTTCTCGACCGAGCTGCCGGAGGCGCTGACGTTGACGACGTCGGCCGAGAGGTTCTTGGCCGCGAGCTCGAACGAGACCCGCGTGCGCGTGCTGGCTTCGTAGAACATGTTCACGACCGTCTTGCCCCGCAGGGCCGGCACGCGCTTGATCGGCCGCCGCAAGATCTCCTTCATCTCGACCGCGGTGTCGAGCACCCGGTCGATCTCCTCGCGGCCGAAGTCGTCGAGGTCGAGCACGTGCCGTCTCGCCAGCCCGCGCGTCACCGATCCGCCTGCACGATCGTCACCTCGTCGAGGCCGTCGACCTCGAGCAGCCGCACCTTGACCTCTTCGGTCCCGGCGGTCGGCACGTTCTTGCCGACGAAGTCGGCGCGGATCGGCAGCTCGCGGTGTCCCCGATCGACGAGCACCGCCAGCTGGATCGCGGTCGGGCGCCCGAAGTCGACGAGCGCGTCGAGCGCCGAGCGGATCGTCCGCCCCGTGAACAGGACGTCGTCGACCAGCACGACGGTCCACCCGTTGATGTCGAAGTCGATCCGGGTCTCGTGCACCTCGGGCGCCTCGGCCCGGATCCCGATGTCGTCCCGGTAGAAGGTGATGTCGAGCGCACCCACGGGGACGGTCCGCCCCTCGATCCGGCCGATCTCCGCCGCCAGCCGCCGGGCGAGGTCGTCGCCGCGGGCAGCGATCCCCACCAGGACGACCGCCTCGGCGCCCTTGTTGCGCTCGATGATCTCGTGCGCGATCCGCGTGACCGCCCGGCGCACCTCGGCCTCGTCCATCAACCTCGCGGCCGGCATCAGGCGGCGTCCCTCGAGCCCCACACGAAGCAACGCCCGGCCGCGCCCGCGGCAGGGCGTCGTGGTCGAGCGCACACCGTCCTCGGCTCCCTTCCCGGCCTCTCGGGACCGGACTTAAAGGGCGGAAGTTCGGGCCGAGGATAGCACGGTCCCGCCACCGGACCTCCGAACGGCCCTCGGGGCGTACACTGGGGTCCGACACCGAAGGGCGGGAGTCCTGATGAACGAGTGGGTCATCGTCGGCATCGTGGCACTGATCGTCTTCCTCTTCGGAGCGAAGAAGCTCCCCGATCTCGCCCGGTCGCTGGGCAAGTCCTCGAGCGAGTTCAAGAAGGGGATGTCCGAGGGCGCCTCCGGATCCGAGGAGGCAGGGACCTCGGACGACGCCGAGAAGCGGTCCGAGGGCAAGGCGCAGACCTCCGAATAGCCTCGCCCGTCAGCTCAGCCCCTCGGCCTCCGGATCGAGTTCGCTCGCGATCTTGCCGAGGATCCCGTTCACGAACCGCCCCGAGTCATCCGTCGACAGGTCCTTGGCCGCGCGCACCGCCTCGTCGATCGCCACGCCCACCGGGACCGCGCGGTCGAAGGCCAGTTCGTAGACGGCGGCCCGAAGGACCGTGCGGTCGACCGATGCCATCCGGTCGATGGTCCACCCCTCCGAGTGTGCCCCGATCGTCTCGTCGAGCTCCGCCAGGTGATCGGTCACGCCCTCGACGAGCGCGCGCGTGAACGGAGGCACGGTCCGTCCGGACTCGACCCAGCCGGCGAGGGCCGAACGTCCGTCGTTCCCGGTCACGTCGGCCTGGAACAGGATCTCGATCGCGAGGCGCCGCTCCTGCCTGCGCGAGCTCAAGCAGTCACTTGACCCGTTCCATGTAGGCGCCCGACCTCGTGTCGACCTTCACGCGCTCCCCCTCTTCGACGAACATCGGCACCTGGATCTCGGCGCCGGTCTCGAGCACGGCGGGCTTCATGGCGTTGGTCTTGGTGTCGCCCTTCACGGCGGGTTGGGTCTTCGTGATCGCCAGCGTGACCGAGGCCGGCAGCTCGACCCCGATCGGGGTGCCCTGGTGCATCGCCACCTGCGCGGTCGCCCCTTCCGAGAGCCAGCTCGCGCCGTCCCCGACGATCTCGGCCGGGACCGGGATCTGCTCGTACGACGACATGTCCATGAACGTCAGCGACTCGCCGTCGCGATACAGGTACTGCATGTCCTTGCGCTCGACGATCGCGAGGCCGACCTTGACGCCGGCGTTGAAGGTGCGCTCGACCACCGAGCCCGTCTTGACGTTGCGGAGCTTGGTGCGGACGAACGCGCCACCCTTTCCCGGCTTGACGTGCTGGAACTCGACCACCTGGAACAGCGTGCCGTCGAGCTCGAGCGTCATGCCGTTCTTCAGGTCGTTGGTGGACACGCTCACAGCACCATCAGCCCCTTGGTGGCTCGAGGGATCTCCCGGCGTCCGTCGGCGGTCACCTCGACCATGTCCTCGATCCGGACGCCTCCGAGCCCGGGAATGTACACACCGGGCTCGATCGTGACGACCATCCCCTCGACCAGCTCCTCGCCCCCGTCCCAGCGCAGGGACGGCGCCTCGTGGATCTCGAGGCCGACCCCGTGACCGAGCCCGTGCGGGAACGATTCACCGTGTCCCGCGTCGACGATCACCGACCGCGCCGCGGCGTCCACCTCGACCGTGGAGACCCCGGGACGCACGGCGTCGATCCCCGCCCGCTGGGCCGCAGCGACCACGTCTCGGATCTCGCGCAACCGAGGGTCGGGCTCGCCGAACGCCACGGTCCTCGTGATGTCGCAGTGGTACCCGTCCGCGCGCGCGCCGAAGTCGAGCTTGACCATGTCGCCGCGGGCGAGCTCCCGGTCGGTGGGGTGGTGATGGGGTTCGGCCGCGTGGTCGCCGAACGCGACGATCGAGTCGAACGCGCGATCCTCGGCGCCGGCCTCGACCATCGCGGTTTCGAGCACCAACGCGAACGCGCGCTCGGTCACGCCCTCCCGCAGGCCGCCGCCCAGGACCACCGCTTCGAACGCCCGGTCCGCGCAGCCCTGGGCGCGGTCGACCAGCGCGATCTCCTCGGGATCCTTGGTTCGGCGAAGCTGTTCGACCTCGGGGCCGACCGGCACGAGCTCGAGGCCCTCGGCCCGGTCCGTGAGCTGCTCCCATCCCTCGTAGGTGAGCGCGTGGCGTTCGAACCCCGCCCGACCGATTTCGAGAACCCGACAGGCGTCGACCAGCGGTTGCGGGTACCCCTGCCGATAGACGGTCCGGGGCAGGTCGGGCACCTCGTGGCTGGACTGTGCACCGTATCGGCCGTCGGTCAGGAACACGGCCGAGCCGTCCGCCGCGACCACGACCTGCGCGTTCGACCCCGTGAACCCCGTGAGGTAGCGAACGTTGGGCAGACGCGTGACGATCAGCCCCTCGACCTCGAACTCGCGGAGGCGTTCGCCGAGGTGCGAGCGTCTCAGCCCGTGATCCACGGGAGCGCCTCCAGCGCGACGTGGTAGCCGCCCGCACCCGCACCGGCGATCGTCGCGCGGCACGCCGCCGAGATCACGGAGTGCCGGCGGAACTCCTCGCGCGCGTAGATGTTCGTCATGTGGACCTCGATCACCGGCAGCCCGCAGCCCTCGACCGCGTCGCGGAGGGCGTACGAGGTGTGCGAGAGCGCGCCGGGGTTGGCGACGACGGCCTGGAACCCCTCGGCCGCGGCGCCGTTCAGCCACCCGATCAGCTCGCCCTCGTGGTCGCTCTGGCGCCATGTGAGCTCGTGCCCGAGCCGGGAACCCCGTTCGGACACCTCGCCCATGATCTCCTCGAGCGTCTGCGTGCCGTACCGTTCGGGCTCCCGGCGTCCGAGTGCCCCGAGGTTCGGGCCGAACAGGAACAGCACCCGCATCCTCAACCCCCCATCGCCTGCGCGCCCGAGCCGGACCGGTCGAGCGTGGTACGGAGCAGCGCTTCCGGGACCGCTTCTTCCACGAACGGGCGGCCGACGTCCTCCAACAGTACGAAGCGCGCCCCGCCGCGGTACTTCTTGTCCATCCGGATGGCCGAGAGGACCTCCTCGGGGGGCGGGAGCCCGCCGTCGGTCTCGAGCCCCAGCGACGCGAGCAACCGGACGTGCCGCGCCGCGAGGCCCGACGGGCCACGGCCGAGCGCCTCGGACAGCCGGGCCGCGAACACCATCCCCGGAGAGATCGCCTCGCCGTGCGTCCGGCCGGCGAACGCGTCGAGGCGCTCGAGCGCATGGCCGAGCGTGTGGCCGTAGTTCAGGATCAGGCGGCGGCCTTCGTCGCGTTCGTCCACCGCGACCACCGCGGCCTTGGCGCGCACGCACCGGGTCACCACCTCCTCCAGGAGTGCCGGTTCCCGCTCGAGCAGGGGTGAGGGATCGTGCTCGAGCATCTCGAGCAGTTCGAGATCGAGGGTGAGCGCGTACTTCGCCACCTCCGCGAGTCCGCTCCGGAACGCTCGATCGGGCAGCGTGGCGAGGGTCCCCACGTCGGCCAGCACCGCGATGGGTTGGTGGAAGGCGCCCACGAGGTTCTTGCCCTCGGGGATGTTGACGCCGGTCTTGCCGCCGATCGCCGCGTCCACCTGGGCGGTGAGCGTCGTGGGCACCTGCACGAACGGGACCCCGCGCATGTACGTGGCCGCGACGAACCCGGCAAGGTCCCCGACCGCTCCGCCCCCGAGCGCGACGATCGGGTCGTCCCGGTGCGCCACCTGGGTGGCGAGCTGGCGTTCGAGCGCGTTCATGACCTGCAGCGACTTGGCCTCCTCGCCCTCGGGCACGCCGAGGTGCACCACGCCCAGACCGCGCGCGGCGAGACCGTCCGACAGGGCGGCGAGGTAGCGCTCGGCGACGGGAGCGTCGGCGATCACGAACGCGCGCTCGGCGCCCACGAGCGCCGGCACGAGCTCGTCGGCGTGCGCGAGCACGCCCGACCCGATGCAGACCTCGTACGCCCGCCCGAGCATCGGAACGCTCACGCGCTCCATCGCAGGAGCTCCTTCTCGATCGCCGCGGCCACGTCTTCCACGGGTCCGCTCGCGTCGACGACGTGGGCGGCGAACTCGCGGTACAGCGGCTCTCGGTCACGGAACAGGCGCTCGAGGTCGCCTTCGGAGCGGATCAGCGGACGGTCGGCCCCGGGCCGAACCCGCTCCGCGAGCACCTCGAGCGGGACCGAGAGGAACACCACTTCGCCCGTCGCCCGCAGCGAGACGCGGTTGGCCGGTTCGAGCACGACCCCGCCGCCGCACGAGACGACCGACGGGTCGTGCGACGCAGCCTCGACGAGGGCCGCCGCCTCGAGCTCGCGGAAGCGGGCCTCGCCGTCGCGTTCGAAGATCTCGCGGACCGAGGAGCCCGCGGCGTGCTCGATGCGCTCGTCCAGCTCGACGAAGGGCACGCCGAGCCGCCGCGCGAGCTCCGGGCCCACGGTCGACTTGCCGGACCCCGGCATCCCGACGAGGTAGACGATCACGATCGGCCCACCGCGGCGCGTGTGGCGTTCACCGCAGCCCGGCCACGAACGCGTCGAGGTTTCGGCGCGTCTCGGGGAGGGCGTCGCCGCCGAACTTCTCCAGGACCGCCTGCGCCAGCACGAACGCGACCGTCGCCTCGCCGACCACCGCGCCCGCGGGGACGGCGCAGACGTCCGTCCGTTGCGTGATCGCCACCTCCGGTCTTCCCGTGGCCAGATCGACCGTCGCCAGCGGTTTCGGCACGGTGGAGAACGGCTTCATCGCCGCCCGAACGCGGATCGGCTGGCCCGTGCTGATGCCTCCCTCGATCCCGCCCGACCGCGAGCTTTTCCGCCGCAACCCGCCGCGGCCGGTCACGATCTCGTCGTGGGCGCGCGAGCCTGGCTTGGACGCCGCGGCGAACCCGTCCCCCACCTCGACGCCCTTGACCGACTGGATGCTCATCAGCGACAGGGCGAGACGCGCATCGAGCTTCCGGTCGTAATGGACGTGGGAGCCGAGCCCGGGGGGGCACCCGAACGCGATCACCTCGAACACCCCCCCGACGGTGTCGCGGGCCTTGCGGACGCGATCGATCTCGGCCACCATCCGGTCGGCGACCACGTCGTCGAGGCATCGGACCGGCGACGCATCGACCGTCTCCAGGTCCTCGGGGCGCGGCACGCGCGGCGAGCGCACCGCGACCTTGCCGATCCGCACGACGTGGGAGACCACCGCGATCCCGAGCTCGGCGAGCAGGGCCTTGCAGAACACGCCCAGCGCGACCCGCATGGCCGTCTCGCGCGCGCTCGCACGCTCCAGGACGTTGCGGACGTCGTCGAACCCGTACTTCAAGGCGCCGGCCAGGTCCGCGTGTCCGGGCCGAGGCCGCGTCAGGCGTTCCCCCGGATCCGCAACGCCCTCGACGGACATCAGGTCCCGGTACTTCTCGTCCCACTCCGCGTTCTCGATCGTGACCCCGATCGGGCTGCCCAGCGTGAGGCCGTGACGGACTCCGGAGACGATCTCGAAACGGTCGCCTTCGAGCTTCTGTCGCCCGCTCCGCCCGTGGCCGTGACGCCGCCGCGCGAGCTCGGCCGCGATCTCCTTGGGCGACACGGGGACGCCGGCCGGCAGGCCCTCGAGCACACCGACGAGCGCCCTCCCGTGGGATTCACCGGCCGTGAGCAGGCGCAACATGGGTTCATCATAGGAGACGGCTCCCTCGGCACCGCCGATCGGACCAGGAGGGAACGGCTCGGAGCTACCCGTGCACGGCCCGGGATTCCCGGGATGGGTGGAGGGCGGCCCCGTCACCGAGGCCGCCCTCTCGGACCGGCCGCCGCTCCCCCGTGCGCGGCGCCGGTGCCTCCGGCAGCGCTCCCCGACCCCGTTGATACGAACCCGGACCACCGGCGTCGTGGCGCCGCGTCCCGAGGTCCTACTTCTCGCAGAGCTCGAAGCTCTGATCGCCGAACAGGAACGTGGCGCACTTCCCGTCGATCTTCACGAGTTTGAAGTTGTCGTCGAACGTGGCCCCCGGCTCCGCCGTGTAGACCTTGCCGTCGACCGTCACGTCGAGCTTCTTCCCGCCGCCGGCCACACTGATCAGCTTCACGTCGTGCCCGCCGATCAGGATCTTGTTCCCGGGGTGCTCGCCGCCGCCGCCCCCTGGCGGAGGCGTGGTGGTCGTGGTCGGCGGCGGCGGCGGCGGGAAGGTCGACGTGGTTGTGACCGGCGGGAACGTCGTCGTGACCGGCGGGAACGTCGTCGTCGCCGGGGTCGTCGTCGTGCCGGGCGCCACCGTCGTGGTGGGGCTGACGCTGCCGCCCGTGGACAGCTCGAGACCGGGAGGGATCGAGAAGGGATCCCTTGATCCGGCCAGCGACACGGGCGGCAGCGTCTCGCGGGGCGTCGGGGACGGCGTCACGCTCGGCGACTCCGTGGGCGCGCCGGTGCTCCCGGTGATGCCCGTGGGGCCGCTGGGAAGCGCGAGATCTTCGCCGTCGTCCGGTCGCAGCACGAAGAAGTACACGAGCAGCAACAGGGGGAGCGCGACCCCTGCGATCTGCAGGATCTTCTTGTCTCGGGGGGTGATCTGCATGGCTACGCTCCTGTACCGGTGATGTCGCTCGGGCCTGGGACAGAACCTGGCCCGGCGCTCGTGTCCGTGGTGTAGAACTCGACCGTCACCTGGAGTTGCAGGCTGCTGGTCGAGGTCGTGGTCGTGGTCTCACCGCTCGCGGCCGACGACGACGTCACGGCAAGCGTCGTGACCTTCGCCGCCCGCGGGAGCGTCTCGAGCAGGAACAGGAACTCGTCGATCGCGAAGTACCCGCCGCTCACCGTGACCTGCGAGGCGATCGTCGAGAAGGTCCCGGCCGTGTTCGGCACCGGGGTTCCCGGCGTGAATGAGAAGAAGTCCACGACGGAGCGGTCGGCCGCACCCTGCAGCAGACGGAACAGGCTCGGCAGGTCGGCGGTCGGCGGGACCTCCGCGTCGATCGCGGCGATCTCCTGCTCGGTCTCCGGCGCCGCCGCCTGCGCATCCTGGAGGGCGTTGAGCTGGGCGGCCAGGGTGATCTCCTGGTCCTCGGCGGCCTGGAGGTCGTCCTCCGTCGTGCTCACATCGCTCATCTTGGGGCGGACGAGCAGGAACACGGCAAGGAGGGCAACGGCCAGTGCGATGACGCCGGCGATGATGGGGGCGCGGCGGTTCACGGGGAGACCCCCTGTCCGCGAGCCGTCGCCGCCTCCTGCGTCAGGTCGAGCCCGTTGGAGAAGGTGTAGATGCGGGAGAAGGGGGCATCCTCCTGGGCGCTGTTCACCCAGGCGTTGACCCACCCCTGGACCTCCTCGAGCCGCGTGATCCAGGTGGCGATCGTCTCGGTCTGGTTCGCGACGCCGGCGAAGGTCATGTTGCCGATCAGCGTGGTCTCGGGCGTCCCGCCCGTCGGCGCCGTGGCGACCTCGCCGATCACCGTCGGGGTGATCTGCCCGGTCAGGTTCGTCAGATAGGACGCGTCGGGGATCACCCGGGACACGTCCAGGAGCGCGCTCGACCACGACACCTCGTTCACGAAGATCTCGCCCACGAGCGCTTCCTTCGAGGCCAGCTCCGCCTGCAGGTCCGCGAACTCCCGCAACGAGGCGATCTGGGTCTCGAGCTGGGCGTTCCGGCTCTGCTGCGCCTCCAGGTCCGACTGCACCTGCGAGAGCTGCTGGACCTGGAAGAAGTAGAAGATCCCGATCAGGGCGAGCACCGCGAGACCGGCCGCGACGACCAGCGACGTCGTCCGACGTATCGCGTGGCGCTCCCGGAGCTCGGAGGGAAGGAGGTTGACGTGGCTCACGCCGGCCTCCGGGCGGGGATCGCCAGGCCGACGGCGACCGAGAGCACGGCCTCGGCCTCGGCGGACGCCTCTGCGGACAGCTCGATCTCGGACTTGGCGCGTTCGAACAGGCGACCGCGGTCGACCGGGACCGGCAGCCGCTCTTGGAGCAGCTCGAGCAGGCCGTCCAGCCGGGAGCCGCCCCCGACGACGAGCACGCGTCCGATCTGCGCGTTCGGCATCTGCGCCGTGTAGAACTCGAGCGAGGAACGAACCTCGTCGACGAAGCTCCCCGCGCGGGTGAGCGCGAGGTCGCGAACCTCGGCCGGATCCGCGAGCACGCCGCGGACGCCTCGCGGCGCCTCGACCGGCAGGGGGTCGGTGGGCATGGTGTCGACGGGCAGCGCATCCGCTGGTGGCGGCAGCTGGACGGCCGGAGCTCCGTCGGCGGGGGACCCGACGGCCGGCACCGCGTCCGCGATCCCGCCGAACCGCTCGCCGCGCTTGAGTCGCTCGGCCATCTCGTCGTCGACGCCCAAAGCGGACGCGAGCGCGAGCGTGATGTCGCGACCGCCCGCCGGGAGCATCCGCACGAACCTGGTCACACCACGGTCGTGCACGCAGATCGAGGTCACCTGGGCGCCGATATCGACGACGGCCTCGTCGCCGCTCGAGTCCAGATCCAGTCCATCGTCCCCAACCCCGACGGCTCTGGTCACGGCGAATGGAGTCAGGTCGATGCCCTGGGGGTCGAGCTTGGCCGCCAGGGCGGCCTCGACCAGGGCGTTGACCATCGGCTTGTGCGCCGCCACCAGGAGGATCCGCACCATCCGTCGTCCCCCCTGATCCATCTCGCCCAGGGGGTCGAAGTCCAGGACGGCCTCGTCCGAGGCCATCGGGATGAACTCCTGGACCTGGAACCCCAGGGTGTCCCGCAGCTCCTTCTCGGGCAGCCAGGGAAGAGCGAGCTCGCGAACGACGACCCGCTGGTTCCCCACGCCGAGGTGGACCTGCTTGCTCTTCACCCCGGCCTTGGACCAGAGCTCGCGGAGCGCCTCGGCCACGACCTCGGGCTGGCGGACCTCGCCGGCCTCCACGACACCCGGCGGGAGCGGTACCTGGGCGGCCCGAACGATCACCGGGATGTCCCCGGCGGCGACCTCGGCGACGCGCACCGCCGTCGAGCCGACGTCGACACCGAGCCTGGTCCTGGGCACTACGCGCCCTCCACCTGGACGGACCGATCCGAGAGGTAGACGTCCACGTCCGACTCGCGGATCCGGTAGTTCTTCCCCACCCGCAGGGCGGGCAGGTCGCCGTTCTTGATCAGCCGGTAGACGGTCATGTTCGAGACGCGCATGGTGGCCGCGACCTCGGCCACGGTCAGCAAGCGGTCTCCCGCCTGTCGACCCACCCAACCGCTCTGCGACCGCTTGGCCATCGTTCCCCACCTACACCGATCGCTCCGAGAGGTACCGGTCGACGTCCGACTCGCGGATCCGGTAGTTCTTCCCCACGCGGATGGCCGCCAGCTGACCGCTCTTGATCAGCCGGTACACGGTCATGTTCGAGACCCGCATCGTCGCCG
>DASXTX010000098.1:0-3254 GCA_036505195.1 Actinomycetota bacterium
ACCGCCTCCAACGACGCCTCGATCGGGCGGTCCCCGTAGAAGAGGCGATGGGCGTACTCCTCCTGGTCGTAGCCCTGGATCGTCGGCGCGTCCTCGGCGATCAGCCGACGAAGCCGGATCGCCGACGTCATCTCGCTATCGGCCATGTGATGGACCACCTCTCGGGGCGTCCATTCCTCCGGCCCGGGACGAGCGTCGAGCTCACTATCGGTGATCCCTTCGAGCGCCTCGGCAAAGACGCGGGTCCCTTCCTTGTAGCGCTCGACCAACTGGGCGCGCGTGCCCTGCTCCATCGCGATCCTCCCCATCATCGCGCCGCGCCGGACGGCGTGGTCCTGACGATTATCCCCCGCTCAGCCGAGACGCTTGGTGTAGCGGGTGTATTGGCGCTGCACGCGCATCCCCACCTTCTCGTACAGGCCGAGCGCGCCGGTCCGCGAGTCGGTGGAGACGCCGGCGGCCCGCCGGCCGCGTTCGAAGAACCAGCCGAACGTCGTCCGCAGGAGCGCCCGCCCGATCCCCCGCCTTCGGTGGCTGGCCTTGGTGGCGAGCTGCGTGATCCAGCCCTCGCTGTGCTCGGGGTAGTCGAATGCGAGGAGGGCACCCACGAGCTCGTCCCTGTCGAACGCGAGCGGTGAGATCTCGGGCGCGAACTTCGGATGCACGAGGTCGTCCGACGCCCAGACCTCGTACGGCTCGGGGTCACGACCCGGCCACTCGGAGAACGCGGTATCCACGACGCGGTGCACGTTGCGCGCGTCGAAAGGCTGGTAGGGGCGGATCTCGATGCCGTGGATCGGCTCGGGAGCCGGCGGCGGCTCGTCCAACGCGATCCGGATGATCCACGACACCCACGAGGGTTCGTAGCCCCGTGCCAGGAACAGGTCCCTGGCCCCCAGGTTGGCGTCGGTCTTCGTCTGTCCCACCTCGGCATCCCCGAGCGCTCGGGCGCGTCGCTCGATCCACTCGAGCAGGGCGGTCCCGATCCCGCGGAAGCGGTGGGTCGGCCGGACATCGCCTTCTCCGCGCCCCCGATGCAGATCCGCCCAACCCACCAGTACCCCGTCCTCGAACACCAGTTGCGTGTCCAACGCAGGATCGAATCCACGGCGTCCGAACGCGACGGTGATGTCGTGCTCGTCGACTTCGGCGACGCCATCGGCATCGACCTCGCAGGTGGCGATCAGCTCGAAGATGGCCCTCGCGTCGGCCGCCGTCGCGGGCCGAGACGTGACGCCGGGCGGTAGGTCGAGGTTCACGCCGTCCTCCACCCCGGGCATCGCTCGCCACCGACCGGACCGGGGAGCGTCTCGATCCTCTCCAGCGCGCCCCGGACGTCGTCGAACGTGTCCCACGGCCGGTACGGCACGCCGTCCTGCTCGCAGATCTGCACGAGCGCGTCCTTGGCGAACACGACGTCCGAGTACAGGGCGCCATAGCGATCGGACTGCCCCTCGCCGACGAACGCGACCGGGCCGTGCGCATCCCGGAGGCGCCTGGCGGCAAGCATCTTGCACGAGCCGCAGCCGATGCATTCGGGATGGCCGTTGGGGTGATGGAATCGAACGCGACCGTCGCTGAACGCCAGCTCGTTGGTGACCACCTCGAACCGGTCGAGCCCGGCGGCCTCCAGGATCGGGCGGATGTAGAACGCGAAGCCGTCGGAGGCCATCGTCAGCGGCAGAGAGTGGGCTTCGGCCCACGCGACGAAGGGCGCGAACGTCGGTGCGAGCTCGGCGCGTTCGAGCGCGAACGCGAGCATCTCCTCGAGCGAGCCGCGCAGCATCGCGACCTGGTGCTCGCCCGCCTCGCGGAGGCCCATCTCGCCGCGGTCGACCGCGCCGTCGAAGCGACCCCACCCCGGCTCACCGAAGGCATCCAGCAGCATCTCGGACACGTCTTGCAGGCATGCTGTGCCGTCGAAGTCGACCAGGAGTGCCTTCACCGCGAGCATGGCGGGAGCGTACCCGCGCCTCGCGGCCTGTGATGATGCGGGGATGGTCTGGGTCTGGCTCGGCGTGTTCGGCGTGGTCGCGCTCGCGGCTGCGGCGCAGGCGGTGTCGGGCTTCGGCTTCGCGCTGATCGGTACGCCGCTCGTCGCCGTGCTCGTGGGCCCGAAGGAAGCGGTGGTCGGGCTCACGATGATCGGTCTGGTTCTGGTCGCGCAGCTGTCGCTCCGAGGCCGAGGCCACCTGGATCGCCCGACGGTGGGCGTCGTGACCGCGGCCGCGATCGTCGGCATGCCGCTCGGTCTCGTGGTGCTCGTCCTGGCGGACGATCGCGTCCTTACCGTCGTGATCGCGATCGCGGTCATCGCGTTCTCGCTGCTGCTCTGGCGAGGTCTCCACCTGCCGGTCGGTCGTGGCTCCGACGCGGCGGCGGGGTTCACGGCCGGCGTGCTCTCGACGAGCACCGGCACGAGCGGCCCCCCGATCGTGATCGCGCTCTCCTCCAAAGGTATGCAGCCGGCGATGTTCCGAGCGACGATCTCGGCGATCTTCCTCGTACAGGGCGCGGCCGCCCTCGTCGCGTTCGCGCTCGGTGGGCAGTTCACACGTGATGCCGTGGCGGTGGCGCTCGCCGGTCTCCCGGGCGTGATCGCCGGGTCGATCGTCGGCGAGCGGGGCTTCCGGCGCCTCGATACCCCGACGTTCCGGCGGGTCGTCCTCGGGATGCTGTTCCTGTCCGGCGTCGTCGCGCTCTTCGGCGCTCTGTGGTCCTGACGGGCTCGGTCGCCGGATTCCCAGACCGTCAGGATCACTCCTGTTACGGCCCGAGCGTCCGGTTTCGGCCGCGTCGGACGCCGGGCGTATACTCGCCGAGGTGGCCGTGCTAGGCGGGGAGCCAGCGGTGCCCTGTACCCGCAATCCGCTTCAGCGGGGCTGAGTCCCCGTCCGAGGCCCAGCGGGTCCGCAGTCGCTCCCGGTACGGGGCGTCGAAGGTCGGGTCCCGCGCGACGCCAACCTGCGAACCCGGTCAGATCCGGAAGGAAGCAGCCGTAAGCGGGCCCTGGCGGGTGCCGCGGGGACACCTGACCGGAGCTACCGGCCGGTGATGCGCTCGAGTCCGCTGCGGTCGACGACGGGTGCGCGGCCACCACCTAGACTTGCAGGACCTCCCGCGCTTCCCCTCGCGGGTCCAGGAGGGCGCGCGGCGCCCGGAGGTGGATGTGGCCGACGACAAGCCGTACCAGTCGCTGTACCGCAAGTACCGCCCGCAGGGCCCCTCGGAAGTGCTGGGCCAGGACCATGTGA
>DASXTX010000099.1:0-21753 GCA_036505195.1 Actinomycetota bacterium
GATCCCGCTCCTCGCCGAGGAGCGGCGCGCCGTGTTCTGCGCTCGTGTGGATCCTCGGACCTCGTGCGGTCCGGGCACGCCGATCCGCCTGTCGATCGACCCTCGCAGGTTCCACTTCTTCGACCCGCACACCGGCCTGGCTCTCTCCACGGTCCCGGTCTCGGCCGCCGCCGTAGACTCGAGGTCATGAGATCGCTCGAAGGCCTGTCCGATCGCTTCCTCGGCGAGATCGCCGGTCAGCCCGACGCGATGCGGCGGGCGGCGGCGGCGCTCGTGGACCAGCGCGACGAGCTCGATCGGATCCGGGAGGCGAGCCAGGCGGCCCGGACGATCGTGTTCACCGGCATGGGAGGCTCCTACGACGCCTGCTACCCGGCCGTGAACGACCTGGCCGCCCGCGGAGTTGCCGCGCTGTTGGTCGACGCCGCGGAGGTGCTGCACTTCCGCCGGCCGATCCTGAACGCGAGGACCCTCGCCGTCGTCGTCAGCCAGTCCGGCGAGAGCGCCGAGATCGTGCGCCTCGTGAACGAGCTCGCCAAGCAACGCACCCGGCCCTTCGTCGTCGCGCTCACCAACGGCACCAACAACGACCTCGCGCGCCGGGCGGACATCGAGCTCGACACGTGGGCGGGCCCCGAGTCGGGGCCCTCGTCGATGACCTTCGCGGCCTCGATGACCACGCTCTCGGGGCTCGCGCGGCTGCTGGCCGGCGACAGCGTCGACACCGCGGTCGATCGGACCCGGACGGCGGCCGAGGGTGCGGCGCGGTCCGCCGAGCGACTCCTCGACGACCCCGAGGCCCTCGCGGTCGAGCTCGAGGCGTGGCACGGGGGTCGGGATGTGATCGTGCTGCTCGGCCGTGGTCCGGCCCGAGCCGCGACCGAGCTCGGCGCGCTCGTGCTCAAGGAGTCCGGCGTGATGGCCGAGTCGGTCGAGGCCGGACTGTTCCGCCACGGGCCGCTCGAGCTGGCGGGCCCGGGCATGAGCGCGATCGTGATGGCCACCGAACCCGAGACCCGGCGCCTCGACCTCGGCCTCGCGGCCGATCTGGTCGACGCCGGCGCCGCCGTCATGGTGGTCACGCCGGACGGCGAGGCGCCGAAGGGCGCCCGCGCGGTCGCGACCGGCTACCTCGACCGGGCGCTGATGTCCGCCGTGGGCGTGATCCCGACGCAGCTCCTGGCGTGGCGGCTGGCCGGCGCGCGGGGTCGCACGCCGGGCGCGTACCTACGCGCCTCGAAGGTCACCACCCGGGAGTAGCTCCGGTCAGCCGGCGTTGGCCGAGCTCGGCTCGGCGAGCGGCAGCCAAGCGCACACCGTGGTCCCCCGACCGGGCTCGCTCCGGACCTCACAACCCCCGCCCGCGAGCTGGGCGCGTTCGATCATCGTCGAGAGCCCGATGTGGCCGGGTTCGGGCGACTCGATCACACCCACGTCGAACCCGAGCCCGTCGTCGGTGATCACCAGCCGCACGCAGTCGTCGAGGGCGGCGACCGACACGTGGATCCGGGTCGCGGACGCGTGCTTGCGGGCGTTCGCGATCGCCTCCTGTGCGATCCGGAACAGGATCGCTCGCAGCTCGGAGGGCGGCTCGAACGGCAACGTGTCGTCGATCTCGGGCACGGGGTCCGCGTCGCCCACGTAGGCACGCAGGGCTGGGACGAGGCCGTCGCTGGCGAGCGCGGGCGGCCGGAGCTCGAACAGCAGGTGACGCAGCCTCTCGACCGATGAGCGGATCACGTCGCGCAGCTCCTCGGCCTCCTGCCGGAGCTCGGGATCCTCGATCTGACGGGCGAGCACCTGTGCGCGGATGTCGGCGGCGCTCATCACCTGGATCGGATCGTCGTGGATGTCGGACGCGATCCGCCTGCGCTCCTCCTCCTGCGCGTCCTCGAGCTGCAGGAGCAGCTGCCGGCGGTCCTCCATCGTTCGCCGCAGGAGGTCCAGGCTGCTGCGGAGCCGGCCCTCGAAGCGCTTGATCCTCGTGATGTCGGTCATGACGCCACGCCAGAAGGGGCGGTCGTGCTCCTCGCCGGCGACCAGGACGGCCTCGTCGCGGATCCAGACCTCCCGCCCGTCGGCGGCGAGCAGCCGGTACTCCGTCCGGAACGGCTCGCCGGTCCGCAGGGACTCGCGATGCTCCTCCAGCACACGTTCGCGGTCGTCCTCGTGAATCCGATCGACCCAGAGGGCCGGGTCGTCGCGCCACTGCTCGACGGTGAAACCGAGGAGCGGTTCGATCTGCGGGCTCGTGTAGAGGTTCGACGAGCGGTCGTCGTTCGCGTCCACGTACAGCACCGCCGGGATCCCCTCGACGAGGTGCCGGTACGTCAGGACGGAGACCTCACTCACAGCTTGTACCCGAATCGGCGAAGAAGCTCCTTGCGTTCGGCCTCGTCGGCCTCGGTCTCCACACCCACCGGCGGGGAGCCGTCGATCACGCCGAGCACGCCGCGGCCCTGCTCGGTCTCGCCGACCACGACCTCGAGCGGGTTCGCCGTCGCGCAGAAGACGCGGCAGACCTCGGGCACCGCCTTGACCGCGTTCAGGACGTTGACCGGGAACCCCTCGCGCAGCGCGACGACGAACACGTGTCCGGCGCCGATCGCCCGCGCGTTCCGGACGGCGACGTCGACGAGCTCGTCGTCGTTGCCGCTGCGGCGCACGAGCCGGGGCCCGCTCGCCTCGTTGAACCCGATGCCGAACCTCAGGCCGGGAACGTTCACACAGGCCTCGTGCAGGTCCTCGACCGTCTTGATGAAGTGGGACTGCCCGACGATGACGTTCAGGTCGTCGGGCTTGTCGAACGGGACGGCCGTGATGTCCACCGGCGAACCCTCCTCATCATCGGGCGACCTCGAGGGGCCGGCCCGTTAGATCCCCTCGAGCCTGGAGAGTAGACCGGCAAGCAGCGAGATTCGAGGAACCACGCTCGACAGATCGAGCCATTCCTTCGGGCCGTGGTCATCGCCGCCGATCGGCCCGAGCCCGTCGAGCGAGGGCACCCCCGCGCCGGAGGTCGTGTTCGCGTCCGACGCGCCGCCGGTCGCCGCGTCCCTCAGCCCGAACCCGAGCTCGCCTGCCACCTCGATCGCGAGCGCCGCGAGCCTGGCACCGCCCTCCTTCTTCTCCATGGGCCGGTGCCAACCGTTGCTGATCGTCGTCACGCTCACGTCCTGGACCGTGTGCTCGTTCGCGATCGCCTCGACGGCCGCACCGGCCTCCTCGAACGTCGTCTCCTCGGGGGACCGGACGTCGACCTCGAGCACGCAGCGTTCGGCGACGACGTTCGGGCGCGTCCCCCCGTGCACCACGCCTACGTTGACCGTCACCCCTGGCCAACGGCCGTTGAGCGCCTGGAGCGCCACCGTCTTGTGGGCGGCCTCGAGGATCGCGCTGCGGCCGCGTTCGGGCTCGACGCCGGCGTGCGCGGCGCGCCCCTCGATCTCGAGCCGGACGTCGAGCACGCCTTTGCGCGAGGAGACGACGTCGCCGTTCTCGCGGGCGCCCTCGAGGACCAGGGCCGCGTCGGCCCGTCCCGCCTCATCCAGGATCGTCCCGCGCGACCAGGGCGACCCGATCTCCTCGTCCGGGTTGCAGATGTAGGTGATGGTCCCGAACCCTTCGTACCCGGCCGCCTGCATCACCTCGACCGCGAAGAAGCCGGTCAGGAGGCCGCCCTTCATGTCGGTCACGCCAGGCCCGAACGCGCGGTCCCCCTCGATGCGGAAGGGACGCTCCGCGACGGTCCCGGGGTCGAACACCGTGTCGGTGTGGCCGATCATCAGGACCCGGGCGCGACCGCCGCCCCCGAGACGCCCGATCACGAGGTCGCCGAGCTGCTCCTGGTCGCCGGTGGGGTCGTGCCGCACCCGCTCGACGGCCCACCCGCCGCGCTCGAACCGCGCCTGGCACAGGTCGGCGATCGCGTTCACGCCCTCGGGTGTGTAGGAGCCACAGTCGACGTTCACCATCTCGCGGAGCGCGTCGACGAAGTCGTCGTACCGTTGCTCGGCGAGCTTTCGCAGTCGGTGAACGTCGCTCATCGCGCGGAATATATGGTCGCACCCACGAAGATCACGATCCGCCCCAGACCGCGGTGTCCTGGTCCGTGCCGTCATCGGTCACGCCGACGGCGATGAACGAGAAGCCTTTGCGATGGAAGGGTATGACGGCCCTGATCGTCTGGTCATCGGGGGGCCCGCCGAGCGCAGCGATGAAGGCTCGTGGCGACAATCGCGGGTTCCACGACCGCCCGTCCGACGACGTCCAGACGGCAGCGTCCAGGTCTCCGGTGGCAGCCGTCGCGGTGCCCGACGCGACGAAGGTCCGGCCCTGTCGCGTGAGACCGATCATCGTTTGGATCCCCGAACCGACGACGCCGTTCCTCAGGAGCTCAACCGCCTCCCACGTCTCGCCGTCGTCCGAGACCCAGACGGCCGCGTCCGACTCCTCGCCCTCCAGGTCGCACCGGGGGTAGTCGTTCTCGCATCCCACCGCGACCAGGGGCATCCCGTCGGTGCCTCCGGCGACCGCCTTCATGAGCTGTTGCCCGGTTTCGGCGAACACCGTCGGGTCCACCCGGGACCAATCGGTGCCGTTCTCGGAGGTCCAGACGGCCGCATCATACGAACCGCCCTCGGTCGTGTATCCGACCGCGATGAGTCGACCACCCGCGTTGTGTACCGACCAGATCTGCTGGTCGCCCGGAGCCAGGAGATCCTCGTCGTCGATCATGATCCAATCGAAGCCGTCGGCCGACGTCCACACGGCGGCGTCCTGGTCGAGGCGGAGACCGCTCCCGCCGACGGCCACGAGCGTCGAGCCTGCGAACGTAACGAGATCGCGGATCTCACCTCCCGGAGTCGCCAGGTCGTCGGAGCTCGACCGCGTCCAGCTCGCGCCCGCGTCGGTCGAGGACCAGATGGCCGGTACCAAGTCGTTCCAACCCCCGGCGACGAGCGTCGCGCCTTCGGGGTTGCCCTCTCCCTGGCTCATGAATTCGGCAACCGCTAGCAGTCGTTGATCCCCGGCCCCTCCGAGCGACTCCGAATCGGATCGCTCCCACCGGTCCGTGTCGGACGAGAACCACACGGCACCGTCGTGATCGAACGCGGACGCACCCTCGACGTGACCGACCGCGGCGAGGCCGTCGCGGGTCGCCGCCACGTCGTACATCGCCTGGTCCCCCGCGAAGTTGGGCTCCTTGATTAGGCTCCAGGCGAGCCTGAGGGCGTCCGGCGGTGGTTGCGATGTGGTCGTCGACGACGACCCGGTCGGACCGCCGCCGGCCTCCGCGCCGGGATCGGTGGCGCCCGGGCTCTCGCGACCGCCCGACAGGAGGACGGCGCCGACGATCCCTGCCGTCGCGACGACAACGGCGGCGGACCACCACACGATCCGACCCCGAGAACGGCCTCCTCGGTCCGGCTCGGCCAGCACGTCCGTGACGGGTTCGGCCGCCGGGGCAGGAACGGCGCGCTTCACGCGGGACCTGACGACCGTCGGCGCCTCGGCTGCTCCCGCGAGCGGGCCCCGAGCGGCCTCTATCAGCGCGCCGCACGAGTGGTACCGATCCTCCTTTGACTTCGAGAGCGCCTTAGCGATCACACGGTTCAGACCGTCCGTGTCCGAGAAGTCCTCGACCACGGGTGGGGCGTCATTCAATTGGCGGTAGATCGTCGCCACCTCGGTGTCGGCGTGGAACGGCACTCGTCCCGACAGGCACTGGAACAGCACGCACCCGAGCGAGTAGACGTCGGTCCGCCCGTCGATCGGCTCGCCGGTGATCTGCTCCGGTGCCACGTAGTCGACGGTTCCGACGAACTGTCCCGTCCGCGTCAATCCGGAGCCCGTCGTCGTGCGCTTGGAGATACCGAAATCCGACAGGTACGCGCGCTCCAGCACGCTTCCTGGGCGCTCAATGAGCACATTGGCCGGCTTGACGTCCCGGTGGACCAGGCCCTGGGCGTGCGCCGCGTCGAGCCCGCTGGCCACCTGGGAGAGGATCAGGATCGCCCTGGGTGGTTCCAACGCAGCCTCGACGCGGAGAATCTTGCCGAGGTCGCTCCCCTCAACGTACCGCATCGAGATGTAGAGGCCGTCCTCGACCTCGCCGGCGTCGTAGATCGTGACGACGTTGGGGTGGTCGAGGACGGCGGCGATCCGCGACTCGCGGATGAACCGCTCCCGGAACATCTCGTCCTCGGCGAGATGCGGAGCGAGCACCTTCAGGGCGACCCGTCGACCCAGGCGCAGGTGCTCGGCGAGATAGACGACGCTTGCGCCACCGCGACCGATGACCTGCTCGATCCGGTGGCCCGCGAAGACGGTGCCGATCCGAGGGTCCACCGCCAGGTTGTAGCACTCCGCCCCTACGGCGAACAGACCGAACCGGGCTACCCGGATTGAGGTTCGGGTGGTCCCGTTTGACCCGCTCGGACCTTGGTTCCACGATGGGGTTCTCGACCGTCGGAGACCGATGTGATCGTTGGGAGAGCGTCGGAGAGCGCCTCGATCGCGGGATTCCTCGACGAGGCTCCCGTAGGTCCGATCGCCCTCGTGCTCGAAGGAGAACCCGGGATCGGGAAGTCGGTCTTGTGGGCTCGGGCCGTGGAGAATGCCCGAGGCCGCGGCTATCGGATCATGAGCTGCCGACCCACCGGGCCCGATGCGCAGCTCTCGTTCGTCGCCCTCGGCGACCTGTTCGCGGCCGACACCAGCCCGCTCCTCGAAGGGCTGCCGGACCCTCAGCGGGAGGCGCTCGAGGTCGCTTTGCTTCGCCGCCGCCGAAGCGAGCGTGCGCCCGATCCACGCGCGGCGGCCGTGGCGTCGCTCGGCGTCCTGCGAGCATCCGCCGCTGAGACGCCGACGATCATCGCGATCGACGACGCGCAATGGATCGACGCCGCGACCACGCGTGTCCTCACCTTCGCTCTGCGACGACTGTCCGTCGAACCGATCGGGATCCTCGTCTGTCGTCCGGCGACCGGAGAACCAACTCCTCTTGGGCTCGCCGACACGATCGACGCGGAGCGGTTCGGCATCATCCACGTGGGACCGCTCGGGGCCCATGAGATCGGCGTCATCGTGCGAGACAGGACGGGTATGACCCTGTCCAAACCCGACACCCAGCGGCTGACCGACCTGTGCGGAGGCAACCCCTTCTACGCCCTCGAGATCGCTCGAGCCCGGGAGCGAGGCGATGAGGGCGTGACCGGGCAACGGTTGCCGATCCCGAGGAGCATTCACGAGGACCTCGTCCGTTCTCGGGTCGACGGTGTCACCTCCAAGACGCGCGATCTCCTCCTGCTCGCGGCCTCGATCGCTCGCCCGACGGTGGAGTCCCTGCGGCACGCGATCTCGGCGTCGACGTTGGACGCCGACCTCCAGAGGGCGATCGATGCGGGCCTGATCGAGGTCAACGGCCTCGATGTCCGCTTCACTCATCCCCTCTACCGCTCGGCGATCTACGCGGACGCCTCCCGTCGACGGCGTCACGAGATGCACAACCGGCTCGCCGAGATCACGACCGACCCGGAGGAGCGAGCGCTCCATCTCGCGCTGGGCGCGGATGGACCCGACGGGACGATCGCGGCCGAGGTCGAGGCAGCCTCATCGTGGGCTCGGGGCCGCGGTGCCCCCGAGGTCGCCGCCGATCTAGTCGACCACGCGATCCGGCTCACGCCAGCCGAAGACCAGCCATCACTGCGCCGGCGCCTGCTCCTTTCCGCCCATGACCGGATGTCCGCGGGTGACGGCGACGGCGCGCGCGAACGCGCGCGAGAGGCCCTCCGCTTCTCGGGGCCGGGGATCGACCAGGCCGAACCGCTGCGGCGTATCGGCGCGGTCGAGTTCGCGCGGGGGGCACTCGCGGAAGCGCGGGCGACGCTCGACGAAGCGCTCGCGCAGGCGAGCGAGGACGACCACGCGAGCGCCGAGATCCATCGTGAGCTCGCGAGGGTCTGCATCCGCTCCGGCGAGGTCGGCGCCGCCGAACGGCATGTCGCGGCTGCACTCGAACGCGCCGATCGCACGGGCGATGGGGCGCTGACCTTGGCGATCTCGACCACCGCGTCCGAGGTGGACCTGCTACTCGCGAGGTCCTCCCCCGGGCTCTCTGGAATCCTCGGCGACGAAGGAGCGCGCGACGGCCCGGTGTCCGACGCTCCGGAGCTCGTCGCCGCGTTGGCCGATGCGTTCTCCGGACGGCTCTACGCGTCCGAACGGCGGCTAGAGCAACTCCACGTCCGGGCGCGGGAGCGGGGCGATGAACCCGGACGGCTCCTCGTGACGACCCGACTCGCCGAGCTCCGCGTGCGAGCGGGCTCGTGGAATATAGCCGCGGCGCTCGCGGGGGAGGCCCACGAGCTCGCCGTCGATCTCGGCATGAGCGAGGGGCTCGGGCTTGGCCTCATGGCGTATGCGGCGGCAGGAAGCGGTCGGATCCACGACGCGCGGATGTTCGCGGAGCGAGGGCTGATGAGCGCCGAGGGAGATCGACCCGCGGAGATCTGGAACCTCGCGGCGCTCGGATTCCTCGAGCTCTCGCTCGCTCGCTACTCCGAAGCGCGTCGCGTGCTTGCGCGGGCAGGGGGCATCCTCGCCGAGACCGGCATCGCCGACCCCTGCGCGTTCCCGTTCCTTGCCGATGAAGCCGAGGCACTGATCGGTGTTGGTGAGCTCGCGACCGCTTCCCGCCGGATCGACGCGCTCGGCGAGATGGGCGATCGGCTCGACCGAGACCTGATCAGGGGCCAGGCCGCACGATGCAGTGGCATGGCGAGCGCCGCCGAAGGCAACGTCCCCGCGTCGCTCCGGGAGCTGGAACGCGCCGTCGAGATCCATGCACCTCTCGGGATCGCGATGGACCTCGGTCGTTCGCTCTTCGCGTTGGGGATCTCGCGACGCCGTGACCGACAGAAGCGGCCTGCTCGCGAGATCCTCGAGCGGGCGCTCGAATCGTTCACCGCGGTGGACACGCCGCTGTGGGCGAACCGCGTTCGGGACGAGATCGCGCGGATCGGTGGCCGCCGCGCATCGGTCGGTGAGCTGACCGAGAGCGAGGCCAGGGTGGCCCGCCTGGCAGCTGCCGGACTCACGAACCGCGAGATCGCGCGGACGTTGTCCATCGGGGTCCGCACCGTCGAGGGTCATCTCTCGCACGTCTACACGAAGCTCGAGATCAGATCGCGTACCGAGCTGGCTGCGTTCGATCTCGACGTGTGATCCCGACCTGCGTGTGACGTAGGTCACCTCCCGACAGACCACCACGCATGGATCTCCGCGTCGCGTGTCGCAAACACGCGTAGTCCCTCGGGTTTCCGGGTGACCGCCCCTCCCTAGCGTCGGCCGCATGAAGCCAACGAGGGAGGTGGAACCGATGTTCACCAAGATCCGCAACCGGACGTGGTTGGTCGCCATCGCAACGTTCGCGACGGCCTTTCCGGTGATCGCATCCGCCGAAGGTGAGACGCCGACCCCCCGAGGACTGCGCACGAGCCTTCCGAACATCGTGCTCATCCTCACGGACGACCAGCGGGCCGACACGTTGCGGTTCATGCCGAGCGTTCAACGCCTGTTGGTCGACGAGGGGATCCGCTTCAGCAACGGATACGTGGTGAATCCGCTCTGCTGCCCGAGTCGCTCGAGCATCCTGACGGGCGCCTATTCGCACACGACCGGCGTGTACACGAACGACCCCGACATGCACGGAGGGTTCCCCGCCTTCCGCGATGGGTCGACGATCGCCACCTGGCTGCACGCCGCCGGCTACCGGACCTCGCTGTTCGGCAAGTATTTGAACGGGTACGGCGTGACCACCTACGTACCACCCGGGTGGGACGAGTGGTTCTCCACGTTCAAAGACGGCGGTTACTACGACTACGCCGCGGTCGCCGACGGTGACGCGATGCGCTTCGGCCACGATCCTGCCGACTACGGCACCACGGTGTTGCGCGAAAGGGCCGTGTCCTTCATCAGGAGCACCGAGCCGTCCCAGCCGCTCTTCATGTACTTCGCACCGCACGCGCCCCACGAGCCGGCGATCCCCGAGCGTCGAGACCGCGACGCGTTCGTGTCGGAGTCGCCCCGCCGGACGATCAGTTACGACGAACGGGACGTCTCGGACAAGCCGGACCACGTCCGCAGGCTCGGGAGGATCGATGCCGAGACCCGAAGGGACATCGACGAGTTCCGGCTCAGCCAGATCCAGACCCTCCAGTCCGTCGATCGTTCGGTCGCGGTCCTGATCGACACCCTGGAGGACACGGGCCGTCTGGACAACACGATGATCGTGTTCACCTCGGATAACGGCATGTTCTGGGGAGAGCACCGTCTCCGCGGAAAGAGCCAGGTCTACGAAGAGGCCATCGGCGTCCCGTTCGTCGTTCGGTATGACGCCCTGATCGAGAACGCGCGCACGGACGAGGGACTGGCCCTGAACATCGATCTGGCGCCCACGTTCGCGGAGCTGGCGGGGGTGACTGCCCCGGGAGCCGAGGGCCGCAGCCTCCTTCCCCGCCTCCGGTCGCCGAGCGCCTCGTGGCGCGACGCGTTCCTCGTCGAGCACATGGCGAAGGGTTCCTACGGGGCCCCGACGTTCTGCGCGATCCACACCGACCGGTACGTCCTCGTCCGCTACGCGACCGGCGAGGAGGAGCTCTACGACCTGGTCCGCGATCCACAGCAGATGGAGAACGTGGCGACCTCCACCCGATACGTCGAGCAACGGCGATCGCTGCGGACCGAGCTCCGTCGGCTCTGCGACCCGCTACCGCCCGGGTTCGCGTTCTGAAACCGACGCAACCCACGGGGACCCGGCCGATGGGCCGGGTCTCCGCGCGAGTAGCATCCGCGCGTGGCTCGACGCGGGGACCTCAACGGATGGTGGTTGTTCGGCATCGCCGTCGTGGGCTTCTTCGGGCGCGTCCTGTTCCGGCTCCGCGTCGAGGGGGCCGACCGGGTCCCGTCCTCGGGATCCGCGATCGTCGCCGGCAACCACGTCTCCGCGCTCGACGGCGTGGCGCTGGCCCTGGCGACGGGCTCGCGGGGCAGGCGCATGACGCGGTTCCTGGTCGCGGCGGAGTTCTTCCGCAAGCTCTGGTGCGGGTGGGCGCTGCGGCTGTACCGGCAGATCCCGATCCGCCGCGGCGCGCGCGACCAGGGCGCGCTCGACGTCGCGATCGAGACCATCCGCGGTGGCGCGCTCGCCGGCATCTTCCCCGAGGGGACGGTCAACCCGTCGCCGGAAGCCGGGCTCTTGCGCGGTCGCAAGGGTGCAGCTCGGATCGCCCTGGCGACCGACGCGCCCGTGGTCCCGGTCGGCATCTGGGGGACGCAGGCTCGATGGCCCAAGCCCGGTCTGCACCTCCGGCGCCCGTGGCGGCCGGTCGTCGCGATCTGCTACGGCGAGCCGATCCCGCCGAAGGGCGATGCGGGCTCGGCGGCCGACGTGCAGGCCTTCACCGACGTCCTCACCGATGCGATCGACGCCCAGGCCCAGCGGGCGAGAGAGCTCGCCGAGGCCTAGGCGTTCAGCCAGCGTGGTCGGCGAACCACGCCGCCGCGAGCTCCGCAACGCGTTCGAGCGCCCCCGGCTCCTCGAACAGATGCGTGGCTCCGGGAACGATCTCGAGCCGCGTCTCGCATCGCATCCGAGCCTGCGCCTGCCGGTTGAGCTCGAGGACCCTCCGGTCGGCGCCGCCGACGATCAGCAACGTCGGCGCGGTCACCGCCGCGAGCGCCTCCCCCGCCAGATCGGGTCGGCCGCCGCGCGAGACCACGGCCGCGACGTCCGCCGCGAGGTGCGCGGCCGCGACCAGGGCGGCGGCCGCCCCGGTGCTCGCGCCGAAGAAGGCGATCGTGAGGTCGCCCGCCTCCTGATCGCCCCGGAGCCAGCCGACCGTTCCCTCGAGCCGCGCGGCGAGGAGCTCGATGTCGAAGACCTTGCCGCGATCCCGTGCCTCCACCTCGGTCAGCAGGTCGAACGCCAGGGTCCCGAACCCATCGACCTGCAGACGCTCGGCGACCTGCACGTTCCGAGGCGAACGCCGGCTCGATCCGCTCCCGTGGGCGAACACCACGACGGCGATCGCCTGCTCGGGGATCGCGAGATCGCCGGGCAGGCTCACCCCGCCCGACGCGAGGGTCACGGCTCGACGCTGCACGTTCACGTTCCGCCGTGGGGGTCGGGAAGCGAGAGGGCCGGCCCGCCGTGCGGGCCGGCCCTCCCGGCGCCCCTCGTCCGCGGCGTCGTCGTCACATCGCGGCGACGGCGGAGATCAGGTTCGAATCGCGGAGCTTGCGCAGCGCCTCGCGCTCGATCAGTCGAACGCGCTCGCCCGAGAGACCGAGCACCTTGCCCGTCTCCCGCAGCGACAGCGGCTGCCCGTTCTCCAGGCCGTACCGGAGCGCCACGACGTGCCGCTCGCGCTCGTCGAGCACGCGATCGACGGCCGTCCCGATCTCCTCGCGGAGCAGGGCGTCCTCGACCTCGTTGAACGCGGCGTCCGAGTCGACCTCCTCGATCAGGTCGCCGAGCTCGGTGTCCTCGCCCACGGGCGACTGCAGCGACAGCGGCTCGCGGCGGCCCATCTCGGTCAGGTCGTCGATCTCGTCGACCGTCGTGTCGAGCGCCTTCGCGAGCTCGTCGCGGCTGGGCTCACGGCCCATCGTCTGGGCGAACTGGAACCGCGTGCGGTTCAGCTTGCGCAGCCGGTCGTGGATGTGCACCGGCAGGCGGATCGAGCGCGAGCGATCGGCGATCGCCCTCGTGATCCCCTGACGGATCCACCACGTTGCGTACGTGGAGAACTTGAAGCCGCGGCGCCAGTCGAACAGCTCGACCGCGCGCATCAGCCCGATGTTGCCCTCCTGGATCAGGTCGAGCAGCGGCAGCCCCTGGCCCTGGTACTTGCGGGCGACCGAGACGACCAGCCGCAGGTTGGCCATGATGAAGCGCTGTCGGGCGGCCTCCGCCTTCCGGACCTCCTGGCGAGCCTTCATGATCGAACGCTCGGACCGCAGGCGGCCGGCGCGCAGGCGCTCCTCCCCCTCCTTGCCATGCTCGATCAGGATGGCGAGCTCGACCTCCTCCTCCTTGGTGAGGAGTGGCTCGCGCGCCGCCGCCTCCAGGTACAGCCGGAGGTCGTCGGCGTCATCCGTGCCGAGCGGACGTGCAGGTTCTGGCATGAACTCACTCTCCTCCTCGAAGCCTCCGTGCGGAGCGTGCTTCGCCCCTAGAGGTCTTCGGGACCGTTCTCAGTCGAAAGGGCCCCGGGCATACGAACGACGGCCTCCCCGGGCCACCTCGGACCATGCTAGCTGCGCCCCAGAGCCCTGTAAAGCCGACACGCATGTAGACATCATGGAGATGCCCAGTATTCCCCGATCCGTGCCTGTCGAAGCCTCCGGCAACGGAACGCCACGAGACATTCACATGGCGGTCTCGGCCGGGATGCGCCCAGGCCACCCGGCTCGGATTCGATGAGCGTGTTCGGGCGAGAGGAGGCGGCATGGACCGCGACACGCTGCAGGACGACCTGGACCTGATCCTCGAACGGGGCCGGGACGACGAGCTCCCCGGCGAGTGGGACTGGGAGCCCCCCCTCGGGACGGGCGCCCCGGCCGCGAGCTCGGCCGCGGAGCCGAAGGAGACCCAGGAGACCGGCATCGATGCGTCGAGCGAGGAAGCGAGCGACCCGGTCGACGGGCCAGAAGACGGGCCGGAAGACGAAGCAGAGGACGACGCCGAAGACGAAGAAGAAGAGGACGACTGAGCTTTCCCCATGCAGGAGGGGGCGGTCCCCGCCCGCCCCCTCGGGCCCCCCGTCAAGCGGCGCGGACCGACAGGACGGGCGCAAGGTCCCGAGCCACCACCCGCCAGGTCGCGCCGGCATCCGAGGACCCGAACACGTCGCCCGACGTCGCGCCGAACCACAGACCCAACGGGGTCTCCTCGTCGCGGGCGAACGCCTGACGGAGGATCGTGAGGTACGCGTCGTCCTGCGGGAGCCCCTGGGTCCGACCGGTCCACGTCGCGCCGGCGTCGCGCGTCTCGAACACCCGGAGCCGCCCCTCCGCCGAGACCCGGTCGAGGTCGGAGTTGAGCGGGATCACGTAGGCCGCCTCGGGGTCCTTCGGATCGATGACCATCGGGAACCCGAAGTCGCTCGGCAGGCCCTCGGCGATGCTGGTCCACGAACGTGCGGCGTCGTCCGAGCGGTAGACGCCGCCGTGGAACTGCATGAAGAGCCGTTCGGGCAGGAGCGGCGACCGGTGCATGTTGTGGACGCAGCGGGCGAGCGGCTCGGTGGAGCGGGCCTCCTCCGGCAGGTACCGCGGCACGATGCCCGCGTTGCCGATCTCCCAGGACGCTCCCCCGTCCTCGGTGACCCACACGCCGACCGAGGAGATGCCAACCGCGAGGCGGTCGGGTTGCCCCGGCCACGGACAGATCGAGTGCAGACAGAGGCCGCCGGCCCCGGGCCCCCAGTCGGGCCGGCTCGGCTGATCCCAGAGCGGCCGGTTGAGCTCCCACGTCACCCCGTCGTCGCGGCTCTCGAACAGCGCGGCGGGGTCGACCCCGGCGTACAGGACGCCGTCCCCCTCGCCGGGCGTGATCACCCAGGTGCGAACCAGGGTCGTGTCCGTCTCCTCGGGGAACCGGGGACCCTCCGCCTG
Organism: Actinomycetota bacterium; assembly: GCA_036505195.1. Lineage (GTDB taxonomy): Bacteria > Actinomycetota > UBA4738 > UBA4738 > HRBIN12 > DASSJM01. The sequence goes on from DASXTX010000099.1 coordinate 14,683, forward strand.
CTCCCAGGCACCGGTCGGGTCGTCCGCCAGGTAGACCCGCGGACCGAACTGTCCGTGGGTGACGCTCGCGAAGTACCGGCCCGTCCGGGGGTCGCGGATCGCGAACTCGACCGAGCTGCCGGGGAACGCGCGAGCCACGACGTCCATCTCGCCCTCGCGATCGCCGCGTAGCACGAACAGCCCCTTCCTCGTCCCCACCAGGAGCTCCGTCGCGGCCCCACCGGAGACGGCACCGATCACCTCGAGGCGATCCTCCCTCGCGACGCGGGCGTCGCCGTCGACGCGTTCGCCGCCGAGGAAGACCGCGACGTGCTGGCGGACCTGCCCTCGATCGTCGAGGATCCAGCCGCCGAGTCGCGGGTGCGATCGTTCGAGCTCGCGCAGCACGTCGATCACCGTGCCGCCCTCGACGGACACCTCGCGACGGCCCTCGGCCAGCTCGCGGAGCGGGGGCCGCAGTCGCACGATCGCCATAGGCCCCCGAGTGTAGAGAATGGCGGTCGGAGGTCGCCGAACGACGCATGCGCATCGAGATGCCACCCAGCCGGTTCGCCGACCTGGACGGTCCCGTGCACTACGTCGAGTGGGACGGGCCGCCCGGGCGAACGTTCGTGCTCGTCCACGGTCTGGGCGGGTCGTTGCTCTCGTGGCTCGCGGTGGCGCCGGGTCTCGCGAGACACGGGCGGGTGCTGGCGATGGACCTGCCGGGCTTCGGCCGTACCGAGCGCAACGGTCGCCGCAGCCGCGTCAGCGACCTCCGGGGCACCGTGTCGAGGTTCGTGGACGAGGTCGCGGGCGGAGGCCCGGTCGTGCTCGTCGGGAATTCGATGGGCGGCGGGATCTCGATGCTCGAGGCCGCGCTCGAGCCCGCGGCGGTCGAGGCGCTCGTGCTCTCGAACTCGGTCTTCCCGTGGAAGCGCGGCTCGTCGCTGCCGGCGCCGATCGTGATGGTCGGCTTCGCGCTGTACGAACTCCCCCGCGTCGGCGAGTGGGCGTCCCGGCAACGCGTCACGCGCCTGGAGGCCGAGCGCGCGGTCGAGCTGGGCCTGCGCATCATCGCCGCCGACCCCTCGACGATCCCCGACGAGCTGGTCCGCCTCCACGTGGAGCAGCTCGTCCGCCACCAGCAGAACCCCGACGCCGGGCCGGCGTTCCTCGAGGCCGCCCGGTCGCTGCTGGCGCTCGGCCGCCGGCGGGACGTCGTGCGGTGGATCGTCGGGTCGGTGAAATGCCCCGTGCTCGTGGTCCACGGGCGCGAGGACCGGCTCGTGCCGCTCGGTTTCGCGATGGGGGCGCTCGAGCTGCGGCAGGACTGGGACATGCGGCTGATCCCGAAGGTGGGCCACGTGCCGCAGATGGAGGCGCCCGAACGTTGGCTCGCCGCCGCCGAACCCTGGATCGCGGAACTCCCGAACGCCTGACGCGGTCCTCGTGTCGTGCGCACGCGTTCGATCGTGGTCCTGGTCGTCGGTCTCCTGGCGCTCGTGTCGGGTGGTGCGGGGTTGCTCGGCCATCTGGGGAAAGCCCAGGTCCCATCCCCCGAGCTGTGCGCGGCCCAGTGGAACGCGCCGACGAACCGCGGGAATCGCGCGATCGAGTCAGCGGCGCACTTCGACGTGGCCGCCGTATCCGGTTGGCTCGCGAAGGAGCGTTTTCCCGGATGCGCGGTGCTCTTTCGAGGTGACGAGGGGGAGCGGTGGCTCTGGTTCGGCGGTTCGCTGCACGAGGGTCGCGTCCGAGTGTGGGACCGCGTATCGGGCGAGCGCTGGGCCGAAGACAGTCCCGAGGGCGGGCCCGACGGACCGAATGCGGTCGTGACCTTTGAGGGCCGAGTGGGTCTGGACGACCCTAGAGACCGGCGGCCTTGGAGACCTCGGCCAGCGACTCCTCGAGCCCGAACGCGAGCCGCTGCAGGTCCGGCATGCCGTCGTAGTCGCCGGTCAGGCCGAACGCCATCGTCCCGCCGATGGAGGTACACGCGATCGACAGCGCCGAGTTCTCGCCGAGCGGGAGCGAGGGGTACTGCGCGACGAGCCTCGCGCCCGCCATGTACATCGGCTGCGGCGGCCCGGGGATGTTCGACACGACGAGGTTGAACCACGGACCGCGGCTCGCGAGGCGCGCGGCCGCGGCGAGCAGGCCGCCGGGCGCGTAGGCGCCGAGGCCGATGATCGCGTCCGCGCTCATCGCCATCATCGAGTCCTTCAGGTGGCTGGTCCCCTCGCGCACGAGCGCGAGTCGACGCTTGGGGCCCATCGCGCCGACCGGCAGGTCGACGAACGCCGGCGCCACCCGGTTGCCGAGCGACGCGTCGCGGCCCCCCTGCACCGAGACCGGCACCATCACGCGGAGCGTGCGGCCCCGGGTCGGCTCCTTCCTGTCCCGCAACAGCCGATGCAGTGCGCCGCCAACGACCGTGAGCACCGCGTCGTTCACCGTCCCGCCCAGCGCGTCCTTGATCTCCTTGAGGCGCTGGAGCGGCGCATCGGCGATCGCGAACCGCCGGTTGGGGCCGATCTGCACGTCGAGCGGCGACGCTGGCCGCGCGCCCATGTCCAGGATGCTGCGGAACCCCGACAGCACGGTGCCGACGTCGAGCGCCGCGACCGCGGGCGAGCGGCGGACCGCGTCCATCCCGTTCATCAGCGCCTGGACCGGGTGGGCGAACAGGGTCTCGGTGGCCTCGCGCAGCAAGTCCTGCGAGGACGGCTCGGGTTCGGGCTCCCAGGCGGGCGGCGGTGGTTCCTCGGGGGACTCCGGCGACAGGTCGAACAGGGCCGCGGTCAGATGCATGCCCGAGAGCCCGTCGATCATCGCGTGATGGACCTTCATCAGGGTCGCGACGTGCCCGCCCTCGAGCCCCTCGATCACGTAGAGCTCCCAGAGCGGCTTCGACCGGTCGAGCGGGCGAGAGAGGATCCGCTGGACCTGTTCGCCGAGCTCGATCCGGCCGCCGGGGTGAGGGAGCGCGGCGCGACGGATGTGGAAGTCCAGATCGAACGCCGCGTCGTCCACCCAGACCGGCAACGCGAGCCCGAACGGGACCATCTTCACCTTCTGACGGAGCCGAGGCGCGAGGTGCAGACGCGAGGCGAACACCCGCTCGACGTCCTCGAACCGCAACCGCCCATCCGGGCGCGTCGACGGGTCGAGCACGGAGAGCCCGGCGACGTGCATGTGCATCGCCGGCCGCTCCAGATACAGGAACGACGCGTCGAGCGCGGTGAGACGTTCGGTGGCCATGGACCCTCCCCGGGGCGACCGCTCGCGCGTGCGCACTCGCTGCTCGACCCCCCGACCCCTCCACGGTACCGCTCCACGGGCGGGGTGGGAACCGGTGCTAGCCTCGCCCGCGATGCGCCGACGCCTGCGCGCCGTCATCCTGCTCGCGTTCGCGCTGGCGCTGGCGCTGGCGTTGCCGGTCGCGCCCGCGTGGGGTGCTCCGAGCGGATCGAACCGCGACGTCGAGATGCGCGACAACGTCTTCGCCCCTCGGATCGTCCGGGTCGCGGTGGGCGCGACGATCCGGTGGACGAACGAAGGCCGAAGCCCACACAACGTCACGGCCGACAACGGAGCGTTCGCGTCGCCGGATCTGGCGCCCGGCGACGTGTTCGAGGAGACGTTCGCGAGCGAAGGGGCCTTCCCGTATTTCTGCTCGATCCACGGGGCGCCGGGCGTCGGGATGAGCGGCCTGGTCCTGGTCGGCGAGGCGCCGATCCCGGGTGCCGCGTCCGCCGTCGGACCCGGTCGCGAGACGCCGCCCCCGCTCCCCGGGGAGGAGGTCCGCGTCCCGCAGGACGAGCCGACGATCCAGGCCGCGGTCGACGCCGCCGAACCCGGCGGCATCGTCGTCATCTCGCCCGGCGTCTACGAGGAGGCCGTGCTCGTGACGACGCCGTTCCTGACGATCCGGGGGCTCGACCGCAACCGGGTGATCCTGGAGGGCGGGTTCACGCTCGACAACGGGATCCAGGTCATCGAGGCGGACGGCGTCACGATCGAGAACATGACCGCCCGCCACTACGTGGTGAACGGGTTCCTGTGGTCGGGCGTGTTCGGCTACCGCGGGTCGTACCTGACGGCGTTCAACGACGGGGACTACGGGCTGTTCGCGTTCGACTCCCGGTACGGGCAGTTCGACCATTCGTACGCGAGCGGGCACCCCGACTCGGGCTTCTACATCGGCCAGTGCTTCCCGTGCCACGCCGTGATCACCGACGTGCTCGCGGAGAACAACGCCGTGGGGTACTCGGGCACGAACGCCGGCGGCCGCCTGTTCGTCGTGAACTCAGAGTGGCGCGACAACCTCGCGGGCATCGTGCCGAACACCCTGGACTCCGAGCGGTTCGCACCGCAGCACGACGCCCTGATCGCCGGCAACTGGGTGCACGACAACAACAACGCCAGCGCGCCCGCGTACGACCTGGAGTACCCGTCGCTCGGGATCGGGATCATCGTGAACGGCGGACGCGGCAACGTCGTCACGCAGAACCTCGTCGAGGACCACGAGGCCTTCGGGATCGCGCTCCTCCCCTCGCCCGACGAACACCTCTGGCTCACGCAGGGCAACGAGGTTCGCGACAACCTGGTTCGGAACTCGGGCGACGCCGATCTCGCGCTTGGCGCTCCGTCGGCGGGCGGCGACTGCTTCTCGGGCAACGACTTCTCCTCGAGCCTGCCGCCGGCGATCGAATGGCGGGCCGGCTGCGGGTCGCCGTTCGCTCGGATCCCCGGCGGCTCGGTTGGCGCCGTGTTCGGCCCACTCGAGCGGTACCTCGAGGCCGCGCTCGGGGACATCGCCGTGGGCGACTGGCGTTCGCAGCCGCCGCCACCGGATCAGGAGCAGATGCCGGGCGCCGAGACCGCTCCGCCCGACCCGGCGATCGCCGAGATCGCCGTCCCCGAACCAGTCCGCATCCGCGACGCCCGCACGCTCGACGTGCCGGCGTCGTCCGACGTCTCCCAGGAGGTCACCGTGCTCGGGATCTCGCTCGCCACGAGTTGGTGGGGTGTGTTCATCGGCCTGTACGCCTACGTACTGCCGCTGATCCTGTACTCGGCGTGGGTCTCGATCGCGCTGTGGGACCTTGTCCGCCAGGACGCCGTACCGAATCGGACCCGGCTGCTCTGGATGCTCGCCGTCCTGGTGGTCCCGCTCGTGGGTCCGGTCGCCTACTACGCCTTCGGGCGCTCGCCGATCCAGCGGTCGCTCCGGGTGATGCTGGTGGTGGGTGGGCTCGCGATCTACGTCGCCCTGACCGCGCTGGCGATCGGGCTCGGACCGTAGACGAGGATCCAGCTTCCGGCAGGCCCCCGGCACCCGCCGTGCTGGGGGCGGTTCGATGCTTGCCCCGTCGCCTAGGGTTTCCTCGGGTCGGATGTCGAGAACCGCTCGGCGGCTCCGACCCAGTCGTGAGGCGCCCACCGCGGGCACCGACGAAGGGAGTGTGGATGAAGTACCTGATCATGATGTTCGGAGACCAGGCCACGATGATGGAGACCCGGTCCACGGAGTGGATCAGGTCGATGATCGGGTTCATGCAGAACCTCGACCAGGAGCTCCGGGACGCCGGCGAGTACGTCGACGGTCAGGGGCTCGTCGACCCGACCCAGGCGAAGACCGTCCGCTTCGAGAACGGGGCCCCGGTCGTGACCGACGGTCCGTTCGCGGAGGCGAAGGAGTCGCTCGCCGGCTACTGGATCGTCGACGTGCCCGAGGAGCGGGCGCTCGAGATCGGGTCGCGGATCGTCGCGTTCATCGAGGGCCCGATCGAGGTGCGGCAGATCGCCGATGCACCGCCCGAGTACTGAGTCCGGTCAACCGGCGACCGCATCGCGACAAGATGAGCCAAGACGAGACAACCAAGACAAGACAGCCAAGACGAGACAGTCAAGACGAGACAGGAGGACAGCGATGCCGAAGATCAGCCCGTTCCTGTGGTTCGACGACCAGGCCGAGGAGGCCGCCGAGTTCTACGTGTCCGTGTTCAACGCGAGGCCCGGCTCCGCCGGCCACTCGGAGATCCTGGGAGTCTCGCGCTACGGCGAGGCCGGTCCAGGCAGGCCCGGTTCCGCGATGACCGTGTCGTTCCGGCTCGAGGGCCAGGAGTTCACCGGGCTCAACGGTGGCCCGCACCACTCGTTCACCGAGGCGGTGTCGTTCCTCGTGAACTGCGACACGCAGGAGGAGGTCGACGCCCTCTGGTCGGCGCTCTCGGACGGTGGCGAGGAGGGACCCTGCGGGTGGCTGAAGGACCGGTACGGCCTGTCGTGGCAGATCATCCCCACCGCGCTCGGCGAGCTCCTCGCCGACCCCGACCCCGAGCGGGCGGGGAGGGCCATGCAGGCGATGCTGCAGATGACCAAGATCGACATCCAGGGGCTCCGCCGCGCCGCGGAGGCCGCGGCGTAACGACGCCGATGTCATCGGTCGACGCGCCCGGCGTCGAGGACCTGCTGCGCGAGCTGGCGCCGCAGGTCCTCGGCGTGCTCGTCCGCCGGTACGGTCGGTTCGACGCGAGCGAGGACGCGGTGCAGGACGCGCTGCTCACCGCCGCGATGCAATGGCCGGATGGGGGCGTCCCCGAGAACCCTCGCGCCTGGCTGATCACGGTGGCCTCCCGCAGGCTGATCGACGGATGGCGCAGCGAGAGCGCCCGCCGTCAGCGCGAGGAACGGGTCACGGTCCTCGACGTGCCCGAGCCGGCAGCCGCGCCCGGCCAGGACGACACGCTCACGCTCCTGTTCCTGTGCTGTCACCCGTCGCTCTCGGTGCCGTCGCAGCTCGCGTTGACGCTCCGAGCGGTCGGCGGCCTGACCACCGCCGAGATCGCGAACGCCTTCCTGGTCCCCGAGCCCACGATGGCCCAGCGCATCAGCCGCGCGAAACAGACGATCAGGAACGCCGGCGCTCGGTTCGATCTGCCGCCCGACGCGGAGCGCGAGGATCGGCTCCGCGTCGTCCTGCACGTGCTCTACCTGATGTTCAACGAGGGCTACACCACGAGCACGGGTCCTTCGTTGCAGCGCGCCGATCTGACCTCGGAGGCGATCCGGCTCACGCGGCTG
>DASXTX010000100.1:0-5336 GCA_036505195.1 Actinomycetota bacterium
GCGATCCGCCTGGCCTTCGTCGCCGCGCTCCAGCACCTCCCGGCCCGCCAACGGGCGGTGCTGATCCTGCGCGAGGTCCTTCGGTGGAAGGCCTCCGAGGTCGCCGAGCTCCTGGAGACCTCGGTCGCGTCGGTCAACAGCGCGCTCCAGCGGGCCCGGGCGACGCTCGCAAGCGCGAACCTGACGGATGGCGAGGCCCGCCGGCCGATGGATCAGGAGCAGCAAGCCCTTCTGAGGCGCTACGTCGACGCGTTCGAGCGGTACGACATGGACTCGCTCACATCGCTGCTGCGGGAGGACGCGTTCTGGTCGATGCCGCCCTACGAGCTGTGGCTTCAAAGCCCCGACGACGCCCGCCGGTGGTGCCTGGGGCCGGGGATCGGCTGTCGGGGCTCGCGCCTGGTGCCGGTGGAGGCCAACGGCATGCCGGCGTACGGTCAGTTCAAGCCGAGCGATCGGGAGGGGATCCTGGAGCCCTGGGCGCTCCAGGTCGTCGAGGTGTCCGGCGATCGGATCGCCGGGATCACGTTCTTCCTCGACACTCAGCGGCTGTTTCCGATCTTCGGCCTCCCACCTCAGCTGCAACGGTAGGACCAGCACGCGCCTGCGGGCCGATCGGTCTCGCGTCGCCGGTCGGGGTCACCGCAGGATGTCGGCAAGTCCCATGAAGGCCAGCAGCTCTCGGAGCTCGTGGCATGGATGGCGGAGCCGGACCCCGCGCCCCAGCTGCCGGGCCGTGAGCTGGACCCTGGCCAGGGCCTCGACGGCCACTGCGTCCGGCGCGACGAGTGCCTCGACGTCACAGACCACCAGCTCGGCGTCGCTTCGCTCCAGCAGCTCTCGGGCGCATCGGCAGAGCGCCGGGATGTCCTGGGGCGCGATCGGGCCGCGGAGGACCAAGAGGGCGGGACCCCTGTGATCAGCCATTCAACGACAAGACCGGCTGGCCCTCGGAAACTGAGCGCCGGGAGCGATGAGTTCGGCCCCACGATGCGGTCTGCTTGGGGGAGACTGGACGAGGGATCGGAAGAGAGGAGATCGCGATGAGGGACATCGTGGCGGTGGAGTTCGTGTCGGTGGACGGCGTCGCTGAGGCGCCGGAGAAGTGGACCACGCCCTACTTCGACGACGACGTGGGGCAGGCCATGCAGGCGGGCATGGATGCGTCGGACGCGATGCTGCTCGGCCGGCGGACCTACGAGGATTTCGTGGCCTACTGGCCCGACAAGACGGCCGAGGACGACCCGTACGCCGACTACATCAACGCAACGCAGAAGTTCGTGGTGTCCAGGACCTTGACGTCGGTCCAGTGGAGGAACTCGACGCTCATCACCGGCGACGTGGTCGAGGAGCTCACCAAGCTGAAGCGGCAGCCCGGCAAGAACATCACCATCGTCGGCAGCCCCACATTGATGCGCTCGCTGCTCCGCGACGGCCTGGTAGACCGCCTCGACGTGCTGGTCTTCCCGATCGTGGTCGGCTCGGGGAAGCGCCTCTTCGAGGAGGGGATCGGCGAACTGCCCCTCGCGCTCGTGGATTCCCGCACCTACAAGACCGGCGTCGTCTCGCTCGGCTACGCGCCCGCCCGCTCCTAGCCATACACGCCGGGGTTTTCCCTTCGTCGATGTCGAGAACCAAGGGCCGGCTCCGACCCATGAGTGAGCGTGACCGCCGGGTGCGCCGGAGAGGAGGTGGGAGATGAAATACATGATCCTGCTGTTCGGGGACCAGAACACGATGATGGAGGTCAAGACCCCGGAGTGGATCAGGGAGATGATCAAGCTCATGCAAACGATCGACCAGGAACTCAAGGACTCCGGCGAGTACGTCGACGGCCAGGGGCTCGTCGACCCGAGCCAGGCGAAGACCGTTCAGTTCGTGAAGGGTGCCCCGGTCCCGACCGACGGCCCATTCGCCGAGGCGAAGGAATCACTGGCCGGCTACTGGATCATCGACGCCACCGAAGAGCGGGCGCTCGAGGTCGCTTCGCGGATCGTCGCCTTCATCGAGGCGCCCGTGGAGGTGCGCCAGGTGGCGGACGCGCCGCCCGAGGTCTGACCGCGCACCACAACCGACCGCTCATCCGAGCAGAAGGAGGAGATTCCGATGCAGAAGATCACCACGTTCCTGTGGTTCGACGACCAGGCCGAGGAGGCCGCGAACTTCTACGTCTCCGTGTTCTCGTCCAGGCGCGGAGCCGATTCCGACCCTGGACCGTCGAAGGTCGTGGACCTCACGCGGTACGGTGAGACCGGGCCGGGGACCCCGGGAAGCGTCATGACCGCGTCGTTCCAGCTCGCCGGGCAGGAGTTCACCGCGCTGAACGGTGGGAAGCAGTCGTTCACGTTCAACGAGTCGGTTTCGCTCGTGGTGAGCTGCACGTCGCAAGACGAGGTCGACGAGCTGTGGACCGCCCTCACCGCGAAGGGCGGCGAGGAAGGCCCGTGCGGCTGGCTCAAGGACCGGTACGGCCTGTCGTGGCAGATCGTCCCAACTCGCCTGACCGAGCTGTTGACCGACCGGGATCCGGGTCGGTCACAGCGAGCCATGCAGGCGATGCTTCAGATGAAGAAGATCGACATCGCGGCGCTGGAGAAGGCCGCGGAGGCCGCCTGAGGCCGGGGGTCGCGGCCATGTCGTCGGTCGAGACGCCCGCCGTCGAGGACCTGCTGCGCGAGCTCGCGCCGCAGGTCCTCGGCGCGCTCGTGCGGCGACACGGGCAGTTCGACGCGTGCGAGGACGCCGTCCAGGAGGCGTTGCTCGCCGCGTCGCAGCAGTGGGCGGAGGTGAGCGTCCCCGAGAGCCCTCGATCGTGGCTCGTGACCGTGGCCAACCGGCGCCTGGTCGACGAGTGGCGGAGCGAGAGCGCTCGGCGACGCCGGCAGGAGACCGCCACGGCACTGGAGCTCCCCGGCCGCGGGGAGCCTTCCGACGAGGATGACACGCTCACGCTCCTGTTCCTCTGCTGTCACCCCTCGCTCTCCCCGCCCTCACAGTTGGCCCTCACGCTGCGCGCGGTCGGCGGGCTGACCACGACGGAGATCGCGAACGCGTTCCTCGTGCCCGAGACCACCATGGCCCAGCGGATCAGCAGGGCCAAGCAGACCATTCGAAGCTCGGGCGGCCGGTTCGAGCTGCCACCCCCGCCCGAGCTGGACGAGCGCCTCCGCGTCGTGCTCCAGGTGCTGTACCTGATCTTCAACGAGGGGTACACGACGAGCTCCGGTCCCACCCTGCAACGGACCGACCTCACGAGCGAGGCCATCCGGCTGGCCCGCCTGCTCCGCCGGCTGATACCCACGGACGGTGAGGTGGCCGGACTGCTCGCCCTCATGCTGCTTACCGATGCGCGGCGGTTCGCCCGAACGGACACTGAAGGTCTCCCCGTCCCGCTCGCCGAGCAGCGGCGCGATCTGTGGGACCGGGCCCAGATCGAGGAGGGCCTGGCGCTCGTCGGCCGCACCCTGGGCACGGCGCCGATCGGCCCGTACCAACTTCAAGCCGCGATCGCAGCCGTGCACGACGAGGCGCCGAATGCCGAGGAGACCGACTGGCCCCAGATCCTGGCCCTGTACGACGTGTTGGAAGGGGTCTCACCGGGGCCGGTCGTCACGCTGAACCGTGCGGTCGCCGTGGCCATGGTCCGCGGGCCGCGAGCCGGCCTGGCCCTGCTCGGGACGCTCGAGGCGGATGAGCGCATGGCGCGGACCCACCGCCTCGATGCGGTGCGCGGCGCCCTGCTCGAGCTCGCGGGGGACGCGGACGGAGCGCGCGAGTCCTACCGGCGAGCGGCGAGGATGACCGCCAGCGTTCCCGAGCAGCGCTACCTGGCCCTGCGGGCCGCCCGGCTGGGCTGAGCGTTCCGTCTCTCTCCGAGAACCGCCCAACCTGGCGGACGTGCGTCGCCTGACGCTAGGCTGCTCCCCACCATGGCCGCGTACGCAACACCTGAGGAGGAATGGCACGACTTTCTGAATGGCACGCACCCTCACTTCAACGACCCAAGCCCGCTCCGGTTCATCCCGTCCAGCCCGCGGTGCAGGCTTTGCAAGGCGCCATTCCGAGGTCCGGGCGCCCTGATCCTTCGGCGGTACGGGTTCACCCCCTGGGAGAAGAACCCGAAGATCTGTCGGCGCTGCTTCCGGGGTTTGGAGACTCAGGCAAAGGCCTGCCCCAGTGCGGCCCCAAATGACGAGATCCGTGGCGGGGAGGTCGAGTTGTCGATGCTGTTCGCCGACGTTCGAGGCTCGAGCAAGCTCGCCCGGCAGATGTCGACACTCGATTTCACCAGGCTTATGAACCACTTCTACAAGGTGTCGAGCGAGGTTCTGATCGAGCGCGATGCCATCATCGAGAAGTTCGTGGGCGACGAGGTCGTGGGGCTGTTCGTCCCGTTCATGACCGGTCAGGAGCACGCCAAGCGCGCGGTCGAGGCTGCCGAGGAGCTGCTCCGCGCCACGGGCCACGGATCCACCGAAGGACCCTGGATCCCACTCGGCGCCGGTGTGCACACCGGCCCGGCGTTCGTCGGCATCGTCGGTTCCAACGAATCGAGCGACTTCACGGCGCTCGGCGACCCGGTCAACATCGCTGCGCACCTCGCGTCGCAGGCGGCTGTCGGGGAGGTCCTCCTCAGCGAGGAAGTTGCTGCCGGCGCGGGACTCCTCGATGCGGCTCTCGAGCACCGGTCCGTTTCACTCAAGGGTCACCCGATCGAGGCGTTCGTCCTTGCGCCGTCTCATGGGGCGATCCAGTCGGGGAAGAGCGGGTGAGGGACGTCGACGGGGAACGGGGTCAAGCCGCTGCCGTCGGGCCGGATCAGATACAACTCGTCGGCGCCGGCGACGAGGATCGCCGACCCATCCGGCGACCAAGCGAAGAACTGCCCGAACTCCGAGGTGACGCGTCGCTGGTGTCCGCCGTCAGCGTCCATGATCCATACGTCCTCCCACGGACCCATGTCACCGCTGGTGCGGCAGTCCGGCGGATCCGATATCGAGCAGTCGTCTCTTGCGGACGAGAACACGATCGACGAGCCGTCCGGAGACCACGCCGGCCAGCCGTCCTCGCCCGGCGTTCTCGTCAATCGACGGATGTCGCTCCCATCCGCGTTCATGACGAAGATGTTGTAGTCGGGGTTGGAGCCAGCGGCACCCGGCACCGGCGCCATGAACGCGATCCGTGATCCGTCGGGTGACCACGCGGGGTACTCGATGAAGTGACCGGAGAGCCGATGTGGCCGCGAGCCGCTCGGCGAAACCGTGTAGCCGAGGAGACCGATGCCGCCCGTCCCCATCGCGGAGTTGAACGCGATCGACGACCCATCCGGCGACCAC
>DASXTX010000101.1:0-46113 GCA_036505195.1 Actinomycetota bacterium
CGGAGCCCGGTCAGCGCCTCGCCGAGGATCAGCGTGTGGATCTCGGTCGTGCCCTCGTAGGTCAGCACCGACTCGAGGTTGTTCATGTGTCGGATCACCGGGTACTCGAGCGTGATCCCGCTCGCGCCCAGGATCGTGCGGGCCTCCCGGGCGATCTCGAGCGCCTCGCGGACGTTGTTGAGCTTGCCCATGCTCACGTGCTGCGGCGCGAGCCGCCCCTCGTCCTTCATGCGCCCGAGATGCAACGCGAGCAGCGTCCCCTTGTTCAGCTCGACCGCCATGTCCGCGAGCTTGCGCTGGGTGAGCTGGAACCCGCCGATCGGCTTGCCCCACTGGACGCGCGTGGTCGCGTACGCGAGCGCCGACTCGAAGCAGGCGCGCGCCGCGCCCATCGATCCCCACACGATGCCGAACCGCGCTTCCGACAGGCAGGAGAGCGGCCCCTTCAGACCCGAGACGCCGGGGAGCATCGCGTCGGCGGGCAGCCGCACCTCGTCCAGAACGAGCTCCGAGGTCACGCTCGCGCGCAGCGAGAGCTTGCGATGCACGTCGTTCGCCGAGAACCCGGGTGTCTCGGTCGGGACGAGGAACCCGCGGATCCCGTGGTCGGTGCGGGCCCAGACGATCGCGAGGTCGGCGACGCTGCCGTTGGTGATCCACATCTTCGTCCCCGAGAGCACCCAGTCGTCCCCGTCTCGCCGGGCGTTCGTGCGCATGCGGCCGGGGTCCGAGCCCACGTCGGGCTCGGTCAGGCCGAAGCAGCCGATCACCTCGCCCCGGGCCATCTGGGGCAGCCACCGCTCCTTCTGCTCCTTCGAGCCGAACCTCCAGATCGGGAACATGCAGAGCGACCCCTGCACGCTCACGAACGACCGGAACCCGCTGTCCCCGGCCTCGAGCTCGAGACACACCAGGCCGTAGCTCACCGCGTTCGAGCCCGCGCACTCGTAGCCCGTGAGATGCATCCCGAGCAGCCCCATCCCGCCGAGCTCCTTGGCGACCTCGAGGGGGAACTCCCCCGCCTCGAACCAGGTCTCGATCCCGGGGAGGACGTGTTCGCGCACCCATCCGCGGACGGTGTCGCGGATCGCACGCTCCTCGTCTGCGAGGAGGTGATCGACGTCCAAGAAATCCAGGGGATCCGGTGAATCGGCCATGGCGCTTCGCTAGCCTAGCGTCGTCCCGTACCCCATGGCCCGAGGCACGGTCTGAGCGAGGGGCGGCCCCGCGGCCGCCGTAACCGAAGATGCTGTTTCCGACGACCGACTTCGCGATCTTCCTGGCAGCGGTTTTCGCGCTGTCCTGGCTGCTGAACCCGCATCGAACGGCCTGGAAGTGGTTCATCCTGGCGGCCAGCTACGTCTTCTACGCCTGGTGGGACCCGCGGCTCGTCTGGCTCCTCGCGCTCGTCGGCACGATCGCGTGGGCGTCGGCGGTGTGGGTCGAGCGGTCGAACGACGATCGAGCCCGCCGTCGCCGGACGCTCGTGTGCGTCGCGGCGCTCCTGCTCCCGCTCGCGTGGTTCAAGTACTACGGGTTCTTCGCGCTGAACGTCGCGAACGCGTTCGAGTCCCTTGGGCTCCGCCCGCCGCTACCCCTGCTCCAGGTCCTGTTGCCGATCGGCATCTCGTTCTACACGTTCATGGCGATCAGCTACGTCGTCGACGTCTCGCGGTACGAGATCCAGGTGTCGCGCTGGCTCGACGTCTCGGTGTACCTCGCGTTCTTCCCGCACCTGATCGCCGGTCCGATCGTCCGCGGCGAGGAGCTGATCCCGCAGATCCGCCGCCCCCGGGACTCGGGCCGGATCGACGTCGCGCGGGCCTCGTTCCTGATCGTCGGCGGGCTGTTCAAGAAGATGGTGATCTCGAGCTTCCTGGCGAGCCAGATCGTCGATCCCGTGTTCGGCGCGCCGAACACGCACGGCGGGCTCGAGGTCCTGATCGCGATCTACGCGTACGCGATCGTGATCTACGCCGACTTCAGCGCGTACAGCGACATCGCGATCGGCGTGGCCCTACTGCTCGGGTTCGAGTTCCCCGCGAACTTCGACCGCCCGTACACGGCGGTCTCACTGCGAGACTTCTGGCGCCGATGGCACATGACGCTGTCGCGGTGGTTGCGCGACTACCTGTACATCCCGCTCGGCGGGAGCCGGCACGGCGAGATCCGTACGGTCGTGAACATCATGATCACGATGCTGCTCGGCGGGTTGTGGCACGGGGCCGGGTGGACGTTCGTCGCGTGGGGGGCCTTCCACGGGATCGGGCAGGTGATCGGCCGCTGGCGCCGGCGGGCGGACGCCCTCCGGACCGTCCGACGACCCTCGCGCTGGATCGTCGCCCGCAAGCAGCTCGTGACGTTCAACCTCGTGTGCCTCGGCTGGGTGTTCTTCCGCGCGGACTCGATCGGGAGCGCGTTCGAGATCCTCGGGCGGCTGGGGGCGGCCGGCACCACGGCGCTGGTGACGCCGCTGGTGATGCTGACGATCGCGGCGATGCTCGGTGTCCAGTACCTCCCGGCCGATCCCGCGGCACGGGTGCGCGAGAGCTTCGGACGGCTCGGGCCGGCGCTGCAGGGCGCCGCGCTCGCGCTATGCCTGTTCCTGATCACGACGCTCGGGGCCCAGGGCGTGAGCCCGTTCATCTACTTCCGGTTCTGAGGTGACGAACTGATGCAGACGATGGAACGGCCGATCGATGTCCTGGAGGCGATGCCGCCGGAACGACCCGAGCGGCGGCGCGCCTCGGCGCGGGACGTCTTCGTGACGATCGTCGTCTGCCTCTCGCTCTGGACGCTGCTCGCGGCGCCGCTCCTGCAGCGGAGCGCCGAGACAGGGCCCGTCGGCGCCCGGCGGTCGGCGGCGCTGGGGCTCCTGCGGCCGCTGGTCGCGATCTCGGACGGGCTGCTCCTGTCGGGGGCGACGAGCTCCATCGAGCGCGTGCTCGGCCGCGATCCCGAGGGCGCGCCAGGCGGCAAGCTGATCCTGCCCGCGTTCGCCCTCCCGCCCGACGAGATCGCGGCCAGGCCCACGCCTGCCGCTCGCACGGGCGCGCCCGATCCCGCCGAGACACCGGAGCCGACCACGCGCGAAGATGAGGGGGAAACGCCCCCGGAGCAACCCGCGGCCGCCGCAGCCCTGCGCACCCCGACCAGCTCGAACAAGCTTCGCGTGGCCGTGATCGGCGACTCCCTCTCCCAGGGTCTCGGCCCGGCGATCGAGCGCTGGATGAACCCCTCCGTCGTGCGGGTGCTGCCCCTGGGCCGGCAGTCGACCGGGCTCTCGCGCGAGGACTACTTCAACTGGGAGGCCGGCATGCGCCAGATCGTCGAGGAGTTCCGGCCGGACCTGGTGTTCGTGCTGCTCGGCAGCAACGACGCGCAGGCGCAGATCTCGCGCGACGGCACCGCGATCCCGGTGGGAAGCGTCCAGTGGCTCGAGGGATACCGCGAACGGGCGGCCAACCTCCTGGGGGAGGCGACCCGCGCGGGGACCCACGTCGTGTGGGTCGGGATCCCCATCGTCAAGGAGCGTCAGCGCTGGGACTTCTACCGTCGCGTGAACGACATCTACCGCGACACCGCCTCCGCGGACCCGCTCAGTACGTACGTCGATGCCTGGACCCCGTTCGAGGGCCGGGACGGCGGGTACACGGCGTTCGTCCGCAACGACCGCGGCGACCTCGTCGAGGTGCGCGCCTCCGACGGCGTCCACTTCACGCAGACGGGGTACTCGTTCCTCGCCCGGATGGCGATCCGAGCGGCCGACCGGGCCTTCGGCATGCCCGAGAAGGCCGCTTCGTTCCGCGTCTGACTCTCTCGCTTCCCTCCCTGGCGTCCGGCGTGGCGGCTAGAGCGTCTGAACGATCGCGCGCCGCAACACGATCCGGAACCCTCGACCGAACTCGGTGCGTTCCATCGCCGAAAGGTGATCGCGTTGCCGCAGCCATGCGATCGCGTGCGCGAACGCACCGACGCGCATCGACTGCGACGCGGTCGGATAGCGAGCGAAGAGCTCGGCCGTGAGCTGCAGCTCGAATGCCTGCACCGGCGCACACCCTTGAACCAGGCCACGCCGCCGGCGAGCGGCACGCGCAGGACGGTCGCCCAGGGCCGCTCGAGCTCCGTTTCGATCCCGCCGACCGGCTCGACGTGATCGCGGATCCACGCTTCGGCGCCAACGAGGTCCACGCTTCTACTATGCGCTGACCGGACCCTGAACCTCCCGCCGCGAGCCCCCGATCTCGCGTTCGGGTCTCCTCCGTAGGATGTCGAAAGTCCCGATCATCGTTCGTCGTTAGGGTGAACGAGACGGCCATCCGGGCCGTCGCGCGGAAGGAGGACGGCATGCAGTACATCCTGCTGATCTACGGGGATGAGTCGGCGTGGGGCAGCGCGTCCCCCGAGGAGCAAGCCAAGAACATGCAGGAGTGGGTTGACTACACCCAGTTCCTGAAGGACAAGGGCTACCACATCGCCGGGGACGCGCTCCATCCGACCTCGGACGCGACCACGGTTCGGGTACGGGACGGCAAGACGATCACGACCGACGGGCCATTCGCCGAAACCAAGGAGCAGCTCGGCGGGTACTACCTCGTGAACTGCAAGGATCTCGACGACGCGATCGAGGCGAGCGCACGGATGCCGGTGGGCCCCCACGGGACCGTCGAGATCCGACCCGTCGCCATCTACGACGAGGAGGGTCGCCCGTCGATGTAGCGACCGCGACCGCCGGCGTCGTCGACCGCCTGTTCCGAGCCGAGCAGGGGCGCGCGGTCGCCACGCTGATCCGGGTCCTGGGCGACTTCGACCTCGCCGAGGACGCGGTCCAGGACGCCTTCGCGCAGGCGATGCGCGTGTGGCCCGAACGCGGGATCCCCGACAACCCCGGCGCGTGGATCACGACGACCGCGCGCAACCGAGCGATCGACCGGCTCCGGCGCGAGCGGACCCTTCGCGAGAAGACGGCGCACCTCGGCACGATCGCGGCGCTGGAGACGCTCGGAGGAGACGAGACCGACGTGAGCGGCATCCCCGACGACCGGCTGCGGCTGATCTTCACGTGTTGCCACCCCGCCCTGCAGATGGATGCGCGGGTGGCGCTCACGCTGAAGACCCTCGGCGGGCTCACGACGGGCGAGATCGCGAGAGCGTTCCTGGTTCCCGAGCCCACGATGGCGCAGCGCCTCGTCCGGGCCAAGCGCAAGATCCGCCAGGCGGCGATCCCGTACCGCGTGCCGCCCGGGGAGCTCCTGCCCGAACGCCTCCCCGGCGTCCTCGCCGTCCTGTACCTCGTCTTCAACGAGGGCTACGCCGCCACGTCGGGCCCGCTGGTTCGAACCGACCTGTGCGACGAGGCGATCCGTCTCGGACGCATCGTCGTCACGCTGATGCCCGACGAGCCCGAGGTCCGAGGCCTGCTCGCGCTGATGCTGCTGCAGCACTCCAGGCGCGACGCCCGGACGGGTCCGGGCGGCGAGATGGTGCTGCTCGAGGATCAGGACCGGGCGCGCTGGGATCACCCGATGATCGACGAGGGGCTCGCGATCCTGGACGGCGCGCTCGTCGCTCGCCGCCCCGGGCCGTACCAACTGCAGGGGGCGATCGCCGCCCTCCACGCCCGGGCGCCCCGACCCGAGGACACCGACTGGCCGCAGATCGCCGCGCTCTACGACCGCCTCGCCGAGACCTCGCCCTCGCCCGTGGTGGAGCTCAACCGCGCGGTTGCCATCGCGATGGCCGACGGTCCCGAGCGCGGCCTCGCGCTCTTCGCGCCGCTGAAGGTCGAGCTCGGCGACTACCACCTGTTCCATGCCGCGCGCGCCGACCTGTTCCGGCGTCTCGGCCGCAACGAGGAGGCGGCCGCCGCCTACCGCCGTGCGCTCGAGCTCGTGACGAACCCGCGACAGCGCGCCTACCTCGAGGGCAGGCTCGCGGAGGTCACAGCTCCTTGACCAGGTAGGTCATCACCGCACCGACGGCGACCGGGCCGTCGTCGTGAAGCAGATCGGTGCTGGAGACGAACGGCCCGTGCGCGTGCACGTACCCGAGTCGCTCGTACAGGGCTCGCGCGGGGGCGGCGTCCTCGTCGAGCGAGACCGACAGGCCGACCCTGGCCATGCCGCGTTCCCGGACCGCGTCTTCGAGCGTCTCCATCAGTGTCGTCGCAACGCCGAGCCGGCGCCTGGGCCGCGCGACGAAGACGTCGCGCACCTCGGCGCATCCCTCGCGGACCGCCGACGTCGAGAACTCCTCGTGCTCGGGGAACAACACCATCCCCCGGCCGCCGGGAAGGTCCCCGAACCACGCGACCGCCTCGACGAGCTCCCCGCGTCCCTGCGCCAGCAGCCGCCGAAGGTACTCGCCCGAGTTCCACACGGGGAGGCGCCGGTTGAGCGCCTCGACATCGCCGGCCGACAGGGGCAGGACGCGGAACGCCGGGGTCGGTCGCGTCGATCCGGGATCGCCCACCGCCGCCGAGATCGCCCTCAGCGCTCCTTCGAGATCGGATAGGCGCGGCTCATGGAGTCGTGCGCGTCGTGGACGCCCGACACGTGCCACTTGCGGGGCCGGATCAGCTCCTCGGCCTCCTGCGGTCCCCAGGACCCCCGCTCGTAGAAGCAGACCGGCGTCGGATGCTCGAGCGCCGGCTGGAGGATCTCCCACGCGCGCTCGACGCCGTCCTGGCGGATGAACAGCGAGTGGTCGCCGCGCATCGCCTCGAGGAGCAGCAGCTCGTATGCGTCGGAGATCTCCGTGTGCGCGAACGCCTCGTCGTAGTCGAAGTCCATCGCCGCCCTGCCCAGATGCATCCCGGGTCCCGGCTGCTTGACGTTGAACCCGATCGTGATGCCCTCGTTCGGCTGCACGCGGACGGTGAGGTGGTCGCGCATCGGCAGGTCCATGTCGGACCCGCGGAACACGTTGAACGGCACCTTTTTGAACTTCAGGGTGATCTCGCTGCACTTCTCGGCCAGCCCCTTGCCGGTCCGCAGGAAGAACGGGACGCCCGCCCATCGCCAGTTGTCGATGTCGAGTTCCATCGCCGAGAAGGTCTCCATCGTCGAGTCGGGTGCGACGCCCTGCTCGTCGCGGTACCCGACGTACTGGCCCCGGATCACGCGATCCAGGCTCGAGATGTCGGTCGAGCGGAGCGCCTTCACGGTCTCGTCGCGGAGCCGGTTGGGTGCGAACGACACGGGTGGCTCCATCGCGACGAACGTCATCACCTGGAACAGGTGCGTCGAGATCATGTCCCGGATGTTGCCGACCTGCTCGTAGAAGGGGCCGCGCCCCTCGATCCCGATCTCCTCGGCGACCGTGATCTGCACGTGGTCGATGTAGCGACGGTTCCAGATCGGCTCGAACATCCCGTTCGCGAACCGGAAGGCCAGGATGTTCTGCACGGTTTCCTTGCCGAGGTAGTGGTCGATGCGGAACACCTGCGTCTCGTCGAAGACGGAGTGGATGACCTCGTCCAGCTCGCGTGCGCTCTGCAGGTCGCGCCCGAACGGCTTCTCCAGCACGATCTTCGCGTCCTTCTGCAGACCGGCCTCGCCGATCCGCCGCACGATGTCGGCGTAGACCGTAGGTGGCACCGCCGCATCGAAGATCCGGCGCCCCTCCGTCCCGAACTCGGCGTCGATCTTCTCGAGATAGGTCGCGAAGTCCTTCATCGCGCCGGGCTCCAAGAACTCGCCCTGGTAGTACGACAGGCGCCGCGCGAACTCGTCCCAGGCGTCGCCCTCTGGCGGGTGCGTGGAGAACTTCGTGACGTCGTCGAACGTGGACTGCCGGAACTCCTCCGTGGTCATCGCCGAGCGCGCGTAGCCGACCAGCGCGAACCCCTTCGGCAGCCGCCGCTGCAGCCACAGGTGCCAGAACGCGGGCAACAGCTTGCGCTTGGTCAGATCCCCCGAAGCGCCGTAGATCACGGCCGCCTGGGGGAGGATCTCCTTGGCCATCACCCACCCCCCTGGGACGGTGGCCCGACCTCGATCCACTCGTCGGTCACTCGGACGGCGTACACCGGCACCGGATCGACCGCCGGTCCCCCGACGGGCTCGCCCGTCGCGAGGTCGAACTCGCTCTGGTGGCAGGGACACACCACGGTGTCCTCCTGGTTGCCGAGCGTGCCTTCGGCCAGCGAGCACCCCTCGTGGGTGCACTCGTCGCCGAACGCGAACAGCTCGTTCTCGACGTGCGCGATCGCCACACGCAGGCCCGGGAGGTCGAAGGAGCGGAGCTCCCCCTCCGGAACCTCGGCCAGCGAGCCGACCCGCCGATACATCTCGTCCACGCGTGCATCTTCGCTCAACGAACGGTGAGCGGCATACGCGTCGCCGGGTGCCGCGGCCGCGTCACGCACCGAGGGTCGCGTTCGGATCCGAGGCGTTCGCGCGCGCGGGGTCGTTCGTCGGGCCGGGCTCGCGCACGGCGACGCCATCCGGCGCGGGGCGCGAGCTCGCGGCGAGGACGCGCGTCACCGCCGACCACACGCGCTGGGCCAGTGTGACGGCGCCCAGCACCGTCAGGATCGCGAGCGTCGGCAGCAGCGCGCCGGGGATGGGGAGGCCGATCATCATCGCGACGTACCGCTCGAGCCGTTGGAAGTAACCCTCGGTGAGCTCGACGCCGGCGGCCTCGGCCTCGGCGCGGACGTGGCTCACGCAGAGCGCGATCACGAGCGTGAGCAGCGCGAGGGCCGCCTCGAGCCGCAGGCCCTGCCCGGCGAGCGACCAGAACAGGCATCCGAACAGGATCACGTCGGCCACCCGGTCCAGGACCGAGTCGAGGAACGCGCCCCAGCGGCTGTCCTCGCCGCGGAGCCTGGCCACGGCGCCGTCCAGGATGTCGAACAGCCCGGCCGGGATCAGCAGCAGCCCCGCCAGCAGGAACTGGCCCCGCAGCAGCGACGCCCCGACCCAGACGTTGGTGACCAGGCCGAGCAGCGTCAGGTGCCACGGCCGGAACCCCGCCCGGTAGACGCCGAGGAGGATGACGCGATAGGGCCACGTGAAGGCCCAGCGCATCGGCCTGGCGGCCACGCCCTCGGCCAGGCGAGGCGCGGGCATGTCGCGGATGCGCGTGGTCTCGCTCGGCGGTTCCGGCTGGGTTCCGCTCATCTGACCCCGGTCCCGAAGGCTATCGCCGCGGGGCGGACGCCGCATCCGGCTCGGGGACCGCCT
This sequence comes from Actinomycetota bacterium, assembly GCA_036505195.1. Lineage (GTDB taxonomy): Bacteria > Actinomycetota > UBA4738 > UBA4738 > HRBIN12 > DASSJM01. Next base: position 9,189 of record DASXTX010000101.1, read on the forward strand.
CAGGTTCGGGGCTCGAAGGCGACGACCCGGTAATGGAAGGTGCCTCCCGGCGCCTCGTACGCGATTTGGTCCTCGAGGTTGGCCCCCAGGAGCGCCTTCCCGAGCGGCGATGTCGTCGTGATCGTCCGCACACCCGACGCACGCTCCTCGGGGGACTCGGCGAGCAGGTATGTCTCGTCCTCGGGTTCGTCCTCCTCGAGTGGTCGTAGCGTCACGAGCATCCCGGAGGCGACCACCTCGGACTCGGCGGGACCCTCGACGAGCTCGGGGTCGCGGAGCATGCGCTCGAGGTTGCGGATCCGCGATTCCATCAGCGCCTGCTCGTTCTTCGCGGCGTCGTACTCGGCGTTCTCCCGGATGTCTCCGTGCTCGCGGGCGGACTTCAGGCGCTCGGCGATGGCCACGCGCCCCGAGGTCTTGAGCTCGTCGAGCTCGCCGCGCAGGCGCAGGTAGGCGTCCAGGGTGAGGGTGGACGTCGGCTGCTGCCCGCCCTTGCGGGGTGGACGGTTCGCGAGCTCTTCGGGCAGATCCATGAGTTCGGCGAGCCTACCAACTCGGGCCGAACCCTCCCGGAACCGGTCGGGGGCTACGTGTCGGCGAAGAAGACGTTCTTGACCTCGGTGTACAGGTTGACCGCGTGCATCCCCATCTCCCGGCCGATCCCGCTCTGCTTGTACCCGCCGAACGGGGCCTCGGTGTGGACGCTGTGCGCCGAGTTCACCGAGATCACGCCGGTCCGGATCGCCTTCGCGACCCGGATCGCGCGGCCCAGGTCGCGTGTCCAGACCGAGCCGGACAGGCCGTACTGGGTGTCGTTCGCGAGCCGGATCGCCTCCGCCTCGGTGTCGAACGGCATGATGCACGCGACCGGTCCGAAGATCTCCTCCTGCGCGACCCGCCACGCGTTGTCGACGTCGGCCAGGATCGCCGGCTCGAGGTAGAACCCGCCCACCGGCTCGGCGGGGATCTCGCCGCCGGTGACCAGGCGCGCGCCCTCCTCGATCCCGATGCCGATGTAATCGAGCGACGTCTGGCGCTGGCCCGCCGAGATCATCGGCCCCAGGTCGGTCGACTCGTCCAGCGGGAGGCCGACCCGGAGCTCGGCCGTCCGCTTGGCCAGGCGTTCGATGAACTCGTCGTAGACGGGGCGTTCGACGAACATCCGCGCCCGCGACGTGCAGTCCTGGCCGGTGTTGTCGAAGATCGACCACATCGAACGCTCGACGCACGTCTCCATGTCGACGTCGGCGAACACGACGTTGGCCGACTTGCCGCCGAGCTCGAGGGAGACCCGCGTGATCGTGTCGGCGCACCGCTGCATGATCCGCGACCCGACGGCGGTGGAGCCGGTGAACCCCACCTTGGAGACCCGCGGATCGGAGACGAGCGCGTTCCCGACGGTCGAGCCCGGCCCCGGGAGCACGCTCATCGTCTCGGGCGGCAGACCGGCCTCAACGAGGAGGTCGGCGAGCTTCAGCACGGAGAGCGGTGTGTAGGTCGCCGGCTTGACCACGATCGTGTTCCCGCACGCGAGCGAGGGCCCGATCTTCCACGAGGCGATCACCAGGGGGAAGTTCCACGGGACGATCAGGGCGCAGACGCCGACCGGCTCGCGGAGGGTCACGTCGAGACCGTGGTCGCTCACGGGGATCGTCTCCCCGAAGATCTTGTTGGCCGCGCCGCCCCAGTACTCGAGCACGTTCGCGACGGTCCCGATCTCGCCCCTCGCCGCGTTGATCGGCTTGCCCGCGTTCCGCGACTCGACGACCGCGAACTCCTCGAGCCGCTCACGGAGCAGCGCCGAAGCGCGCAGCAGCACCCGTCCGCGTTCGGTGGCGCTCACCCTCGGCCAGGCGCCCTGCTCGAACGCACGGTGAGCGATGTCGACGGCGCGCCTCGCGTCCTCGGCGCCCGCGTCCGAGACCTGCGCCATCGGCTCGCCGGTCCCGGGCTCGATCACGTCGGACGTCGCTCCGTCGGCGGGGGCCGTTCGCTCCCCGCCCAGCACCAGCAGTTCGGTCGTCATGGTCCGGTTCCTCCGTTGCTCGCGTGATGGTTCGATGATAGGCGCGGGCCCCGTCGCAAGGGCTGGCCATCGAACGGGTGCGTATGCTCGACGCGAGGCATGAGGGGAGGGCACGATGGGACGGCTCGACGGGAAGGTTGCGCTCATCACGGGCGGCGCGAGCGGTATGGGGATGGTCGCCTCGAGACTGTTCGCGAGCGAGGGAGCCGCGGTCGTCCTCACCGACGTCGCCGATGTCGCCGGCGAGGGAGTGGCCGCCGAGATCGAGACCGCCGGCGGGCAGGCGCTCTACGTCCACTCGGACGTCTCGGACGAGGCCGACGCGGAGGCGATGGTGAAAGCGGCCGTGGACCGTTTCGGAGGCCTGCACGTGCTGTACAACAACGCCGGGGTGATGATGAGCCAGGACGGTTCGGTCACCGAGACCGACACGTCGATCTGGGACACCACGCTCGACATCAACGTCAAGGGCGTCGCGTTCGGGTGCAAGTACGGCGTCCCCGCGATGATCGCCTCGGGCGGAGGGTCGATCATCAACGTCGCGTCGTTCGTCGCGTGGATGGGCGCCGCCACCTCGCAGACCGCGTACACGGCCTCGAAGGGCGCCGTGCTCTCGATGACGCGCGAGATCGCGGTCGAGTACGCACGCAAGGGCATCCGGTGCAACGCGCTCTGCCCGGGGCCGATCGACACGCCGCTGCTGGCCGAGCTCCTGGCCGATCCCGCCCGGCGCCAGCGGCGGTTCGTGCACATCCCGATGGGTCGGCTCGGGCAGGCGGAGGAGCTCGCCAAAGCGGCCCTGTTCCTCGCGAGCGACGACTCCTCCTTCATGACAGGGGCCTCGCTCATCGTCGACGGGGGGATCACCGCCGCCTACGTGACGCCCGAAGGCTAAACCCGTGGCCGAGACCGAACGATAGGAAGCCATGAACGCCCTCCTGGCGACCGTCGCAACCGGGCACCCCGCGATCCCGACGGGCGGTGACTTCGACTTCACGCCGCTGCTCTACGCCGCCATCTGGATCCTGGCGTTCAGGAAGCTCCGCCCGGGCCTGCTGCTTCTGGCCGCCCCCCTGTTCCTTCTCGCAGGTGGCCTCGTGGACTCGATCTCGGACGTGCTCGGCCTGTCGACGCTCACCACGGCTTCGGCACTGGCACTCCCCGCGCTCCTGCTCCCCCTGCCTCGCCCGTTCGGTTGGCATCACCGACCTTCGGCCGGTTGACAGGGAAAGTTCCGGTATGGCTCCATACGGCTGATTCTTCATTCGCCGTTCTCGGGAGGGGGGCGTATGTCCGAACGGAAGGTCGGTTCGGTCACCTATCAAGAGGTAGGTGAGGAGTACTTCAAGAACCGCGGACTTCGGCGACACGCGGGGGTGTGGTCGCTGTGGGCGCTCGGTGTCGGGGCCGTCATCTCCGGCGAGTTCTACGGCTGGAACTTCGGCCTGGGCACGGGCGGCTTCGGCGGCCTGGCGATCGCCGGGGTCCTGATGGCGATCATGTACTACGGCCTCGTGTATTCGATTGCCGAGATGTCGCCCGCGCTGCCGCACACGGGCGGGGCGTACTCCTTCGCGCGATCGGCGATGGGGCCGTGGGGAGGATTCCTCACCGGCCTGGCCGAGAATGCCGAGTACGTGATCACGCCGGCGGTGGTCGTCGGCGCGATGGCCCTGTTGATGCAGGAGATCGTGGGCGGGCTGTTCGATGTCGCTGGGGATCCGTTCTGGAACAGCCTTCCCTTCTGGGCGCTGATCTTCTACGTCATCTTCGTGGGGATCAACATCGTCGGGATCGAGGCGACGATGCGATTCACGGTCACGATCACGCTGCTCTCGCTCGCCGTGCTCGCGTTCTTCATCCTCGCCGCGATCTTCTCCGGCAAGCTCGACTTCAACCTGTGGACGAACATCGCGAAGGACGGCGCCGAGATCCCGGATGGCGGGGGGCCCATGCTCCCGTTCGGGATCAGCGGGATCTTCAAGTCGTTGCCGTTCGCGATCTGGTTCTTCCTGGCGATCGAGGAGGTGCCGCTCGCGGCGGAGGAGTCCATGGACCCGCGTCGCGACGTCCCCAAGGGATCCGTGTGGGGCATGCACACGCTGCTGATCGCCGCGATCCTCGTCCTGGTCTTCAACTCGGCGCTGCCGGGCGGGGCCTTCCTGTACGGGGCGTCCGGATTCCCGCTGCTCGACGGCCTGTACGCGATCTTCGGACAGAACAACGCCACCGAGCTCCTGGGGTTGCTGTTCATGATCGGCCTGGTGGCCAGCTTCTTCACGATCATCTTCGCGTATGGACGAAACACGTACTCGCTCTCGCGGGCGGGCTACTTCCCGAAGTTCCTGTCGCAGACCCACGGGGTGCGGAAGACCCCCCACGTCGCGCTGATCGCTGGAGCGGTCGTCGGGTACGCCGTGTTCTTCCTCGTCTGGGCCCTACAGCAGCAGGAACTGGGCGCGCAGATCGTGGCGGCGCTGCTCAACATGGCCGTGTTCGCGGCGGTCATCTCGTACATCCTGCAGATGGTGTCGTTCGTCCTGCTCCGGCAGAAGCTGCCGAACATCGAGCGGCCGTACCGGAGCAAGTGGGGGGTCCCCGGCGCGGTGATCGCCGGGCTGCTGGCCGCGACCTCGCTGGTCGCCATCTTCCTGAACGACGCATATCGGCCGGGTGTGTATGGCGTGGCGATCTACTACGTGCTCGGCGCCCTCTACTTCGCGATCGCAGGGCGGAATCGTCTGGTGCTGTCGCCCGAGGAGGAGTTCGCGCTCACGCAGGGCGAGCACGGCATCCCTCAGGCGGAGGGATACACCACCTCGCGCGCGGAGCAGGAGGCGATCCTCGGTGGCGGAGCGCCGACCGCTCCGAGCGCTCCGACCGCAGCGTCGACGCAGCCGCCATCGGAGACGCCCTCCGGCTAGGGGACCAGCAAGTCGGTACGAACGGCGGGCCCGCGCTCGGGCCCGCCGTTCGCGTTTGACAGCCAGCAGCGGCGGTTCTTCGATAGCGGCCCCGAACCGAAAGGCGGACCCACGTGACCAGCGCGACAGGAACGCTGAGCGCGAAACAGCTCGAGGACCTCGCCGATGCCGGCGAGGTCGACACCGTTCTCTGCATGTTCACCGACCTGCAGGGGCGCTTCATGGGCAAGCGCGTGGTCCCGCACTTCTTCTTCGAGGAGATCCTGGGGGAGGAGGGCCTGCACGCATGCCTCTACCTGCTGGCGATCGACATGGAGATGGAGCCTCTCCCAGGCTACGAGTACGCGTCCTGGGAGACGGGCTACGGCGACTTCCGGATGGTGCCGGACATGAACACGCTCCGGTGGTGCCCGTGGATCGAGAAGACCGCGATGGTGATCTGCGACATCTTCGAGGAGGAAGAGGCCGACAAGGAGGTGGAGGTCACCCCGCGGACGATCCTCAAGCGGCAGATCGCCCGCGCCGCCGACCTCGGCTACACGATCAAGACCGGGTCCGAGCTCGAGTTCTATCTGTTCCAAGACTCCTACCGCGACGCCGCCGAACGCGGCTACCGAGACCTGCGCCCCAGCTCGCCGTACATCATGGACTACCACATGCTGCAGACCACCCGCGACGAGTGGTTCGTCCGCCAGGTGCGCAACGCGATGCTCGGTGCGGGGATCCCCGTGGAGTTCAGCAAGGGTGAGTTCGGCCGGGGCCAGCAGGAGATCAACATCACCTACTCCGACGCCCTGTCGAACGCCGACCATCACGCGTTCTACAAACACGGCGTCAAGGAGATGGCCGAGCTGAACGGCGTGGCGGCCACGTTCATGGCCAAGTGGACGATGGCCGAGGCCGGCTCGAGCTGCCACCTGCACTCGAGCGTATGGAACGCGGATGGGACCGAGAGTCTGATGTGGTCGGACGAGGGCGAGCACCACATGAGCGATACCTACCGCTGGTACATGGGCGGCCTGATGGCCTGCGCGCGCGAGATGGCGTGGATGTACGCGCCGTTCGTGAACTCCTACAAGCGCTACCAGCTGGGTTCGTGGGCGCCGACGGCGATCGTGTGGAGCCGCGACAACCGGACGTGCGGGTTCCGGACGGTGGGCGAGCACACGGGTGCACGCGTCGAGTGCCGGATCCCCGGGGCGGATGCGAACCCGTACCTCGCGTTCGCGGCGACGATCGCCGCCGGCCTGTGGGGGATCCAGAACAAGGTCGAGCCGCCACCGATGTTCGTCGGCAACGCCTACGAGGCGAAGGACGTCCCCCGCGTCCCGTATTCGTTGCACGAGGCGGTGGAGACGTTCCGCGGCTCGACGGTCGCGCGCGAGGCGTTCGGCGACTTCGTGTTCGAGCACCTGCTGAACACGGCGCACCAGGAGCAGGTGATCTTCGACAACACCACGGTCACCGACTGGGAGCTCGCCCGCTACTTCGAGCGCGGGTAGGGCGACGTCGGATGTGACCGCTCGTCGCGCGCGGGGCGATTGCTGATCGCTACCTTCCGGTAGTGGTCAGTTTTGAATCACCGCAGGCCTTGACAGGTCTACGATTACCGCTATGCGCCAGCGACACGGCCTGATTGAAAAGCATCAGGCTCGCCGAGAAGGCCGCCTGGAACGCTCCAGATCCTGCGGGTGGGGAGGCTGCCCTCGGTCCGATCGCGGGACTCATCGTCGGCATTTGGTGGTGGATCGTCGGAGCCCCGGAGGGGGACAAGGCCGACGAGAATCCATCGAAGGATTAGCCGAGTAGTCCCGCGATCTGTTCCAGAGTCCAGATTCGGTCGACTACGCCCACGGCTCCATTCCCGTAAAGCTTGACAATCGAACGTATGTTCGATATGCTTTTACCTCTCTCCTCCCCCGTGACCGAACGAGGTCCCGGTGCAACATCGCAGCGAAGAAGCACTGATCCGCGAGATCGACGCCGAGCATGCGCGTATAGCGGCGAGCCATCGTCGGATGCTGCGGCTCCTCGCCGACGTCGACCGGCGGACGAGCTGGCGGGACGTCGGCGCTCGCGACACGGCCCACTGGCTCTCGATCAGGTACGGGGTGTCCCAGTGGAAGGCGCGACGATGGATCGCCGCCGCCCACGCGCTCGAGACGCTCCCACGCACGTCCGAGGCGCTTGCATCGGGCGAGCTGCACGTTGACAAGGCGGTCGAGCTGACGAGGTTCGCCACGCCGGAGACCGAGTCCCGCCTGCTGGTCTGGGCCGGTGGCGTTTCGTGCGGCGCGATCCGACGCAAGGCGGACGTCGTCGCGCGCAGGTCGGCGGGCGAGGCCGAGGAGGCGGAACGAAGCCGATTCCTTTCGTGGTGGACGTTCGACGAGGGCCGCCGGTTCGGCCTGGAGGCCGAGTTGCCCTCCGCACAGGGCGCGGTCGTCGCGAAGATGCTCGACCGGCTCGCGGACGGCCTGCCGGTCATGCCGGAGGAGCGCGGACCGGCTGGTGCCGGTGCGCGGCGGGCCGATGCCCTCGTCGCCCTGTGCTCTTCGGGGGACGGCGCCGATCGGGACCCCGACCGGGCGACGCTGGTCGTCCACGCGCGCCTCGACGGACCCGACGACGAGCTGAGCGAGTGCGAGATCGAGGACGGCCCGGCCATCGGCCCGGACACGGCGCGTCGGTTGGCGTGCAACGCACGGGTCCAGACCGTCGTCGAAGAGGAGAACGGTCTGCCCGTCAGACTCGGTCGAATGACCCGGGAGCCTCCGGTGTGGATGGTTCGACACCTGAAGTACCGCGACGGCGAGTGCAGGTTCCCCGGCTGTGGCTCTCGACGCTTCACGCAGGCGCACCACATCGTCTGGTGGGACCACGGCGGACGAACAGATCTCGACAACCTGGTGCTCGTGTGCACGTTCCATCACCGGCTCGTCCACGAGTACGGCTGGCAGGTGCGACGCGAAGCAGACGGCACGGTGAGCTGGTTCCGCCGCGAGGGGCGTCGCTATCTCCCCGGGCCCTCCCCCCCGGAGGCGCTCGTCGCCTCGTAGACGCCTTCGCGCGCTCAGCTGTCTGCGAAGACCGGCTTCAGCGATGCATACACCTTCCGGTACCTCACGTAGGCCTCGTCATAGGCCTCGCGGACGCCGGGGTCCGGCTGATGCTCCTCCGGCCGATACGAGACGAAGGCCTCCACGGCGGCGCCGACGGTGGGGTGGATCCCCGCGCCGACGGCGGCGAGGATCGCCGCACCGGTCGCCGTGGTCTCCACGCTCGTCGGCACGCGCACCGGAAGGCCGGTGACATCCGCCTTGATCTGCCGCCACAGCGGGCCCTTCGCCCCGCCGCCAACGATCGTGAGCCGACGGACATCCAGACCCGCATTCGCCATCGCCTCGACGATGTCGCGGAGCGCGAAAGCGCTGCCCTCCAGGATCGCGCGCGTCATGTGCGCGCGCGAGTGCGCGAGCGTGAGCCCGTAGAACACGCCGCGGGCCGCCCCGTTCCACTCGGGGGCCATCGCCCCCTGCATGCACGGCAGGAAGACCAGCCCCTCGGCGCCTGGGGGTACGCGATCCGCTTCCTTCGAAAGGAGGTCGTAGGCGTCGCCGAGCCCCTCGGCCTCGGCCCCCCGCTCGATCGGCGCGAACTGGTCGCGCCACCACCGCAGGTTGCCGCCCGAGACGAACCCGGGGTTCTCCAGCAACCACGCGTCGGGGTCGGCGTGCGGATGGCATTCGACCAGCATCGTCGGGTCCTCGCGGGGCTCGCTCGACGCGGCACAGACCGGCTCCGCCGTCCCGACGACGTCGCACACCTCCCCCGGCTGGAACACGCCGGCGCCGAGCGTCGCGGCCATCTCGTCCCCGCACCCGACCGCGACGATCGTCGACGTGTCCAGTCCCGTCGCCTCCGCGAACGCCGCGGTGATCGTCGAGATCGGCTCCGTCGCGCCCACGACCTCTGGGAGCATCGACTCGGGCACGTCGACGGCGGCGAGCACCTCGGGCGACCACGCACGCGTCCGGGGGTCCAAGAGCGCGAACGAGGACGCGTTCGAGTAGTCGACGGCGATGGGACCCGCGATCTCGCGGAGCGCGTACGTCCCCGGCGACATCAGCCTGGCCGCCTTCGCCCACACCTCCGGCTCCTCGTCGCGGACCCAGAGGGCCTTGAAGATCGCGTGCGAGGAATCCAGGTTCGCGCCGACGTGGCGGTAGAACGTCTCGGGCGGCATCCGCTCGGCGACCGATGCGGCCTGGGCCTCCGCGCGACGGTCCATCCAGATCATCGCCGGACGCAGAGGGCGAGCCTCCTCGTCGCACACCACCATCCCATCCAGCTGCGACCCGAACGACAGACCCTTGACCGCCGTAGGGCCCTCGGGCACCTCGTCGAGCAGCTCCCGGACGCCGGCCACGATCGCGGGCGCCCACACGTCCGCGTCCTGCTCGGCGGCGCCGGGGAACGGGAACGAGAGGTCGTAGGTCTGATACGAGGAAGCGACGAGCGTCCCGTCCGCCGCGTAGAGCGCGCAGTTCGTCCCCTGCGAACCGACGTCGCAGCCGATCACGAACGGGCCCGTCACGGCAGGATGACCGTCTTCAGGCCCGAGCCGGAGCGGATCGTCTCGAACGCCTGCGCGATCTCCTCCAAGGGGAACCGGTGCGTGACCACGCGAGCCAGGTCCTCCTGCCGCCGGTCCAAGTAATCCATCGTGATCCGATACTGACGGTGCGTCGCACCGTACGCCCCGAGGATCGCGAGCTCCTTGTAGTGGAGCTCGTTCATGTCGAGCGGGCTCACCGGATCATGCTTGGGCAGCCCGGCGAAGTACACGACCCTCGCCCGCTTGGCCGCCATCTCGAGCGCCGCCTGCTGTGCCAGCTTGGAGGGCGCGGCCACGCTCACTCGGTCGGCGCCGGCGCCGGCGGTCTTCGCGAGCATCTCGCCCACCCCGTTGTCCTCACCGGCGACGAACGCCTCGTCCACGAACGAGCCGATCACGCCCATCGCAAGATCGAGCCGGTCCTGCTGCACGTCGGTCATGTAGATGCGGCTCGCGCCCCGGTCCCGGCACATCACGGCCTGCCAGCAGCCGATCGGGCCCGTGCCGAGGATCACGACGGTGTCGCCGAGCCGGACGTCCAGCATCTCGACGCCGTTCAGCGCGCAGGCGAACGGGTCCGCGACCGTCGCGAGATCGGAGGGGAGATCGTCGGGCAGGGGGATCAGGTTCTTCGTCGCGATCGGAGGCACGGACGCCCACTCGGCATAGGCGCCGGGGAAGGGGTCGTAGCCGTAGAGGAGATGGTGCTCGCACAGGTTCTGGAACCCGTCCATGCACCAGCGGCACTCGCCGCACGTGAGGATGGAGCCGAGGAACACCCGGTCCCCCTTCGCGACACCGGGCGGGAGCACGGCGTCGGGGCCGACCTCTTGGAGCACGCCGACCGGCTCGTGGCCGAGCACCCACGGCGCCGGCGCGCGTGGGTCGCCGTTGAAGAACGTCCTCGCGTCCGTCCCGCAGATACCGCAGGCCTCGACCCGCAGGATCGCGCCGCGGGGGTCGAGCTTGGGCTCCTCGGTGTCGCGCACCTCGACCGAATTCACGTCGGTCATGAACGCGGCCCTCATCGCGCTCGCTCTCCCGACGCCGGCACGGTCATCCCGGTGCCCCTCATCGTCCGAGCTCCTCCGCGAGCGCGTCGTGGGCCTTGTCGGCGCTCCACCGCTCGCGGATCACGCGCGAGAGCGCGCGGGTGATCGCCTCGGGCGACGCGTGCATGAAGATGTTCCGCCCGACCGAGCACCCGATCGCGCCGGCCTCGACGGCCACCTGCATCCGCCACAGCAGCTCCTTGTCCTCCAGCCGCGAGCCGCCCGCGAGCACGACGGGGATGCCGTTCGTCGCCTCCACCAGCTTGGCGAACGCCTCGGGATCGCCCGGCCAGTTGGTCTTCACGATGTCGGCGCCGAGCTCGGCACACAGCCGCACGTTCCGGCGCAGGTACTCGAACCCATACTGCTGTTTCAGCTCCTCGACCGTCGCGTACGTGGTGGGGAACTCGGCCTCCGCGATGAACGGCATGCCGAGCGCCGCGCACTCGCGTCCAACCGACGACAGGATGTCGATCATCCCGGACTCCGTGTCCCCTCCCAGCGCCGTGAAGAGCACCACGGCGTCGGCGCCGAGCACGAGCGCCTCCTCCACCTCCGCGATCTGCACGATCTCGGGCCGGTCACCCCCGGGATCGGCGGAGGCCGACAGGAGCAGCGCGAGCGACGTCGTCGGCGAGAACGCCGGCTCGGCGATCCGGATCATGCCCTTGCTCATCATGATCACGTTCGCGCCGCCGGCCACCGTCTCGCGCGTCCGCGCCTCGATGTCCGCAAGGGGTTCGAGGAACGTCGGCGAGGTCATGCCGTGGTCGAGCGCGCAGATCACGGACACGCCGGCGGGGTCGACCACCCGCTTGAGCCGCATGGACTTCCCGGTCGTCGTCATCGTGCCTCCTCGGTCGTGCGGAGTCTGGCAGACGTGGGTGGATGGATGCGAACCGGGGCGGGGTAGCCTCGGGCCGCCGCTAGACTGACCGCATGCGACCGATCCTGTTGGTCGGGCACGCCGACTGGGAGACGTTCGGGGTGGTACCGGGGACGCTCGACGCGGAGGGCCTGCCCTGGATCGAGCACCTCGCGCACACGGGGGCCGTGCTCCCCGAGCTGTCCGAGGTCTCGGGCGTCGTCGTCTACGGCGGGATCATGAACGTGGACATGACCGACGACTACCCCTTCCTCGAGACGGAGCGCGAGTACGCCCGCGCGGCGCTCGCGGCCGGCGTCCCGTACCTCGGGATCTGCCTCGGCGGCCAGATGCTGGCGCGGGCCCTGGATCACCAGGTCTACTCCGCTGGGGTACGCGAGATCGGCTTCAACGCGCTGCACCCCACGCCGGCAGCGTCCGAGGACCCCCTGATGTCGGTGTTCGAGGACGGCGACGTGGTCTTCCACTGGCACGAGGACACCTTCGACCTTCCCGAGGACGCGACGCTGCTCGCGACCGGCGATCTCGTGCAAACGCAGGCGTTCCGCTACGGCGAGGCCGCGTGGGGTACCCAGTTCCACCTCGAGGTGGACCGGGCGGAGATCGACCTGTGGCTGAAGACCGCCGGCGACGACGGCGTCCGGGCGTGGGGCACGACGCGCGAGGTGATGGAGGCCGAGACCGACCGCTTCATCGACGGACACGAGGAGCGGGCACGGGCCTTGTTCCGGCGTTTCTGGGACGTCGTCCGTCACGCGGCGTGACCGCCTTCCTCACGACCTGGTCCCGCCGGCGTCCCGGGTCTACGATCGCCGCACCGAACTCGGCAGGGGAGGCGTCATGGCCGGCCTGAACGTCGTGAGCTTTCGTCCGGAGCGGAGTGACTACGCGTGGACCTTCGGCGGGGTCGAACCCGTGATGAAGGTCAAGCCGGGAGACGTCCTCGAGGTCTGGACCGACGATTGCTTCGCCGGTCTCGTCGAGTCCGTGGACGACCTGCCGTCGCACAAGATCACGGCGTTCAACCCACAGACCGGGCCCTTCTACGTCGAGGGCGCCGAACCGGGCGACACGCTCGCCCTGCACTTCGTGTCGATCGAGCCGTCCCGGGACTGGGCCGTCTCGACGACGTTCCCGCTGTTCGGTGCGCTGACGTCCACCACGCGGACCGTGACGCTGCAGGACCCTCTCCCCGAGCTCGTGTGGCGCTACGACGTCGACCGTCAGCGGCGGATCGTCCACTTCGAAGCTCGCAACGGCGACTTCGCGACGGACCTCCCGCTCGACCCGATGCACGGGACGGTCGGCGTGGCACCGGCGGGCGGCGAGGCGCGCTCGTCGCTCGTGCCCGACGCGCACGGCGGCAACATGGACACCCCCGAGATGCGGGCCGGCACGACCTGCTACCTCGGGGTGAACGTGGAGGGCGCCCTCTTCTCACTCGGGGACGGCCACTGTCGGCAGGGCGAGGGCGAGACCTGCGGCGTGGCGGTCGAGGCCGCGATGGACACCGTGCTGGTCGTCGACCTCATCAAGGGGCGGGCGACGGCCTGGCCGCGCCTGGAGGACGCCGACCACATCATGTCGACGGGCTCGGCCCGTCCGCTCGAGGACGCCTTCCGCATCGCCCACGGCGACCTGGTGCACTGGCTGGCCGAGGAGCACGGGCTGGATGTCCTCGACGCGTATCAGCTCGTGTCCCAGATCTCCGAGAGCCCGGTCGCGAACGTGTGCGACCCCAACTACACGTTCGTGGCCAAGGCCCCCAAGCACTACCTGCCCTCGAGCGACGTCTACGGATCGATCCGTGCAGGCCTCGTCGAGGTGGCGGGCCGGTACCTGGGCGAGCGGGGTGGGAGCTAGCCCCGCCCGAGTCCTCGCGCCGAGCTCCCGGTAGCCCTGTCGCACCGCCATCCTCCGCGAACGGGCACCGTGCTACATTCGCGGGGCCATGGGCCCCCGCGCGCGTGACCTCGGGGTCGTGATCGGGCGCCTCGGCCCGGGACCACACAACGCCATCACGGACGTGGACGGCGTGAGCGTCGGCCACGCAACGGTCGTCCGTGACGAACCGTCGGTTGCGCGGACCGGCGTCACCGCGATCTGGCCGCACCCGGGCGACCCGTGGCGAGAGCGCGTGTACGCCGGCACAGCGATCGTCAACGGCTACGGCGAGCTGATCGGCATCGATCAGATCAACGAGTGGGGGCTCCTGCACTCGCCCGTCGTGATCACCTCGAGCCTCGCGATCGGTGTGGCCTACGACACGACGGCCAGGTGGATCGCCGAACGCGAACCGGCTCAGGGCCGCTCCGACGTGATCATGCCGGTCGTCACCGAGTGCGACGACTCGTTCCTCAACGACGCACGGGCATTCCCGCTCTCGCCTCCGGACGTCGCCGCCGCGCTCGACGGTGCCTCGCGAGGCGACGTGGCGGAGGGGTGCGTCGGGGCCGGAACCGGGATGCAATGCTTCGACTTCAAGGGCGGCATCGGCACGGCGTCGCGAGTGGTCCCCGACGCGGCCGGCGACCTGACGGTCGGTGTGCTCGTCTGCACCAACTTCGGCGCCCGACCCGACCTGACGATCGCGGGCGTGCCGGTCGGCCTCGCGCTCACGGATCTCATGCCCGAAGGCCACGCGGCAGGCTCGTGCATCGTCGTCATCGCGACCGATGCGCCGATGCTCCCACACCAGCTCCGGCGGCTCGCCCTCCGCTCGGGGTTGGGGCTCGCTCGCTGCGGGTCGATCGGCGCCAACGGCTCGGGCGAGCTCATGCTGGCGTTCTCGACGTCCCAGACCGTTCCTCGCGCAACGCCGGGGTCGAGGATCCGCGCCGAGGCGCTCCTGGACGGCGCGTTCTGGCACGAGCCGAGCGCGTTCGATCCGATCTTCACGGCGACGATCGAGGCGACGGAGGAGGCGGTCGTGAACGCGCTCTTCGCCGCCGAGACCACGACCGGCCGCGACGGGAACGTCCTGCACGCGCTCCCTCGGGACCGGGTCCTCGAGATGCTGGATCGCGCCGGAGGGACCGAGTGAGGGCTGTTCCTGCTAGCGAAGAGCGCCTTGTTGCCTCCGGGCACACCTCCGGGGCCCGTTCGGCCGCAGGGGTTTCGGCCGAATATCATCCGAAAGTCGGGGTTGCGTACGCCGACCGGCCGATGCGAGGATGGCCGACGACGGCAGGTGGGGGCGCGCCCGCACCCGGTTAGGTGGTGCTCGCCCCCGGACGGGAGGGTGACGCATGGCAGCACGTGCCGACCAGAAGGCCATGATCTCCGAGAAGGTCGCGCCGGTCCTGGTGGCGCGAACGCTCGGGCCATTCGACCTGGTCGTGATCTTCGTCGCGATCGTCCTGTTCATCAACAACGCGGCCGGGGTGCAGTTCGCCGGGCCGTCGGTGTTCATCTTCTGGATCGTCGCGTTCGCGACGTTCCTGATCACCGGGGCGTTTATCACGGCTCAGCTCGGACGCATGTTCCCGGAGGAGGGCTCGCTCTACGTCTGGACCCACAAGGTCCTCGGCCCGTTCTGGGGGTTCTTCGCCGGCTTCGTGGCGTGGTGGCCGGGCCCGATCTCGCTCGTGTTCATCGGGATCCTGTTCGCGAATTTCCTCCAGCAGTTCGCCGTGCTGGCGAAGCCGAGCTGCGAGTTCCCGTGCATCTTCACCGAGAACTGGCACATCGGCGTCGTGGTCCTGGCAGTGATCTGGTTCAGCGCGCTCATGTCGTACCTGAGGATGCGCGTGACGCAGAACTACGTGAACGTCCTGTTCTGGTTCTACGCGGCGGCGATCTTCCTGATCGGGTTCGCCGGCGTGTGGTGGCTGTTGCAGGGCAACGGGTCGTCGACCGACTTCGGGACCGGCTGGAACCCCTTCCAGGGCGACGAGCTCGCGCTCGGTCTTCCCGCGAACCTCACGTTCTTCTCGTTCGCGATCCTCGCGCTCCTGGGCATCGAGACGCCGTTGAACATGGGCGCCGAGGTGACCGGCGGCGAGAAGGCGATCCGCACGTTCCTGCTCTGGGGCTGCGCGATCGTCATGGTCGCGTACCTGTGGGCGACGTGGGGGAACATGGTCGTGATCGAGGCCGGCGGGGCGAACGGCACGACCGGGGGCGCCGAGACCGTCGGGCTCGCTCTGGGGAGGTGGACCGGCGCCGCCGTCTCGCTGGTCCTGGCGTGGGTCGTGCTGACCGTCGCATGCGTCTACAACTACTCGTTCGGTCGGCTGTTGTTCGTGTCCGGCATGGAGAAGCGGCTGCCGCACCAGTTCGGCAAGGTCAACAGGAACAAGGTGCCGGCGAACGCGATCACGCTCCAATCGGTGATCTCGACGATCCTCACCGTCGTCGTCTTCTTCGTCTTCGGCTCGGGCGAGACCGACCCGTACAAGTACTTCTACATCCTGTACGCGGGCGTCACGATCGTGTGGTGCATCTCGACGGCCCTCCTGTTCCTGGACATCTTCTTCGCCAAGCGCGCCGAGCCGGAGCGGTTCGAGCGCGAGCGGCGGGTCCCGGTGGGCTGGCTGTACCTCTGCGGCGTGGTCGGGTTCGTCGTCAACATCCTGGCGGTCCTGTTCATCTTCGTGGGCTCCTGGTACCCGACGGGCTTCCCGACGCTCGCCGAGTGGAACGCCTGGATGATCGGGTTCACCGCCGTGTCCGTCATCTCCGGCATCGTGATCTACGTCGTGTCGCAGAGAACGAGGAAGGGCAAGACCGACGAGCAGCTGATCGAGCTCGGGGAGGCCGAGCGGGAGATCGCGGAGGACATCCCGAGGGCCTGACCGAGTATCGATCCGACACGTATGACGCCGGACGAGGCGGTCGCCGTCTGCAGGCAGGCGGGGGTCCGCCTCGTCCGGTTCTTGTATTGCGACAACGGCGGCATCGTGCGGGCCAAGGCCGCGCACGTCGAGCGGCTGGCGGACCGGATGCGCACCGGGGTCGGCCTGACCGTGGCCATGCAGGCCATGAGCTCCCTCGACGAGCTCCAACCGGTAGAGCGGATGGGCCCGGTCGGGGAGATCCGACTGGTCCCCGATCCCTCGACGCTGCGGATCCTCCCGTACGCGCCGCACTCGGCGGCCATGGTCGTCGACCACGTCCGACTGGACGGCGAGCCCTACGAGGCCGGCCCGCGCTCCTTCCTCAGACGCATGGACACCGCGCTCCGCGACCGCGGGATGGTCCTTCGGTGCTCGGTCGAGAACGAGTTCAGCCTCGCGACGCGCACCGACGAGGGGTTCGCGCCGATCGACGACAGCCTGTGCTTCTCGACGGTGGGGATGACCGCCTCGCAGGAGGTGACCGACGCGATCGTCGCCGCGCTCGAGGCCCAGTCGATCCAGCTCGAGCAGTACTACGTCGAGCTCGGGCACGGCCAGCAGGAGCTCTCGGTGGTGCACCTCCCGGCGCTCGAGGCCGCCAACACGCAGATCCTGGTCCGCGAGACGATCCGGGCCGTCGCCTCGAGCTTCGGGCTGGTCGCCTCGCTCGCACCCAAGCCGTGGCCGGACCAGGCGGGCAACGGCGCGCACGTCCACTTCAGCGTCTGGGACTCGGCGGGCGAACGGAACCTGTTCCACGACGGCGCGCGGCGCTACGCGCTGTCCGAGATCGCCGAACGCTTCGGGGCCGGGATCCTCGCGCACACGCCGGGTCTTCTCGCGCTGACCGCCCCGTCGTTCAACTCGTTCCGCCGGCTCCTCCCGCAACACTGGAGCTCGGCGTTCGTGTGCTGGGGACCGGACAACAGGGAGGCCACGGTCCGCGTGCCGTCCACGTTCTGGGGGCTCGAGGAGCCGTCGGCCAACCTCGAGTTCAAGCCGTCGGACGCGAGCTGCAACCCGTACATCGCCTTCGCGGGGCTGATCGCGGCGGGTCTGGATGGGATCGAGCGCGGCCTCGGACTCCCCGAGCCGATGCTGGTCGACCCCGCGACGCTCACCGACGCGGAACGCGAGCGTGCCGGGGCCGAGCGCTACCCCGAAACGCTGGGCGCGGCCCTCGACGCGCTCGAACGCGACGAGGTGCTCACCGGCGCGATGGGCGGCCTGCTCACGGCGTCGTACCTCGCCGTACGCCGCTCCGAGTTCGAGGCCTACGGTGCGATGGACGAGGCGGAGCAGTACCGCGGCCACTTCGCGAAGTACTGACCCACGCCACGGTGGTGGCTCACTGGGTCAGGCCGTGGAGCGCGCGGCAGCTGTCGCCGAGCACCATCTCGCCGAGCCGCTCGGCGTTCTTGGTGGCCACGTAGTCGCGCTCGACGAACGTGTCCAGGACGCGTTCGAGCGCCCGCCGCGCGAGGAGCGCCGAGATCCAGAACGACTCCGGCTCCCCCGCCTCGTCCGAGCCGTACAGGAGCTTGGCCGCCGGCACCGTCCCGACCAGCATCTCGAGCGCCCACTCGACCTGCCCGAACCCCCAGGGGATCAGCTCGGACAGCTCGAGGTAGACGTTCGGGAGCACCGAGGCGATGTAGGCGGACTCGCGGATCCAGGGATAGCCGCTGTGCACGAGCACCACCGGCTGGTCCTGCACGTCGACGAGCAGCGGGAACAGGTTCTCGGGCTTCGCGTGGATCAGGTCGATGTCGGGATCCCCGCCCCCGCAGTGGAAGTGGAACGCGCGACCCAGCTCCTTCGCGACCGCGAGCGTACGCCGGATCAGGAAGTCCCGGACCGGCTTGGCGTGGTCCCGCGTCTCCCTCCACTCCTCCCCGCGCCACGCTGCGAAGGCCTCCCGGGCCTCGGCCTCGCTCGGGTCGCCGACGTCCAGACCCGTCCGGTACGCGACGATCGACTTGAAGGCGACGCAGTTCGGATCGGCGGCGGCCTGCCGCGCCTCGCCGTCGACGCCGGCGAGCAGGTCGTCGAAGGTCCCGTCGCGATGGACGAGGATCCAGGGCTCGAGCCGGGCGACCCGGTGGACGCGCACGCCGATCGTCCGTTCGAACTCCTCGGCCGGGACCGGCGGCTGGGGGAACCCCTCGTCGGACAGGACCGCGACGACGCCGGCCGCGTCGAGCAACCCCTTCGTGTACGCGACGGGATCGGCGCGCAGGGCCTCAGCCCGCGCCTCGACCACCGCCTGCCGATCCGGTTCGCACCCGAGGTGTTCGGCGAGCCACCGGTGCATCGCGATCCCATAGACCGTCGATCCGGTCAGCGCGTGCACGAACGGCCACAGGTCCTCGTGCAGCCGAGAGGACGACGAGAAGCTTTCGCCGAGGAACATCGCGCGGGTGTCGAACCCGCCGGGGTCGCGTTCGAGGAGCTCGTCAAGACGGTACGGGTGGGTGTGCGCGTCGACGATCCCCACGCCCGACAGATCGATCCCGGCCAACGTCCCCCTCCTTCGTCTGGCCCCGCGGTCCGGCCTCTCAGTACCGCCAGCGGTGCGCGCGCACGACGGCATCGTCGTCCATCCCGTCGAACGCCGCGAGCTCGCCCTTGCGCGTGGCGACGAACGACTCGAAGAGCATGTCCCCCATCGCCTCGCGCAGGACGGCCGAGCGCTCGAGCTCCGCGATCGCGGCCCCGAGCGACGACGGGAGCTGGGCGATCCCGCGCTTGCGTCGCTCGGCCGCGGAGAGCGACGCAGGATCATCGGCGGTCGGCTCGGGGAGCCGCAGGTCGCGTTCGAGCCCGTCGAGGCCGGCGGCGACGATCGCCCCGAGGACCAGGTATGGGTTGCCGCTCCCGTCCACGGGCTTGACCTCCAGGTTCGCCGCCTCCGAGCGGCTGCCGATCATCCCCGTCACGAACCGGAGCCCGGCCTCGCGGTTCTCGCGGCCCCACGCCTTGAACGGGCCCGCCCACCGGTGCGGCTGGAGCCGAAGGTAGCTCGCGACCGACGGGCACGAGACCCCGACGATCGCCGGCAGGGACCCGAGGATCCCCGCGGCGAACGCCTCCCCCTCGCGCGTCATCCCCTCGGGCCCGTCGCCGCCGGCGAACCGGTTGCGCCCGCGCCGGTCCCACAGGCTGAGATGCAGGTGATCGCCGTTGCCGACCAGGCCGGCGAACACGACCGGGGCGAACGAGACCGCGAGCCCGTTCGCGCGCGCGACCGCCCGGATCGTGTGCCGGGCCACGAGGTTGGTGTCGGCGACCGCGATCCCGGCGCGGTGCGGCACGGAGATCTCGAACTGCCCGGTCGAATACTCGGGGTGGAACTGCATCACGCCGGTTCCCTGCCGCTCGAGGGCGCGGATCGCGTCGGTCGCGAACGGTTCCTGATCCGCGAGCACGGGAGCGCTGTAGCCGGGACCGACGTGGGCGGGGATCGGCTCCGGCTCGTCGGCCTCCCGCGGCGCGACGCGGTTCCCGAGAAAGAACTCGAGCTCGTACGCACCCCGGAGCTCGAGCCCGTGGGCCGACAGCCGTTCGAGCATGCGCCTCGCGAACGTGCGCCCGCAGGGCGGCCACGGCTCCCCCTCCTGGTCGCGCTGGTCGACGGCGGCCAGCGCCCATCCGGGCGAGGCGGCCAGCGCGACCGCCGAGGCGGGATCGGGCACGAGCCGCGTGTCTCCGGTCGGGCCCTCGATCCCCGGCGACGAGGTGATGCCGTCGTTGACCAGGAAGACCGAGAACACGTTCGACAGGCCGACGCCGAACCGCGCGACCTCCTCGAACCGCCGGATCGGGATGCACTTCACGCGCGTGATACCGGCCGGGTCGACCATCGCGAGGGCGACCGCCTCGACCCCGGCCGCCGCCAGGCGCCGCGCCACCGACACGGCTCCGCCGCTCGGGCGCCGGGCGGGAGCCGGGCGCGCCGTTCGTGACTTGGCGGCGGGGCTCAGAACAGCTCCAGATACTCCGTGCGCTCCCAATCGCTCACATGATCGGCGAGCCGGGAGAGCTCGTACCTCCGCATCCTCGTGTACGCCGTGATGAACTCCCCACCGAAGAAGTCGCGCGTGGCGGGCTCCGCCTCGAGCAGGTCGAGCGACTCCGACAGATCGGTCGGCAGCTTCTCGAGCGAGTCGTCCTCCTCGGCGGGAACGCCCGGCTCGGACGGTTCGGGCGCCGTGAGCTTGTCCTCGATCCCGCGGAGCCCGGCCTGGATCAAGGCGGCGCCGACGAGGTAGGGGTTCGACAGCGCCGAGGGCGCCCGGTACTCGATGTGCTTGGAGGCGGGGCTCCCGCCCTTGACCCGGATCAGCGCCGAGCGATCCTCGTATCCCCAGGAAACGTTCGTCGGGCTGAACGTGTGCCGCCGGCGGCGGCGGAGGCAGTTCACGGTGGGCGCGATCACCGCGTCGATCGCGCGCGCGTACGTGAGGAGGCCGGCGATGAACGATCGCGCGGTGTCGTTCATGCCGTTCGGATCGCCGTCGTCTGCGAACGCGTTCTCACCCGAATCCGCGTGCAGGAGCGAGAGGTGCGTGTGGCACCCGCTCCCCGCAGAGGCCGCGAACGGTTTGCTCATGAACGTCGCGAGATAGCCGTCTTGCTTCGCGATCTCCTTGACGCCGTTCTTGAACGTGAAGGCGTGGTCGGGGCCGTCGAGCCCGCGCCCCGGCGCGAAATTGATCTCCCATTGCGACCCCGCGTATTCGCAGTTCGCGGTGATGACGTCGACGCCGACCCGCGGCATCTCCTCGACGATCCGCCGGATCGTCGGGACGTAGTCGTTGCGTACCGTGTTGAAGATCTGGTAGCCATCGAACAGCGGCTCGTGCGTGTCCGCGGTCAGCAGGTAGAACTCGAACTCCGAACCCATGAGCGGCTCGAACCCCATCTCGCGCGCCTTCTCGATGGCGTTACGGAAGACGTGACGGGGCGTCGCCGCGAGCGGCCGGCCGTCATACCATCGCGCGTCGCAGATCAGACGGGCGGTGCGATCGGCCCAAGGGATCACGGCGGCGCTTTCGGGATCCGGGAACAGGAGCTGGTCGCCGTACCCGACCTCCTCGTGGTACAGCGTGCCGGGGACGACGTCCGAGCGGGAATCCAGGACGCTCACGCCCCCATACATGTTGAGACCGCGTTCGGCGTAGTCGGCGGCGTGGGCGATCGGGATCGTCTTGGAACGCGAGATCCCGTGCATGTCGGGCAGTTCGAACCGGACGAACCCGATCCCGTCCTTCTGCCATCCCTCGAGGACCTTGCCGACGCTCTCCACCCGGCTCCTCCTTCTGGGCCCCACTGGCCGCTGCGCCTTCGCCCGCAGACCTTCCCGACCATCCCGTGAGGGCGTCGAGCCGGCCGATGGCTCGATCGTAGCGTGTTCGGGGGGAGCGACGGGAGGGTCCCTCGCCGGGCGGCCGCGCGGTACGCTTCGGTCTGCGGCGGGCCGGCCTCGGTGGGCCGGTCGTACGTCCACCAGGCGAGGAGGGCGCGTGACGCGGGGCCTCATCGAGTCGAGCCAGACGCACGTGCTCCCCCTCGAGTTCGAGCGGGCCTACCCGGTCGTGGTGCGTGGCGACGGCGTTTGGGTGGAGGACGCGGCCGGCAAGCGGTACCTGGACGCGATGAGCGGGGGCTCGATGGCCGCGACGCTCGGGCACGGCCGGGACGACCTCGTCGCGGCGGCTCGCGCCCAGGCGGAACGGCTCGCCTACGTCCACAACGAACGGCTAACCAACCCCGCCCAGGAGCGACTCGCTCAGGAGCTCGTTGATGTGGCGCCCGAGGGGTTCTCGCGCGTGCGGTTCGTCACGAGCGGGTCGGACGCGAACGAGACCTCGATCCAGCTCGCTCGGAGCTACCACGTCGAACGCGGCGAGCCATCGCGTTGGCAGGTGATCTCCTTCGCGCAGGCCTACCACGGGCCGACGATGGAGACGCTCGCCCTGACCGGGCGGCCGGGGTTGCACGGACCGTTCGGGCCCTACCTGCCCCAGCACCTGCACATCCCGCCCAGCACGTCGCGTTCGGACCCGACCGGGCAGGTGGCCCTCCACGCGCTCGACCGCGCCCTCGAACAGGCGGGACCCGAGACCGTCTCGGCGTTCTTCTGCGAGGCGATCAGCGCCGCGGCGCTGCCCGCGTCGACGCCGTCTCGTGGCTTCTGGGAGGGCCTGGCCGAACGCCGTGACCGCCACGGGTTCCTCGTCTGCTTCGACGAAGTGGTCACCGGGGTCGGGCGAACGGGTCGGTGGTTCGCCGGCGAGGGAACGGCGTGCACGCCGGACATCATCGCGACCGCGAAGGGCCTCGGCGCCGGGTACACGGCGATCGGCGCGGTGCTGTGCCGCGAGCCCGTCTACGAGGCCTTCGCGAACGGCTCGCGTCGGTTCCCCCTCGGTCACACCTGGGACGGCGCGCCGCTCTCGTGCGCCGTGGGGCTGGCGGTCCTGGAGGCGCTCCGGTCCGAGAAGCTGATCCCCCACGTCGAGGAGCGCGGACTGCGGCTGCGGGACGAGCTCGATGCGGCGCTGGCCGACGTCGGGATCGTGCAGGAGGTCCGGGGGCACGGGTACCTGCTCGGGGTTTCGTTCGCCGACCCGCGGGATGGATCGTTCCTGCCGCGCGAGCTCCGGGTGGCGGGGCGGGTCGACCAGGCCGCGTTCGAACGCGGACTGATCACGCTCTCGACCCAGCCGACCCGCGACGGCTTCGCTGGGGACCAGACCCTGTTCGCTCCACCGTTCACGACCACCGACGACGAGTTGGCCGAGATGGTCTCGCGGTTCGCCGACGCCGTGCACCGCGTCGCGCGGGACGTCGAACCGGAACTCAGCCCCTCGCCGACGAGCACGGGAGCCGACCGATGACCGAGACCACGCTGCACGCGCTGATCCTCCAGCACGAGGAGCCGACGCCGCCCGGACACGTCACCGGGTGGCTCGACGCGCACGGCGCGGAGGTCGAACTGGTGCGGATCGACGTCGACGACCGCGAGGTCGATCCGACGTCGTACGACCTGATCGTGTCGCTCGGTTCCGAGTTCGCGGCGTTCGACGACCACAAGCCGTTCGTGCCGCGCGAGGCGCGGCTCATGGAGAAAGCCGTCCACGACGAGGTGCCGGTCCTCGGGCTCTGCTTCGGCGGCCAGATGCTGGCGCGCGTGCTGGGCGGCGAGGTGTACCGGGGCGACGTGGCCGAGATCGGGTGGCTGCCCGTCCGCACGACCGATCCCGAGCTGGTCCCGGAGGGTCCGTGGTTCCAGTGGCACTTCGACACGTTCACGACGCCGCCGGGGGCCAACCTGATCGCGGAATCCGACGTCGGTCCGCAGGCGTTCGTGTCGGGGCGCAGCCTCGGGCTCCAGTTCCACCCCGAGGTCACCCCCGAGATCATGCACGACTGGGTGCGCGCGTACCGCCACGAGCTGGACGACGAGGGCGTCGACCCCGACGCGTTGCTCGCCGAGACCGACCGCAACGCCGAGGAGAACCGGCGGACCGCGATGCGACTGCTCGATCGCTACCTGGACGGTGTCGCGCGGCTCGGTTCGGCCGCGACCCAGCGATGATCCGCACCGACGGCTCGGACGTGTTCCACCGCTTCCTCGACCTGCCGTACCCGAACGTCGAGCGGGGCGAGGGCGTGTGGCTGACGACCGTGGACGGGCGGCGGATCCTCGACGCGTGCTCGGGCGGCGCGATGGTGGCCTGCCTGGGTCACGGGGTCGGCGAGCTCGCCGCCGCCGCCGCCGAGCAGGCGGAGAAGATCTCGTACTTCTACAACCACCACTTCACGAGCGAGCCGCAGGAACGGCTCGCGGATCGGCTGCTCGGCCTGACGCCCGAGATGGCCCGGGTGCGGTTCGTGTCCGGGGGTTCGGAGGCGAACGAGACGGCCCTGCAGCTCGCCCGGCTGTATCACGTCGAACGCGACGACCCCGATCGCTGGCGCGTGATCTCGCCCGCGCAGGCGTACCACGGGTCGTCGATGGGCACCCTGGCCCTCAACGGACGGCCGGCGGTCCAGGAGCCGTACACGCCGTACCTCGCGTCGCACCTGCACCTGCCCCCGTCGACATGGCGCTTCGACCCGACCGGCGAGGCCGCGCTCGCCGAGCTCGACCGCCTCCTCGAGCGGCACGGCGGCGAGATCGCGGCGTTCTTCTGCGAGCCCGTGAGCGCAGCCGCCCTCCCGGCCTACACCCCGCCCGTACGCTTCTGGCACGGCCTCGCCGAACGCCGGAAGGAGCACGGGTTCCTGGTCTGCTTCGACGAGGTGGTGACCGGCATAGGGCGCGTGGGCAGCTGGCTGGCCGCGCACCAGCTGCCGATCGAGCCCGACATCGTTGCCGTCGGCAAGGGGCTCGGCGCGGGGTACGCGCCGCTCGGCGCCGTCTTGGTCCGGCAAGAGGTCTACGACGCGATCGACCGCGGGTCGCGCGAGTTCGACCTGGGACACACGTGGGACGGGGCACCACTGCCCTCCGCGGTCGGGCTGGCGGTGCTCGACCTCATCGAGGAACGAGCGCTCGTCGACCGGGTGCGCGACCGGGGCCCCGGCCTGCGGGACGAGCTCGCCGAGGCGCTCGCCGGCTCGGCGATCGTCAAGGAGGTCCGCGGCCGAGGCTTCCTCCTGGGCGTGGAGCTGGTCGACCCGCGCGACGGCACGTCGTTCCTGCCGGTCGGGCTCGACGCCTCCGCGATCGTCGACGACACCGCGTTCGAACACGGCCTGCTCGTGACCTCCACCCATCCGCAGGCGGACGGGTTCGCCGGCGACCAGGTGCTCCTCGCGCCCGCCTACACGAGCACCGACGCCGAGCTCGCCGAG
Organism: Actinomycetota bacterium; assembly: GCA_036505195.1. GTDB lineage: Bacteria > Actinomycetota > UBA4738 > UBA4738 > HRBIN12 > DASSJM01. The sequence continues at coordinate 34,398 of DASXTX010000101.1, forward strand.
ATGGTCGAACGCTTCGCGGCGACGATGACCGATGTCGAGCGGCGCGTGAGCGCCGCCCTGGCCGGATCGCCGTCGTGAGCGCCCGAACGGCGGGCGAGGAGTTCGTCCTCCTCGCCATCCCCGACATGAACGGGTCGATGCGCGGGAAGGCCTTACGACCGGACGCGTTCGAGTCCGCGCTCGAGCACGGCACCGTGATGACCGATCTCATCATCGGGCTCGATCCGGTGGACACGCCGATCGCGGACTACGAGCGGTTCGGGCTCCGCGTGGGAGCGCCCGACCTGATCGTGCGCCCCGACCCCGATACGCTCCACGATCTCCGATGGCGGCCGGGATGGCGCGTGTGCCTGGCGACGCCGAGCTGGCCCGACGGCTCCCCCGCGTTCGCCTCGCGCGAGGTCCTCCGACGCGTGCTCGACGACATCGACGGCCTGGGCTTCGAGGTGATGGCGGCGATCGAGTACGAGATCCGGATCTTTGACGAGGAGGGCGCGCCGGCGTCGAGCGGGATCAGTTACAGCCTGAACGAGATCGGCCGGTACGGTCGCTTGCTCGACGAGCTGGTCCCGGCGCTCGAGGGCCTGGGCATCGAGCTGTCGGCGGTGCACACCGAGGCCGGGCCGGGCCTGCTCGAGCTCAACGTCGAGGCCCGTCGAGGGCTCGCCGCGGCCGACGACGCCGCGCTGCTCAAGTTCGGCGTGAAACAGGTCGCGGCGTCGATGGGCTTGCGGGCGAGCTTCCTCGCGAAGACGAACCCCGGCGAGGAGGGCTCGAGCGGCCACGTGCATCTGTCGCTGTGGAGGGGCGGGACCAGTGCGTTCGCCGGCGAGGACGCGTGGGCCGAGCTGAAGCCCCCGTTCTCGTCGGCGGTCGCCGGCGTGATCGAGCACCTGCCGGCGGCATCGCTCCTCCTCAACCCGACGATCAACTCGTACAAGCGCCTGGTCCCGGGCTGGTTCGCTCCGATCAACGCCACCTGGGGCTACGAGAACCGGTCGTGCGCCGTCCGCGCGATCCGCTCCGGGCGCCCCGAGCTGTGGCGGTTCGAATGCCGCCGACCGGGCGCCGACGCGAACCCGTACCTGGCGCTCGCTGCGATCGCGGCGTCCGCGGCGGACGGGATCCGGCGTGAAGCGACCCCACCCAACCCCGTCGACGGCGACGCCTATGCGCTCGACCTCCCCGAGCTTCCGGGATCACTCGAGGCCGCGATCCGCGCGTTCGAGGACGATGCCGCCCTCCGCGAGGCGCTCGGCAAGGATTTCAGCGACTACTACGCAACATCGCGAACGTGGGAGCTCAAGGCCTGGCGCGAGACCGTCACGCAGTGGGAGCGCGAGCGGTACGACCGAAGCGTCTGAAGCACAGGGGACAGACCTCAGGAGCGCGGTGGACTCGCCGAGAACCGGTCTGATCGCCTGCCCGTACCGAGCCGCGGGTGGCTTGCCTGGCCTCGGATGGCGGTGGACCATGCTCGGATGGACGCCGCGCACCGGGTAGCTCGGGCGACGCTCGAGAGCGGGCGTCAGACGTTCCTGGACAACGTGACCGGCATCAGCCTCGAGGAGGCGCTCGATGCCGGCGGCGGGTTCAGGTCGATCCTTGGCCTCGCCAAGCACACGGCAGCATGGACCGCCGTGTATCACTCGTTCGCGTTTGACGAGGCGCCTCGATCGTGGATGGAGACGGACTGGCCTCGTGGACTACGGGAACGGATCGAGCCTTCGGAGGGCTACCTCGAAGAGGTGCTTGCGTGGTTCGAACGTGGCTCGGAGCGATGGCTCAGGTCGGTCGAGCAGCCCACCGATCTCGACGAGGCAAGACCGGTCCACTGGGGCGACGTCTGGCCGCTCCGCGAGATCGTCGCGTACACCGCGGCGCATTGGGCCTACCACGCGGGTGAGATCAACGTGATCCTCGCCAACCGGAGGCGCGAGGCGTGGGAGTTCGGCGAACACGTCGAGGAGAACCACATCTCGACGATCGGACACAGCGTGCGTCGACCGTGGGTGACCGACGAGCAGGTTGAGCGGGCGGAGAGGGAGATGCGAAGAGCGGCGACTGGATCGGTACCGGGGAAGTAGAACGGCATGCTTTCGATCCGCCGGACACGCAAGAGTCCCGGCGCGTAGACCCGCCCTCGTCATGCGAAGGCAAGGTGCGTGGCGTCGACCCCATCCTCGTTACTCTTCGGCCGTGAGTCGGAGCTCGGGATCGAACCTCCTCATCCTTACGGGCTCCCCTGGGTCGGGGAAGACCGCCATCCTCAGCCGGCTCAAAGGCGAGTTCGCGTGCGTGGACGAACCCGCAAGGGAGGTGCTGGCGGAGCAACGTGCCACCGGCGGTCGCGGCACCTGGGACCAGGACCCATCGCTGTTCGTGCACCTACTCCTTCAGCGCTCGATCGAGCAGTACGTGGTGGCACGACGATCAGTTGAAACGGTCATCTTCGACCGCGGGATCCCAGATTGTGTCGTGTACGCCTTCCGAGCCGGGACGGACGCCACGCCGAGCGTTGCAGCCGTCGACGCCTTTCGGTATCAGCGTCACGTGCTGTTCCTCGAGCCGTGGAGCGACATCTATACGACCGACGAAGAGCGGATCATGTCGTTCGACGACACGGTGTCGTTCAGCGAAGAGCTGAGGGACGTCTACGAACGGTCCGACTACACCCTCGTTCGCGTTCCCCAGGCCTCGATCGACGATCGAGCCGCCTTCGTTCGCGAGTTCATCGCGCGCCCCACGTAGGCTCCGGATCCGACGTCAGCCCTCATCGCTGTCGGCGGACGGGCTCCTTGTGCGGACACCATGGAGATAGGGCCAGGCCCATGCAGGCGGACGCGCCTGAGGAATCGTTATCCGCCCGTTGACGTCGCGAGGATGCAGCGATTGCGTCGCATGGCGATGACGAATCCTCAGGATCGCTTCCCTGGCGGTTCGTCCGGCGCGAGAGTGGCGAACATGCCCCCACGCTCGAGGGCGTTCGTCACCGCGATCTGCGCCAGCCTCTGCGGCCTCGCCGGTCTGTTGCTCGGCGGCTACGGCGTCGATCTCGTTCGCCTGCGACGCCCCGACTTCGAGTACGGGACCTTGCTTGCCGCCGCGATCGTCGGCGGCCTGGGATGGTGCGCCGGAGCCGTTGTCGCGTGGCGCCTCGCGGGCGCCCGGCCGGCAGCATCGCGAGCCGATGTCGCGCTCCTCGTCCTGGGCGCCGTGGCGGTGCTGTGGTTCGGGGTCCCGATCGCGCGATCGCTCCGATACGCGGCGAACCTCGGCCCGATGATCGATGAGGGCTCGCTCGATGAGCCATTACTTCCGGTGATCAGCGTGGCGGCCTACGTCGACGTCATCGTCGTCGCCATCACGCTCGTCGGACTCGCGGCCTCACGGCTTAGGCGCCTCAACAGGCTCAGCCGGTTCCGGGTCGTTGGAGGTCGCAGCCTGCGCGGGCCCGCGGGCGGCTCCGCGGACGGGTCGTGCTCGCGGTGTGGATCAGGTCGAGCAGATGCGTCCGCTCGCCCTCATCGAGATGCAGGGCATGCTTGATGCCTTCGATGACGCCCTCGGAGACGCCGGTGGCGGTGCCGCGCTCGAGCTTGGTGTCGTACTCGATCGAGATGCCCGCGAGGACGGCGACCTCCTCGTGGCGTAGACCTAAGATCCGTCGGCGTCCCCGTGCGGCTCCGGCTCGAGTTCCAGCGAGACCGAGTTGATGCAGTAGCGATCCCCCGTCGGCCGCGGTCCGTCGGAGAACACATGCCCCAGATGGCCGCCGCATCGCGCACAGGTGACCTCCGTGCGATGCATCCACAGGGTCCGGTCGTCGTGCAGCTCGACGGCCCCGGGCTCGATCGGCTCCCAGAAACTCGGCCAACCGGTCCCCGACTCATACTTCGTCGTTGAGCTGAATAGTGCGGCCCCGCATCCGGCACACCTGTAGACACCGGGCTCCTTCGTCGACGCATACGCGCCCGTGAACGGCTGCTCCGTTCCCTTGTTACGCAGCACCTCGTACTGCTCAGGGGTCAGGCGGGTGCGCCACTCCTGCTCGGTCTGGGGGATATTCGTTCGCTGTTGCTTCGAGTTGTCCATCTCATCTCCTCCTCGCAGACAATGTCTCATCAGCCGTCGTTTTGTTACGCGATTGCCGCCCTCTCGATCCGCCTACAAGGCTCCTCATACGTACACCGGGGTATGCCTGGCCTCGGGGAGGGGTGGACCATTCGTGGATGAGCCAGGGATCGGGTCGCACAAGCAACGCTCGAGAGTGCGCGTCGGATGTTCCTGAAAAACGTGTACGGCATCAGCCTCGAGCACGTCGTCGACGCCGTCACCGAGCATAAGGGTGAGACCGACGGCCTCCGTCGGACTAGGCTTGGGCGGATGGCCCTTTCCGGGTCGAACGAGGTTCCGGCACCTCAGGAACGCCGAACCGCGACGGCGGACGGCTCCTGGATGCTGTGGACCTCGATCGGGATCGGTGGCATCTGGGTCGCCGTCGTCCTGATCAGCCTGCTGTCCCCCGATATGGTCTCCGGCTCCGAACAGGAGCACCAGAAGGTAGCCGCGTTCACGTCGTGGTTCTGGGGCGGGGTGGGCACGCTCGTGTTCCTGTGGGCCATGGGTCGGCTGCGCGGTGATGCCAGGTGGCGTCCCACATGGATCGGACTGTCGAGCGTGACGCTCGGCATCTGGGCGCTCACGACGATCATTGCCATCGCGCTGCCGGTCGTGGAAACGGGCTCCGACCCGACGCAGATCCCGGTGGGCGCGGTCATCGGGCCGGTGGCTGCCGCGATGCTCACCGCGATCACAGGCGCGGTCACGAGCGTGTTCCGCCGCGGCCCTGGCCCCCGCTGAAGGGGCCGCGATACCGCACGGGTGAACGTCGGCCAGCGACGTTCTTCGTGCCTGCGCTACCGACCCTCTCGATCGGCCCTCAAAGCTCCACGTAGGCGGGCTGGGCGCAGGCGGCGGGTGCCCGGGCGCCAGGACGTATCGACCTGAGGGCCGTGCTCATCGGCATACTGCGCGGGGCCGGCGGAGCGCGTAGACCTCAAAGAGCGAACGCTGGCGCACCGCACGAGATCTCCCCGCACGCACGCTGACCCCTCCGGCCGGTTGCCCAGACGCGCAACGGTCGTGATCCGCGCTGACGCCCAGACAACTGTTCATCGTGGCTCTTCAGGCAACGTCTCGGTCTGCCGATGGGCCGGAGACATGACCGAACCCGAGAAGCGTCCACGGATGAACGGCAGCGACGAACCTGCCGAGATGTCGAGCCCGCACGCGATCGAGGCACGCGCATCGCGGGTGCGCCGGATCGTGGCCGGAGTGGCCGCGGTTCTCGTGCTTGCATCCGTTCCCGCGGTCGGTCTTTCGAGGTTCGCGTCGGCCAACGAGGACGTGCTCAACGAGACCAAGCAGGACCTGAAGCACAGCAAGCACGAGCTCCAGAAGGCCAAGGACCAGTACCGCGCACAGACGAGGAAGATCCGCGCTCTGCAGAGGGTGATGAACCGTTTGGCCACGCGCATCTCGCGGGCCGAGCAGGAGATCTACCGGATCGAGACCCGCCTCGGCAAGCTCCAGCGGCAGATGACGAAGCTCCAGGTCCGCGCCGCGCTGTTGCAGGCCAAGCTCGACGAGCGCAGCCGCGAGGCCTACATGTCCGGTGGCGTGCCGGTCCTCTACGTGCTGACGGCGACGTCCGCGGCCGATGCCGCCGCGCGGATGTCGTTCCTCAGCGAGCTGAACCGGCGCGACGCCGTTCTCGCCCGCAAGGTCAAGGAGACGACCGATCGCCTCGCGCAGATCGAGGCCGAGGTCGTGCGGGCCCGCCAGGTCGTCGAGCTGCGGAAGCGAAGCCTGGAGCTGGACCGCAAGGAACTCCAGCGCAAGATGGCCGAGTCCCGACGCCTTGTCTCCAAGCTCAGCGGGCGGATCGAGCAGATCCAGACCGAGATCTCGCTCCTCCGGCCGTTCGCCGTGTGTCCCGTGGGCGGCCCGCACGCGGTCGCCGACAACTTCGGCGCCCCGCGTCCCGAGCCCGGTGGCGGGTTCCACTGGCACCAAGGCGACGACATCATGTCCGAAACCGGGACGCCGATCCTCGCGCCGTTCGACGGCGTGGCCTCCGTCTCCCACAGCTTCCTGGGCGGGCTCGGGGTCTACGTCCATGGTGAATACGGCTACGTGTACAACGCGCACCTCTCCCAGCTCGGCACGCTCGGCCCGGTCGAGGTGGGCGACGTGGTTGGGTATGTCGGGTCGACCGGCCGCTCGAGCGGCCCGCACGACCACTTCGAGTGGCACCCGGAGAACGGAAAGGCGGTCGACCCCTACGACTTCCTGATGCTCGTCTGCGGCGTCCCCCTGTGACGTTCTGAGCCGAGCCTCAGCGGGCCGCAACGTGGTCCCTCGGGAGAAGGGTGCTACGACTCCGAGAAGTACACGTTCTTGACCTCGGTGTAGAGGTTCACCGCGTGCATCCCCATCTCGCGGCCGATGCCGCTGCGCTTGTAGCCGCCGAACGGCGCCTCGGTGTGGACGCTGTGCGACGAGTTCACGCTCAGCACACCGGTGCGGATTCCCTTGGCCACCCTGATCGCCCGGCCGAGGTCGCGGGTCCAGATCGAGCCGGAGAGCCCGTACTCGGTCTCGTTGGCGAGGCGGATCGCCTCCTCCTCGGTGTCGAACGGGATCACGCACGCCACCGGCCCGAAGATCTCCTCCCGCGCCACGCGCCACGCGTTGTCGACCTCGGCGAGGATCGCGGGGCGCAGGTAGAACCCGTTCGCGCCGCCCGGCACCTCGGGGACGCCGCCGCCGGTGACGAGGCGCGCACCCTCCTTCTGGCCGATCTCGAGGTACTCGAGCGCGGTCTGGCGCTGGCCCGCCGACACCATCGGTCCCAGATCGGTCTCCTCGGACAGCGGCTGGCCGACGCGCAGCGCGTCGGTCTTCGTGGCGAGCCCCTCGATGAACGCATCGTACGCCGGGCGCTGCACAAAGATCCGGCTGCGCGCGCAACAGTCCTGACCGGTGTTCGCGAACACCGCCCACATCGAACGCTCGACGCACGTGTCCATGTCCGCGTCGGCGAACACCACGTTCGCGGACTTGCCGCCGAGCTCCAGCGACACTCGCGTGATGTTCCTGGCCGCCAGCGCCATGATCGCCGACCCGATCTCGGTCGAGCCGGTGAAGCCGACCTTCGAGACCCGAGGATCGGTCACGAGCGCGTTCCCGACGCTCGACCCCGGCCCGGGCAGAACCGACATCGTGCCCTCGGGCAACCCCGCCTCCGTGAGGATCTCGGCGAGCCGGAGCAGCGAGAGCGGCGTCAGCGACGCCGGCTTGACGACGATCGCGTTCCCACACGCCAGGGCGGGCGAGATCTTCCACGTCGCGATCACGAGCGGGAAGTTCCACGGCGTGATGAGCGCGCAGACGCCAACGGGCTCGCGGAGCGTGACGTCGAGACCGGGGTCCTGGACCGGCACCGTCTCGCCGAAGATCTTGTTGGCCGCCCCGCCCCAGTACTCCAGGGTGTCCGCGACGATCCCGACCTCGTCCCTGGCGTCGCGGATCGGCTTGCCCACGTTCCGGGCCTCGATCTGCGCGAGCTCCTCGAGCCGCTCCCCGACCAGGACCGAGGCTCGGAGCAGCACACGGCCGCGTTCGGTCGCCGACGTCCTCGGCCATGGCCCTTCCTCGAAGGCGTGGACGGCGACGTCGACGGCGCGGCGGGCGTCCTCGGGGCCGGCCTCGGCCACCTCGGCCAACGCGGCGCCGTTCCCCGGCTCGATGACGGTGAAGGTTCCCTCCTCGGCGGCGGGGACGAGTTCCCCGCCCAGGACCAGCAGCTCGGTGGTCATCGTTCCCTCCGGATCCGTCCTCGGGCGTCGGGCGCGATGATGATAGCCCGCGCCCAACCGACGCCGCGATGCACGCCGCCGCGGACAGTGGCAAGCTTCGGACGTGGCGACCGAGGCGGGTCCGGGCGAGGCGACGAAGCATCAGGTGGGCGACCTCGCCGAGGTCCTAGACAACCTTGGGGTGTTCGGGATGCTGGCCGAGGACCTCGTGGCGCTGTGCACGTCGGGGTTCCGCAGGGTGCCGATCAGCCAGGGCTCGGACTACTACTTGTCGATCCAGGGATTCACGCCGAACCAGATCGCATACGCGCACACGCATCCCGACTCGGAAGAGTGGGTGGTGGTCCTGCGCGGCGGCGGGCAGGCGCTCGTGGCCGAGAGCCCGGTGCCGCTCGGACCCGGGCTGATCATCGGGCGAGCGGCGGCGCACCCCCACGGGTTCCTGAGCGGCGACGAGTCGCTCCAGCTGCTCTCGGTCCAGCTGCCTCGCCCGTCCGAGGGCACGACGACGTGGGATCAACCCGGCGAGACCACCGACCCGATCGATTGCGCGGTCGCGGGCACATGCCGCCGGTGCCCGCGATGCGGCGGCCACAGCCTGAACGTGCGCGGTGTGGTCTTCCTCTGCGAGAACTGCAACCTGGAGTTCTGAGGGAGGATCAGGTCCAGATCGGGTCCCGCCACAACGACAGCTCGGTGCCGAGCCCGAGCTCCTCGGCCCTGCGGAAGACGCGAGCTGCCGCCGCCACGTCCTCGATCGCGAGACCCACGGGCGACGAGAAGATCCGTTGGTCGTCCGCGGTTCGGCCCGGATGGCGCCCCGCGACCAGCTCCGGCAGCTCGACCACGTCCTCCCGCGAGATGACGCTCGCGGCCAGTGCCCGCGCGAGCGGTCTCGAGTGATGACCGGTCTCGTGGTCCCACAGGTCGCAGACGACGAGGTCCGAGCGCTCGACGCAGGCGATCTCGGGGTCCAGCGAGGAGACCGAGCAGAACAGGCTCCCCGGCCCGAGCCACTCGGGCGGCACGTAGGGCTCGGGAGCCATCGTCGCGGCGACGATCACGTCGGCGCCGCGGCACGCCGCCTCCGCGCTCGGGACCGGGACGACGGCGTCCGAACGCTCTCGGAACGCCTCGGCGCGCTCGGGTGCGATGTCCCAGACCCGCACCTCGTCGAGCCCGGGCAGGACGGCTTCGAGCGCCGCGAGCTGCGTCCCCGCCTGGACACCGGCGCCGAGGATCGCTGCGACGTGCGCGCCGGGCCGCGCCAGCCGCCGAGCCGTGACGCCGGTGACGGCGCCGGTCCGGGCGGCCGAGACGATCGTGCCGTCCATCACCGCGACGGGCAAACCGGTCTCGGGATGGGTGAGCACGATCAGCCCGATGCCTCGCGGCAGCCCGCGCGACGGGTTCGAGGGCACGCTCGGGATCCACTTGAGGCCCGCGAGCGCGATCGATCCGCCGACGTACGCGGGCATCGCCATGATGCGGCCGTCCGTCTCCTCGCTCCCGAGCTCGTCGGACCACAGCAGCGCCGACTTCGAGGGCAGCCGCGTGTCGCCTTCGGCGTGCAGGCGCAGCGCCTCCTCGACGACGTCGATCGTCGCCGCGACGTCGAGACCCCCCGCCGCCACGACGTCCTCCTGGGAAAGGAACCGGAACCGAGCCTCGCTCACGGACGCGAACGCTAGCAGCCGCCCACAGCCCCCGGGCTACACTCGGTGGGCATGGCATCCGCAACCAAGCCGTCGATCGGCATCGTGTCGTACCACCTGCGCGCCGGCCGCGTGACCAACTGGAAGGTGGGCGGCTACGGGCTCCCGGAGAACTACGTCGACGCGGTTCGCCGCGCCGGCGGTCGGGCGACGCTCCTGCTTCCAGGCGATGACCGCTCCCCCGCCGAGCTGCTCGACGCCGTAGACGCGCTGATGCTGATCGGCGGCGGGGACGTGGAGCCGAACCGGTACGGCCAGGACCCGGGCGAGACGATCTACGGGCTCGAGCCCGACCGCGACGCGCTCGAGATCGACCTGCTCCGCGAAGCGGAGCGCCGCGAGACGCCGACGCTCTGCATCTGCCGCGGCATGCAGGTGATGAACGTGGCGTTCGGTGGCTCGCTGACCCAGGACCTGCCGAGCGACGGGCGCTTCATGCCGCACGGCGCCCCGAGCGGCGCCGACGCGGTCGTCCACGACGTCAAGATCGCCGGCGGGAGTGCGATCGCGCGCGCGGCCGATGCGGACGTCGTGACGTGCTCGTCCCACCATCACCAGGGGGCGGACCGGTTGGGCGAGGGCGTCGTCGCCACCGGCTGGAGCGAGGACGGGCTCGTCGAGGCGATCGAGCACGAGACCGGCTGGATGGTCGGTGTCCAATGGCACCCCGAGGACACGGCGCCGGCCGACCCCTCGCAGCAGGGCCTGTTCGACGAACCGGTCCGACGGGCTCACCCAACCTAGCCCGGCGCCAAGGCCACGTGCGTCCTTCAGCGGAGGACGCGGTAGAGCGCGTACGCGAACGGCGTGGCCACGACCAGCGCGATCACCACGACCACCGCGACCCATCGCCACCAGACGGGGCGCGGCAGCGGCTGCTCGTCCACGTCGTCGAACCAGGAGATCTCGTCCTCCGGCAGGTCGGAGCCCGGTTCCGGGTGGCGGTCCACGCACGAAACGATACCGGCGCCGGAGCCGGAGGAGCGTGCCTACCCCATCCCGAGGCGTCCGTGCTATACAGACGATTCTCGAACCGCCGTTCAAACGGGGCGGTGCCGAGATCGGGAGCCTTCCGGGCCCTCGGGGGTCCGATCAAGGAGGGGCGATGAGACGGGGCACCAGGTTCCAACTTGCCATCGTGCTGATGCTGGCAGGGGTGTTCGCGAGCGTCGCGATGGCGCAGGTGGCGCTCGCGCAGGAAACGACGGGGGCGACGGGGTCGACGGGGGGCGACGACCAGAAGGTCGTCTTCACGTGGGCCGAAACGGCAGAGCCCGACACGCTGAACCCGATGGCCGCGTACTCGGCCATCTCGTTCTACTTCTGGACCGCCAGCTATCACATGCCCGTCGACTTCGATGTCGACTTCGGAGCACAACAGCCGAGCCCGGAATTCGACGGTTTCGACTCGGGCCTGGTGACCGACATCGAGTTCAGCGACGACGCCATGCACTTCACCTACACGATCCGCGACGACCTCGTGTGGTCCGACGGGCAGCCCCTGACCGCCGAGGACGTGGCGTACACGTTCAACCTGTACAAGAACAACCACGCGTACCTGCCGCAGAACTACCTCACGCTGTTGGACGGGGACGCCCGCGTGGTCGATGGCAACAAGGTCGAGTTCGACACCACCGAGCCGACGTCGCTCTACAAGGGGGCGGCCCCCTACATGTACTTCTACATCCTGCCGCAGCACGTCTTCGAGCCGATCGAGCATGGCAACTGCCCCGACGACTCCGATCCATGCAACCCAAAGGGGTATGACAACGTCCCCAGCGTGAGCAGCGGGCCCTTCTTCATCGCGGAATACAAGGTGGGCGAGTTCGTGCGCCTGGAGAGGAACACGTTCTGGAAGGGGCCAGAGCCGGCGATCGACGAGATCGTCTATCGGATCTACAAGAACGACGACGCGATCGCCACCGCGCTTCAGACGGGGGAGATCGACTTCGCGCATATCACCACCCCCAACATCTACAACACGCTCAAGACCGCCGAGAACATCGACACGATGGTCGGATCGATCCCGTCGTTCTCCGAGATCGGCCTGAACACGGGATCGGCCTACCAGAAGGCGGAGGGCGCTTTCGTCCCGCATGGCGACGGGCACCCAGCGCT
>DASXTX010000102.1:0-9012 GCA_036505195.1 Actinomycetota bacterium
GCCATGAAGACCGCGACCGTACGGAACTGCCGGTTCAGGTAGGCCTTCGCGCCGATCTGGATCGAACGGGCGATCGCCCGCATCTTCTCGCTCCCCTCGGGAGCGGCCAGCACCTCGCGGACCAGGTAGTACGCGAACGCGAGGGCGACGAGCGAGATGACCAGGATCACCCACAACGCGTTGGTCTCGAACGACCCGAAAACGGCGTCGATCGGGCCGCCTTCCTGGGCCAGGACACCGTGCAGCAACGTCGGACCTCCTCGGGCTTCGGACGGTAGCCACCGGACCACCGAGGGGTCCGGAGCCCGCCAAGTATAGGGAGTCGGATCATCGGCGACCCCCGTCAACCGCGGCACCTTGCCCCGGCGCTCGAGGCTCCGTAGCATCCGTGTCGGAACCAAAGGGGTGCCGGGAAGCCTGGTCGGCGGAGATCCCGGCGCTCCTTTTTCGCGTTCGGGGGAGGCGGAACGTGGTCATCAAACGGATCGGTCGGTCCCCCGGCATCGGCATGCTTCTCTTCGCGTTCGCGTTCGCGGTGATGGCAGACCCCGTCTCCTCGGTCGCCTACGCGATCGAAGCCGCACTCCGGGCGCTCCACGGCGACCTCGCCCTCCTGGTCGCAACGATGGGCATGGTGCTCGGCATCATCTCTCTCGTCCGTCTGAACTACGACCAACTCATCCGGCGCTTCCCCGAGGGCGGTGGAGCAGTGGCCGCCACCGGTGCAGCGTTCGGCGAGGCCTGGGCCTTCTTTCCGCTCGGAGCGCTCGTCGTTGACTTCGTCCTCACGGTCGCGATCAGCGTCGCGGCAGCCGCCTCGGCCGTCATCGCGTTCTTCCCATCGCTTGCCCCCTTCAGGACGGAGATCGCCGTGGGCTTGTGCTGCCTGGTCGCGGCACTTACCTGGTTCGGGCACCTTGGCCGCAGCGTCTTTGCGTGGATGACCGTCGCGTTCATCGCGGCCTCGGTGCCCGTGATCGTGCTCGGCTTCCTCGCACCTGAGCACTTCGGTGAGGCGCCGTTGCACGGCGCCGGTGAATCGACGTTCGCGACCGTCCTGCTCGCGTTCCCTGTTGCGATGGCGTTGGCGACCGGGGTCGAGGCCCCGTCCTCCGCGATCGCTCAGCTGGGACAGCTCGACGACCGCGGTAGAGAACGTTTCGGCAGAACCACCCTGTGGCTCACCTTCGCGATCGAGGGCTCGCTCACGATCGCACTCGCGATGCTCGCCGTTCACCTCCGCATCGGCATCCCGCCTCCCGACTCCACGTTGATCGCGGACATCGCCTCGGCATCGGTTGGTCGCGGCGCCTGGTTCGCGATGTTCCAGTTCGCGAGTGCCCTGCTCCTGCTTGCGGCCGCGTCGTCGTCGTTCCAGGCCGGACCAGGGCTCCTGAAGGCGCTGGCACGGCGCGTGAGCCGTTCGGGCGAGCCGGTTGGGATCCTGCACTCGGCCCTTGGGAAGACCAACATGCACCACACCCCGTACTGGAGCGTGCTCGTTTACCTGGTCGCCTCGACCGCGGTCGTGGTCGCGGCCGGTGGCCGGGATCAGGAACTTGTCTTGTATTACGCCGTCGCCGTCTTCGTCAGCTTCCTCTCTGGGCTGCTGGCGATGACGTACTTCTCCCGACGCGAGGGCAACCTTTGGCGCGCGATCGTGAACCTGTTCGGAGCCGGGGTTGTCGCCTTCACGATCATCGTCAACCTTCGTCGCGGCTATCCGATCGCCTCACTCGGGGCGTCGATCGGCGTCGGCGGACTGTTCGCCTGGTTGTGGACCCGCCAAGGCAGGCCTCGAGGGATCGCGCAAGTGGAACGAGAGATGGAAAGAGAGCTTGGCGAGGAGCGCGAGGCAGAGGGCACACCTTGACCACTTGATCTCACCTGCCCGTGCGCCGACGGCGGACGATCGGCCCTCCACGCACGCAGATCGTCGATAGGACTTACCAGGTTCCTATTCGCGGCCCCGCCGTCGTGGTCGGTGATCGACGCCGATGCCGAGCTCGCGGTGGAGATCGCGAAAGAGCTTGAATGAGCTGATCTTGACATCGAGCCATGTCACGAGCCGAACGGAGAAGTAGATCGACAGGTCGAGCAACCCGACCACGACGATCCAGTCCACCATGCTCAAAGGGGACGTGTCCGTTACCCTCGGTGGCATCCCGACGGCGACCCACCCGACGACGTCGAGACCCGTAAGAAGGAGCTTGGCCATCGGACCTCCAACCGCCTGAAGGTTGGAGACCGGTCACTGGCGCGGGTGTACCGGTCCCGCCGACCAGACTTCCCGGCACACCGCCTCAACCTTAACCGGTGCCGGTGGCGGACTCAAGGGATAGGCCGGCCATGTGCCCGCGGCCTCACCGCTGCGTAGGAGCCACGCACCTTGGCCTCAGCTGCGGATCCGGGGGCGCCCCGGGAGGACGACGAGTCCAAGCGCTCCCGCGACGAACGCCGCCAACAGGATCGCTACGGTGCCCGTCGGGATCAGAGCAACCGGCAGCGAGATCTCAGCGATGTAGAGCGAGACGGTGAATGGGATTCCTGCAACAACTCCGAGACCGAGCACATGCCTGCCGCGGACATCACCAGGCAGACTGGCGCCCAACCACAGGGCAACGAGGGTAACGAGACCGATCCCAAGGGGCTTCCCCACGACCCTGGAGACCAGGATGCCGAACCCCATCCTGCTCGTCGCGGCATCCGTCAGCGCCTTGCCGGAGAGGTCGATCCCCGCGAACGCCAGAGCGAACAGGGGGACCACCAGATAGCTCGCCCAGGGCAGCAGGAAGGCCTCGGCGCGGGCGAGCGGCGAGACAGCCTCTCGCGAGAGGTGCCCGAGATACAGCCAATGAGGCGCGTCCGCGTCGGGCGGCTCCGGTTCATCGACGGTCTCATCGGCGACGCGGTGCGCTTCCTGGCTCACCGTTCGCGGTCGCTGGAATGCGACCGCCGGGGTGAGGAAGCCGAGTGCGACGCCCGCGAGCGTCGGCGAGACTCCCGCTTCCCCCAACGCGACCCAGGCCGCTATCCCGAGCGCGACATACACGATGAGGGCGCGGACGTTGATGCGCCACAGGAGTCCGTACACCGCCAGAGACGCGAGGGCGATCGCGAGCGGCTGCCACTCGACGCCTCCCCGATACGCGAACGCAACGACGAGGACGCTTCCGAGGTCATCGACGATCGCGAGGGTGAGCAGGATCGCCTTCAGGCCCGGGGGCAGACGTCCGACGAGCGCCAGCACGCCGAGCGCGAAGACGACGTCGGTAGGCATGGCGATCCCGAACCCTTGCGCCGCATCGCTCCCCGCCGTGAGCGCCAAGTAGATGACCGCGGGGACGACCATCCCACCTACGGCGGCCGCGACGGGAACCACGGCGGCTCGCCACTCCCGCAGTTCGCCGGTCAGGAGCTCGCGCTTGATCTCCAGGCCCACGACCAGGAAGAACAGGGTCATCAACCCATTCGAGACCCAGCCGCGGAGGTCGTAGGAGGTCGCCCAGTCACCCACCCCGATCGTCAGATTCGTACTCCAGAACCGCTCGTAGGAGTCGCCGAACGGCGAATTCGCCCACAGGAGCGCCACGATGGTCGCGCCCAGCAGGAGGATCGCTGATGATGTTTCGGTCTCGAGGAACGCCTGGAGCGGCTGGACGATGCGCCGCGCGATCGGCCGCTTCGATCGCGACCAGCTCGGTCGCACGCCGGAGGGCGGCATCTGGGCGCCATCTGAACTTCGGTCGGTCATGGCGAACCCCTTGCCGACCAGTCTTCCCGGCGCACCTTCAGAACTTCTCCATCCTACTTGTGTTGCGACAGGCCCTGGGCACGGGTAGCCTTCACGCGTTTTGGCCACCAGCACCGAACCCCCCTCCGTGACCCCCAACCGGGCGCAGCGCGGCGCGAACAAGAAGCGCCGTCTGCCGCTCGCGTGGCTCATCGTGCCCGTCGTGCTCGTCGCGATCGGTGTGGCGTTCCTGCTCGCGCGCGGTGGGGCGGGGCCGATCATCGGCGGGGGCGACGAGCCCGCGCCGCCGTTCGACTTCATTGTCAAGCCCGCCACGGCGATCCCGACCGCACCCGACGCGGACGAGGCCGCGCTCTCGGCGAGCGCCGACGAGGTGGCGCAGGAGATCACGCCGATGATCGACGACCTGTACACGAACGCCTACCTGGACCCGAGCAACTGGCGGCACGATGACTACGAAGAGGTCTTCACGGCGTTCGCTCCCGATGCGGCCGCGACGGCCGAGCAGAGCGTGGAGACCCTCACACTGGGCGCCACGGCCGGCGATGTCTTCGACACCGTCGACCCGGGCAAGAGCAAGCTCACGTACCAGGTGCTGTTCGACCCCGACGGCGCGCCGGAGTCCGCCGTCGTGTCCGTGATCTTCCGGGCCACCGCGGAACGCAAGAACGGCACGTACCTGGCGATCGTGAGCGAGGGGGAGTTCTTCCTCCGCCAGGTCGACGGCCAAGGGGAGGGATGGACGATCACGGCGTTCGACGTGACGCGGGACGACCACGAGAAGCAGCCGCCCTCGCCCTCGGCCTCGGTCTCCCCCTCCGCATGAGCGCGCTCCCCGCCCGCCGCCGAGCCGCGCTCGTGGTCGCCCTCGTGGCGGCCTGGGTCGCCGGCTCCGCGCTCGGCGCGACCCAGCCGGCCAGGCGCGCCTCCGCGGCTCCGTTGTTCCAGCTCGAGCCGGCCCACGCGGAGTACGTCCCCGTCCTCGATGGGAGCAAGCCCATCTACGTCCTGGTCATCGGCTCGGACGCCCGGCCCGACCAGGCGGTCGAGAGCCAGCGCGCGGACTCGATCCACATCCTGTCCATCAACCCCGCCGAGCACAAGGCGGCGATCGTCGGGATCCCCCGCGACTCCTACGTCGAGATCCCCGGCGTCGGGCAGAACAAGATCAACACCGCCCTGTTCTACGGAGGCCCCCACCTGGTCGTGCAGACGGTGGAGCAGCTCACCGGCCTGAAGATGGACTACTGGGCGATGACGGGGTTCGCGAGCTTCGAGCAGATGGTGGACGACGTCGACGGGCTGGTGGTCGACGTGCCGTTCGCGATGAGCGACGAGGCCTCGAGGGCGTTCTTCGACCCGGGCGTGCAGCGGCTCGACGGCGACAACGCCCTGGCGTTCGCGAGGAACCGGCACGACCTGCCGGCCGGCGACTTCGGACGCTCCGAGAACCAGGGCAGGCTGATGGTCGCGGCGCTGGCCCAGCTCAAGAAGGAGTTCAACAAGGACCCGGCCAGGCTGCTGATCTGGGCGGCGTCGTTCGTGCGGAACGGCACGACCACGCTCACGCTGGACGAGGTGCTCGACCTCGCCTTCACCGGCACGGCGATCAATGCCAACAAGGTCGAGAACGTCGTCTTCCCCGGCGGCACGGGGATGGTCGGCGGCCTGTCCGTCGTGACCCTCAACCAGGAAACGCTCGATTCGATCTCCAAGGACCTCGCCGACGACGGCCTCCTGAAGAAGGCGAACCTGCCGCCGTCGCCGAACGAGCCGCTGCTCGGGGGCTAGCGCCCCGGCTCGAGCTCACCGCGTGACGACGTACACGACGTAGCCCGCGAAGAAGGCACCCTGCAGCAACAGCAGCGGCGCCGAGAATCGCCCCCGGAACCGGATCGTCAGCCAGAGCACGCCGCCGGCTACGAGCGCGATCACCGCCGCCACGAGCGCCTCGTGCGCCAGGGACCAGGGCGTGAGCAGCAGCCCGACCGTGACCGGGAAGGACGACTGGAAGACCATCGCACCCGTCATGTTGCCGAGCGCCAAGGTGTCCTTGCGGCGGCGGACCCACAGCACGCTGTTGAACTTCTCCGGGAGCTCGGTGGCCACGGGCGCCACCAGCAGCGCGAAGACGAGATGCGACACGCCGAGGTTCTCCGCGATCGTGTTGACGCCCGACACGAACATCCTCGCGCCGCCCACGATCAGCAGGAGCGAGAGACCCGTCTGGACGAACATCGGCCAGTCCGGCGACGCGCCCGTCCACGGGGCGAGCGACGGACGCACCCGGCGGAACCAGCCCCAGAGATGGAGAGGGTGGATCTCGCTGCGCGCCTCGTCCTCGAGCTCGCGCTCTCCGGGCGCCCGCAGGTGGCGCCGGACGTAGAAGACGTAGCTGACCACCAGCACGAGCGCGAGGGCCCAGTGCAGCGCTCGGACGTGTACGAGGCCGGCGACGGCCGCCAGCGCGTACAAGCACAGGAAGTACCCGAGGTCCTGTCGCAGGACCCCCGGGTCCGCGTCCAGGTCGTTCGATCGCCGCCCGCCGCGCGCGAACAGGAGCACCGCCGTGCCGACGACGAACATCGCGAGCGTCGTCAGCATGAACGGCGCTCCGAGGATCGCGCCGATGCCGATCTCCTCGCCGCTCGCGTGACCGGACACGATCGCTACGAGCGGCAGGATCGTCTCGGGGAGCGCGGTGCCGACCGCGGCCAGCACGCTGCCGACCACACCCTCGGACAGGCCGAAGCCCTCCCCGATCCATTCGACCCCGTTGGTGAACAGCTCGGCGCCGCCGAGGATCACGAGCAACGACGAGCCGAGCAGCGCCCACTCCATCGGGCGAGCATCGTGTCACACCGCCGGCCGCCGGCGACGTCGCGACGGGCTGTTAGGCTCCGGCGCGAAGGGGAGTAGTCCACAAGCGGATCCGCCGTCATGACGGTCGCGCGTCGCGGCCCGGTAGATCCCTCGCGCGGCGAGGACGAGACCTTCGGCCGAGAGGAAGGGCCGTGGGTTCCGATCGCGAGCGGCAGGCCGTCGCTTATCTCGACGGCGACGCACCGGCCGGACGATCCCTCATCTCGCTGCTCATCGCGGTGGCCCTGACGATCCCGGCGATCGTGCTCCGGTTCTCGGGCGCGTCCCTCGCGAACACCGTGGAGGCGCTGCTGTTCGGGCTCGCGATCGTCGGCGCGGCCTTCATCCTGTCGTGGGCGGCCGAGGTAGCGCAGCTCGACATCTCCGCGGGTCTCGCGATCGCGGTCCTCGCGTTCATCGCGGTCCTGCCCGAGTACGCCGTGGACATGGTGCTCGCGTGGAAGGGCGGGAACGCGTTCGAACAGTTCGGAGAGGCGTGCAAGGCGGCCAACGATACGAGGGAGAGCGCGTGCTCGCTCGCCCTCGCCAACATGACGGGCGCGAACCGCCTGCTGATCGGCATCGGCTGGTCGATGGTCGTGTTCATCGCGGCGTACCGCTCTCGCACGAGCCCGCCGGTCCTGCGCGAGGTGCGGCTCGACCGCCCGCACTCGGTCGAGGTCGCGTTCCTGGGGCTCGCCACCGTGTATTCGCTCACCCTGCCGCTGAAGTCCCAGATCACACTGGTCGACTCCGTGGTCCTCGTGTCGATCTTCGCCGCGTACACGTGGCGGATCTCGAAGGCCCCCGCCGAGGAGCCGCACCTGGTCGGGCCCGCGCGATGGATCGGGACCTTCCGGATCCCCCGGCGGCGGGCGAGCGTGATCGCGATGTTCGTGTTCGCCGCCGTGGTGATCCTGCTCTCCGCCGAGCACTTCGCCGACGCGCTCGTCGCGACCGGCGAGCAGTTCAACATCAACGAGTTCCTGCTGATCCAGTGGCTCGCGCCGCTGGCATCCGAGGCGCCCGAGCTCCTCGTGGCGGGTCTGTACGCATGGCGACTGAACACCAACGCGGCCCTGGGGACGCTCGTGTCCTCGAAGGTGAACCAGTGGACCCTGCTGGTCGGCACCCTGCCGATCGTGTTCGCGATCGCGGCCGGCGGGCTGCACGGGTTGCCGGTCGACGCGCACCAGCGAGAGGAGCTGTTCCTTACTGCGGCGCAGTCCTTCTTCGCCGTCGCGGTGCTCGTCACGCTCTCGATCAGCGTGCGCGAGGCCTGGCTGCTGTTCGCCCTGTTCTGGGCCCAGTTCATCATCGGAGGGCTCGCGCCGGAATCCATCGCGGGGCTCGAACGGATCGTCGTCGGCGGCGCGTACGTCGTGCTCGGGCTCGTGATCTTCACCCGCCAGCGAGGCCTGATCCGGCCGCTGATCCGTGACGGCTTCAGGACGTCCTACCGGGACCTGAACCGACGCGAGATCCCCGGCGAGTAGCCGGGGCGGTCTCGACAGCCGGGGGCGGTCTCGACAACCGGGGCCGGTCTCGACGGCCGCGGCTACCATCGCCGCGTGGACCCGCACGCGTTCCTCGCCTCCCTGAACGCCGACGACGAGCTCGTTCACGTGCGGGACCTGCCGGCTCGCGCGAACGAGCCCGGCCCGTTCCCCGACGACGTCCCCCAGCTGATCCGGCAACGGCTCGCGCTGGTCGGGGTGACGGGTCTGTTCGAGCATCAACGCGAGGCGTTCGACCTCGTGCGTTCGGGTCGCAACGTGGTCGTCGCGACCGGCACGGCCTCGGGCAAGACGCTCGTCTACAACCTCGCGTTCGCCGCGGGGGCGGTGCCGGACCCCAAGCGCACCGCGCTGTACCTGTTCCCCACCAAGGCGCTGGCGCGCGACCAGCTCCGTCAGGTCCGCGAGCTCAGGCTGCCCCAGCTCCGAGCGGCGGTCTACGACGGCGACACGCCGAGGGCCGACCGGCCCCTGATCCGCAAGAACGCGAACCTGGTGATGACGAACCCGGACATGCTCCACGCGGGGATCCTGCCAGACCATCCGCGCTGGGCGGACTTCTTCCTGCGCCTGTCGCACGTCGTGGTCGACGAGACCCACGTGTTCCGAGGCGTGTTCGGGTCGCACGTCGCGCACGTCCTGCGGCGGCTCCGTCGGCTTGTGGCGCACTACGGCGGCGACCCCGCGTTCGTGCTCGCGTCCGCGACCGTGGGCAACCCGGTCGAGCTCGCCGAGCGCCGCGTCGGGGAGTCGTTCGAGGCCGTCACCGACGACCGCTCGCCGAGCGGGGGCAAGACGTTCGCGCTGTGGAACCCGCCGATCGTGGACGATGAGTCGGGCGCGCGCAGGAGCGCGCTCACCGACACCTCGTTCCTGATG
>DASXTX010000103.1:0-3697 GCA_036505195.1 Actinomycetota bacterium
TCGGTTGCTGGGAATTGTTGCCGGCGTATTTTGCGGCGCTCGGATATCCGGCCACGGTGATCGGGAGGCGGATGAGTGTCGCGCGACTCAACCGGCGGCTGGTCAGCGTGCGACGCGGGCTCGGGGTCACGTCGCTCGATCGCGACGACAATCCGCGCCCGATGTTCGATGTGCTCACGCGCGGCGAGCTGCTGGGCGTCCTGATCGACCAGCACACGCGCGTGGCAGGGGCCTGGGTGCCGTTCTTCGGGCGACCCGCGCACACGCCGACGGCGGTCGCCAAGCTGGCCATGGCCACCGGAGCGGCCATCGTGCCGATGGGAATTTTTCTCGAGCGCGGCGGGACGCACGTGGTGCGAGTGATGCCCGAGATCGCCGTGCGCGACACGGGACAGCGCGAAGCCGATGTCCGGTACATCACCGCCGAGGCGTCGCAGGCCGTGGAGCAATTGATCCGGCTGGATCCCGCGCAGTGGGTGTGGTTCCACCGTCGCTGGCGCGAGCTGGAGGGAGCGAATCGGGTGGAGGCGTATGCGGCGGAGGGTTAGCGCCTGGCTGGTGGTCATGCTGGCCGTCGCGCTGGGTTGCGGCGACAAACGTGCGAAGGAGACGCCGGTCGCGGGCACGCAGTCTCCCGACGAAACCATCGCCGAGTTCGTGACCCAGGAGACCGACAGCGGGCGCGTGCAGTGGACGCTGGCCGCGCCGCGGGCCACGCGCTACAACGCGCGCAACGTGTTCGTCCTGGACAATCCGAGGATCGAATTCTTCGACGAAATGGGGAATTTGCAGACTACGCTCACGGCGAAAAATGGCGAATACTCGCTCACGACGCACGACATGCTGGCGTACGGCAACGTGGTCGCGACATCGACCAAGGGTGAAATCCTGGAGACGGACAGCCTTCGCTATTTGAACAAGACCGACAAGATCGTGAGCGACAGTCACGTGAAATTGACGCGCGGCAAGGATGTCATCACGGGAATCGGCATGGAGGCCGATCACACGCTCGATTCCGTGGACATCAAACGCAACATGCGCGCACGAATCGTGGAAGAGGATGGCAAACTCGACAGCATCAACTAGCAGGCTGGCCGAAATGGAACCGGTCGCAACCTCGCACTCCCGGCTTTTCACCGACGGACTGCACAAGTTCTACGGGCGCCGGCGCGTCGTTCACAACGTGAGCATCGACGTCAACGGCGGCGAAGTGGTGGGCCTGCTGGGGCCGAACGGCGCCGGCAAGACCACCACGGTCGAGATCCTCGAGGGCTATCGGGATCGCACGACGGGGGACGTGTCGGTGTTGGGGCACGACCCGGCGAAAGGTGAGCCCCAGCTGAAGCGTCGGATCGGCATCGTCCTCCAGTCCACGGGGATCGATCCGTTCCTCACGGTGCGCGAGACGATCGAGATGTACGCGGGGTACTACCCGAGACGTCGCCCGACCGACGAGGTCATCGAGGTCGTCGGCCTGGTCGAGAAACGGGACGTGCGTGTGAACAAGCTATCCGGCGGGCAGCAACGACGCCTGGACGTCGCGATCGGCATGGCCGGCGACCCTGAGCTCCTGTTCCTGGACGAGCCCACCACAGGCTTCGATCCCGGGGCTCGCCGCAACGCCTGGGAGATCGTCAGGAACCTCTCGTCGATGGGCAAGACGGTGTTCCTCACGACCCACTACATGGACGAGGCGCAGAATCTCGCGAACCGTGTCGCGGTGATCGCGCACGGCACGATCGTCGCCGAGGGCCCACCGGGGAGCCTGGCCGGACGCGATCGGATGAAGACGAGGATCCGTTTCCGCCTGCCCTCCGGAGCTCCCGAACCCGAACGCGCTCCCCACCGCCTGCCTGACGGGTCCTACGAGATCCGCGCCGATCAGGAGGAAACGACCAAGCTCGTCCACGATCTCACCGCGTGGGCCCTCGAGTCGGGCTTCGTCCTGGACGCGCTCGAGGTCACGCCTCCGACCCTGGAGGACGTCTACCTCGAGCTCACCGCCTCCGAGGATGTGACCGCGTGAGCGAGCTCACGCTGACGGCCCGGCAGATCCGCTACACGAACAAGGCGTTCTGGCGGAACCCTGCCGCCGCCTTCTTCACGTTCGTGTTCCCCCTCATGTTCCTGGTGATCTTCGCCACGCTGCTCGGGAGCGGGACCGTCACCCTCGAGAGCGGCCACGAGTTCAACCAGTCGACCTACTACGTCGCGAGCATGGCGGTGTTCTCGGTCATCACCGCCTGCTACACGAACCTGGCGATCGGCGTGACCTTCCAGCGCGATGCCGGGATCCTCAAACGGACGCGCGGCACGCCGCTCCCCGGGAGCGCCTACCTGGGGGCGCGGGTGATCCACGTCATGATCATGTCGATCCTGCTCGTCGTGATCTGCGCGGCCTTCGGATGGCTGTTCTACGACGCGGATCTCCCGACCGGGATGAGCTTGATCCGATCGATCATCGTCGTCCTCGTCGGCTCCGCGAGCTTCGCGGCGCTCGGGCTCGCGCTGACGCCGGTGATCCCCAACGCGGACGCGGCGCCGCCGATCGTGAACGCGACGATCCTGCCCCTGTTGTTCATCTCGGGCATCTTCTTCCCCGTCGGACCGGACGGGCCGCAGTGGATCCAGACCCTGAGCGACATCTTCCCGGTTCGGCATCTGATCGACGCCTTCCTTGGCTCGTTCTACGGCCCGCCTCTCTTCGAGTTCTCGTGGGCGGACGTGGGGGTCGTCGCGGCATGGGGGGTCGTCGGGCTCGCGATCGCGATCCGGTTCTTCTCGTGGGAGCCGCGCCAGTGAAGCCGGCGGTCGTCGCAACGCCGTAGAACAGGCGTGTGCTAGGCTCGCCCACTTCACGTCGGCAAGGGGTTCCGCAGATGCGCAAGGCGTTCGCTTTCCTGGTGATCGGTTCCCTGCTGTTCGCCGCCTGCGCGGAAGACAACCCGACGATCGGCGGCACGGGGGCGACCGCGACCGGCGGCATGGGCCAGACCGGAGCCGGGCCGACCGCAGCCGATTGCGCCTCAGCGGAGGCCGACGCATTCAAGAGCCCCGGGACGCTCACGATCGGGACTGGCAACCCGGCGTTCCCGCCCTGGTGGGAAGGCGGGACGTCCGACGGCTCCGAGTTCGAGTTCAACGACCCGGCCAAGGGTGAGGGGTACGAGGGCGCGGTCGCGGCCGAGGTCGCCACCCGGATGGGGTTCTCCTTCCCGGACCAGGTGACCTTCGTGCCGGTGTCGTTCAACAAGTCGTTCGCGCCAGGCCCGAAGGACTTCGACTTCGTGCTCCAGCAGATCTCCTACAAGCCGGAGCGCGACGACGCCGTCGACTTCAGCGACTCCTACTACAACGTGAACCAGGCGCTCGTCTCGGCCGAGGGGAGTCCGGTCGCCGGCGCGACCACGATCGCCGACCTGAAGGACGCGAAGCTCGGCGCGCCGATCGGCACGACGAGCCTCGACGTGATCACCCAGCAGATCCAGCCCACCCAGGACCCGGCCGTCTACGACGACCTCGCCCAGGCGGTGACCGACCTGCAGAACGGCGACATCGACGGCATCGTGGTCGACCTGCCCACCGCGTTCTTCATGGCGGCCGTCCAGATCAAGCACGGCGTCGTCGTCGGGCAGTTCGGGGCCGAGTCCGACGAGTACTTCGCGATGGCGTTCGAGACCGGGAGCCCCCTCGTCCA
>DASXTX010000104.1:0-27001 GCA_036505195.1 Actinomycetota bacterium
GATCTCGCTCCCCGGCAACGTGTCGGGAGTGCTCGCCGTAACCACCGAGGGCATCTGGTTGTCCGGATACGACCAGGAGGGATTGATTCATCCCGTTCGACTCCGGGACGAGACATTCGACGTCTCGGTGCCCCCCATCGACGCCCTGTACACGGACATGGCCTTCGATGATGCACCCGGGACGATCTGGATTGCGACGACCACTGGGCTGAAGCGCATCGACATAGGCTAGTTGGAAGCTTCCTAGAACCGTGATCGGTCGGTTGAGCGTGTGGCTTCCGTCACGAAGCGACATCAGAAGGGTCCTCAGTCCGGTCGCGATGAACGACTCCGCGTCGCCAGCAGCGCGATGAGAGCGACCAGCACGCCCACGCCGAAGATCACGGCCCGCGAGGCGAGCCGGTAGTCCGTTGAGCAAGGGCACGGATCAGTGGGACATGACGGGCAGTTTGTGATGCTCGCGATCAGCAGAGCCCAGACACCAGCGACGGCGAGCGCGAGTACGGCGATCCCGAAGCCGAGTGCTCGGCGAGTGGTCATGTGTTCCAGACTAGGCTGGACCGTCGGGAATGGCGGTTCCGTCTACCCAGGAACGTGGTCTCTGGGGCCGCCCGTCGAAACTCATGGTTATGGGGAACGCCACGCTTGCACTCATCCTGTTGGCCTTGGCGGCCTGCACGGAAGCGCCCCTGGCGGACGAGCCGCCGGCGGTCTCGGGTCGCTTCACCCATCCCAGGTTCGGGTGGTCGATCGACGTCCCGGCGAGATTCAGGGCGTTCCCGATCCGTGTCGAGCGGGTCCACCAGGCGACCGGGGTCCTCATCTCGAATTTCGAGGTTGAGGAGCCGTGGTCGCTCGCCGAGTTCAGGGACTTCCCACGCGACGGGGCCGCACTGCGGATCTGGAGCAACGATCGCGGTCCCGTCGCGCCGATCTCCGACGATGACTCGCGGCTTCCCCTCGAGCTGTCCGACCTGGAAGAGACCACTCGCTACGTTGGGATGTCCGAACCGCGCCCGTTCTTCGGAACGGTCTACGGAGACGGTCACCCGTACGCCGTCGCCACCTGGTTCGGGCCTGACGCCTCCGAGGATGACCGGCCCGCGATCGAGTCCGCGCTTCGAAGCGTCGAGTTCCACCCGACCCACCCAAACACGGTCATCGATCGGCGACTGATCGTCCTTGGGCCGGCCGACGACTACCCGGCCGGTTCCGTGACACGCTTCGATCGGGATGATCTTCCGCTCGACGGCGTGTTCCCCGACTACGAGGGCAAGTTCACGTTCTACCTCGTGCGGGGACCGAGCGGCTTCTACGCGATCACGACGGAGTTCCTTGGCAACGGGATCAAGTGCGATCTCCAAGTGCTGCGACAACCGTACACGTACGCGTGTCCCGCGGAGGGATGGCGATGGGACCGCTTCGGGCAGGTGCTCGAGTCCGGCGCGCCGTGGCCCGACGGGACCTCCGACCTCCTGATCATGCCGACGCCTCGGTCATGGGACGGCAACCTGATGCTGGATCCGTTCGGGAACGCTCCCGAAGAGGCGGACGAAGCGTGGGGATGAGGGGCCGCGGAGGGGTTGTCGCTTCCGGCGGAAATCGACACCGTGACCTCCCAGACGGAGCTGCTCGCCGAGGCGAACAGCGACGAAAACACACGACTGCGTGAAGCCTTCGCCCAGGCGGCGCGCGTGTCGTCGGCGCTCGGAGGGTGAGGGTCAGGAGGCGCTCAGCAAGCTCCCCAGCCCTTGCAGCAGGAAGCCGAGAACCAGGAACGCGAGACCCCACTCGCACGAGTGGACTGCCTCACGCGATCCGCCACCGCGGGAAGGCGGAGGTTCACCTCGAGAGTGGAGCCGGCGAGGCGAGTCACGCCCAGCTGCTCGGCGCGCTCCTTGGAGACGATCAGGCCCGTCGCAAGGATGCCGGCGCCAACGATATACGCCGCCAGGCCTGCGAGCGTGAACCAGACCCAGGTTTCCACATGGCTGCCTCCTCAGGTCGACGGATCGTGTCGTGATGCTCCGGCGCGCGGGGGCGCTGACACGAGGGGTATGTGCCGAACTTGTGCCCAACACGGGGGTTTCGATCGGTGGAGGAGAGTCAGTAAGGCTCTGACCTGCGGTGTCTCCGAGCCGGAGAGGGGACTCGAACCCCTGACCCCCTCCTTACCATGGAGGTGCTCTGCCGACTGAGCTACTCCGGCCTGTTCCTTTGGCCTGTTCCTTTGGCCTGCTCCTTTGGCCTGTTCCTTTGGCCTGTTGCTCGGCGCGGCCATGATACCGAGAGACCATCGAGCCCCCGACCCTGCCCCGAATCTCTGGCCCGACCTCTGGCCCGACCCCATGGGACGATGGATGGATGCGGCTTGCCTCCTTGTTGCTGCTCGTCGCCGTCGCGTGCGGATCGACTGAGGAGGTCTCGGACCCGAACGCGTCGGCCGCGCTGTTGATCCGGACCGACGACGGCACCGTCTCGCTCGACGTCCAGGTCGCGGACACGCCCGAGGAACGCCAGACAGGGCTGATGGGGCGCGAGAGCCTTTCCCCGTACGACGGCATGGCGTTCGTGTGGGAGGAGCCCGTGATGGGCACGTTCTGGATGAAAGACACGCTTATCCCGCTTTCAATCGCGTTCTGGGACGACGACGGCCGGATCATCTCGATCCTCGACATGGACCCGTGCACCGAAGACCCCTGCCCCACCTACGGGCCCGATGAACCGTTCGTCGGCGCCGTCGAGGTCGATCGGGGGACGTTCGAGCGGCACGGCGTCGCCCTCGGCGACCGGGTCCAGCTGACGGTCTCGAACGGATGAGCCCGAACGTATGAGACGGGACTGCCTCCTCTGCCGTGCCGAACGGGTGACCGACTGGCATTTCGAGGACGAGGAGTGCTGGGTCACCGACTGCATGGTGTGTCGAACCCCGATGATCGTCTGGCGCCCGCACGGGCTCCCCGATCCCGAGCTCGAGCACCGGCTCCTCGCGCACCTCGAACGGATCGCGGCCGAGCGCTACCCTGACGGGTTCTGGATCGACCCGGAGCGCCGTCGGATCCCCGATCACTGGCACGCCCACGCGCGCCCCGCGGACGGCTTCTTCGATCCGGCGAGCGACCTCTACGGTCGGTTCGGGTAAGTCGCCACCCCGGGCGGACGGCCCTGCCAGGTCCCGCTGTTCGGCGAGGGGCACGCGCCGGCGTCGTAGGTCCCCGACATCTGGTCACCGCAGATCGTGCCGGTGAACGTCACCGACCTGACGAGGTCAGCGAGCCGGCGGAACCCGCGACGGACCCGCCCCCGGCGGCCGAGGAGAGAGCGGTCCGATAACCGAAGTCGGCATCGATCGCCTCCCGGGATCCGGACACATGAACATCCGGAGAACGGGTCGAAGGGCCGAGCGACCTCGCCTTGCGCTTCGAAGCGACCCGGTGTAGGACGGGAGCGCGAGCGACCCACCAGCCGGGAGCCTGCATGTCTGCATTCCCAGCACGCGTCCTTTGCGGATCGCTTGATGAGTGGTTTCGGTTGACGCCACGCCCCATCCACGCGACCGGCGGAACGCATCTGCCCGCAGTCTCGATCGCCGAAGTTGCGGATCTTGGCCGTTCCGCCGTTGGAGCGGTGATGCCTATGGATGCGTAAGGGGTTCAGCGCGAAGCGGCGGTCAGTCGAGGCGAGGGGAAGGAGCACAGCACGATGGCCTTGGATACGTTCACCCTGATCGCATCGCAGTACGCGCTGGAGGAAGACGCGCTCGAGGACTACGACGCCGTTCGGGCTGCGTACGAGGACCTCGGCATCATCGACACGTACGACGCAGCCGTCGTCACCAAGGGCCCCGACGGGAAGGTCAGGATCGTCGAGCGGGTCGAGGAGCCCACCCGGCAGGGAGCGGTCGCCGGCCTCGCGGTCGGTCTCGCCGTCGGGGCGCTCGTCGCGCTGTTCCCCGCGGTGGCCCTGGGTGCGGGGCTCGCCATCGGCGGCGCCTCGGGGGCCGCGCTCGGCGCTACCGCCGGACACGTCGCGGCCGGGATGAGTCGGTCAGACCTCAAGGACCTCGGCGAGTTGCTCGATGCCGGCACCAGCGGGCTCATCGTGGTCGCAGCGACCGATGTGGAAGGGCGCGTCGAGGCCGCGATCCAGCGCGGGAAGGACATCGTCAAGAAGCAGGTGCAGATCGACGCGGACGGACTGAAGACCGAGATCGACTCGCTCTGATCGACGGATCCGTTGGCGTCTCGTGGCGAGGCGGCCACGCCCCCGTCCCGGGGCCACCAAGCGAGTTTGATTCCGTTGCCCCGGAGGGCATACGGTCAGGCACGCCCGCGTGGACAGACCCGCGGGAGCGGGGAGGAGGCACGATGATCACGGAGGAACGCATGATCGTCCGGGAGGGGGCCCGCTACTGGTGGGTCTTCCTGTTGACGGGGATCGCGTGGCTGGTGATCGCCTGGCTGGTGCTGCGCCTCGACCTCACGTCGATCACCGCGGTCGGCGTGCTGCTCGGGGTGGTCTTCATCGCCGCCGGCGTCAACGAGGCCGGGCTGGGGAGCCTGATGTCCGGAGGCTGGAAGGTCCTGCACTACGTGATGTCGGTCATCTTCTTCCTCGGCGGACTGTGGTCGCTCATCCGGCCGGTCAACAGCTTCTTCGCGCTCGCCTCGGTCCTCGGACTGATCCTGGTCTTCTACGGCACGTTCGAGATCGTTCGGGCGGTCTCATCCCGAGGCGTGAACCCGTATTGGTGGATCGGACTGCTCACGGGCATCCTGCTCCTGCTGCTGGCCTTCTGGGTCTCCGGATCCGACCGGGTTTACGCCCTGGCCCAGCGCTCGTACCTGATCCTGTTCTGGGTCGGCTTCATGGCGCTGTTCAAGGGCATCACGCAGGTCGTGATGGCGTTCGGGATCCGTCACGCAGGGAAGGTGGCGAGCGACCCCCTGACGGCATGACATGAGTGCGGGATCGGGAACGGGTCGGAGGTCCGACCCGTTCCCGGCCTGCGGT
Organism: Actinomycetota bacterium; assembly: GCA_036505195.1. GTDB lineage: Bacteria > Actinomycetota > UBA4738 > UBA4738 > HRBIN12 > DASSJM01. Next base: position 5,014 of record DASXTX010000104.1, read on the forward strand.
CGGTGCGGCGGTGGGGTGTCCGCTCACCTGACCTCCGGGGTCGGCACTCGTCGCGTTCGGAGACCTCGGCTGCGAGGCCGGTCCTCCGAGCGGTCGCCTCGAGTCTCAGGACTCGCCTGGGCGCGCTCGGCGCTGGCGCTCACCCAACCGACACGTTGAAGAGCTCCCACTCGCCGGGGACGCCGCGAAGGCTCACCGAGCCGAGCGAGTCGAAGGCGAGGTCGGTGCCCGTGGCGAGATCGCGAACGGTTCGCGTCACGACGACGTCCCGATCCCTGGCCTGAGTCAGGGCTCGCGCGGCGATGTGGACGCCGATCCCGCCGACGTCCTCGTCGCGGATCTCGATCTCCCCCGTGTGGATCGCCGAACGGATCTCGAGTCCGACGTCGCCCAGGGCGTCGGTGAGGGCGAACGCGCAGCGGAGCGCGCGGGTGGGGGCGTCGAACGTCGCCAGGATCCCGTCGCCCGTGGACTTCACGAGCCGGCCACGGAAGCGATCGACCTCCCTGCGGGCAACCTCGTCGTGCCGATCCAACAGCCGACGCCACCGTTGGTCTCCGATCGCGGCCGCCCGCTCCGTGGACTGCACGATGTCGGTGAACAGGATCGTCGCGAGCACCCGTTCCGCGTCTTGGGCCGCTTGCCACGATCGCATCACCTCACCGGTCCAGGCGAATTTCTCCACGTACCTGCTCGATGGCGCCAGATCTGCTGGGCGATAGGTCAGCACGCTGACCCCCGACTCGAACGTCCTCGTCTCGAAGAGCTCCAGGTGCGTCGTGTCGCTCGCTTCCTTGAACAGGCGCTTGCCGCTTCCGAGGAGGACCGGGAAGACCATGATCCGGTACTCGTCGATCACGTTCTGCCCGATGAGGGAGTTGAGGAGATCGCAGCTGCCGTACACGAAGATGTCCCCGCCGGGTTCCTGCTTCAGATCGGTGATCGCCTCGACGGGATCGCCGCTGACGACCGTGGAGTTCCGCCACGCCGGGCTCTCCAACGTCTTGGAGACCACGTATTTCGGGATGTCGTTCATCCGATCGGCGAACCCCTCGTCCTTCGGAGCGGTCGGCCAGAACGCCGCGAAGATCTCATAGGTCACTCGCCCGAGCAGGATCGCACCCGCCTGGAAGACCTCGTCGACCTTGAACCGCTGCTGGTCTTCGCTGGCGTGCCGCAGGGCCCACGCGTTCCTCCCGTCGGGATGCGGTTCGTGACCGGGTGCTTCCATCACGCCGTCCAGCGTCACGAACTCGGACGCGATCAGTCGTCGCATGGACCCTCCACGAAGCACACGGGGTGCCTTCGGTACGCGAACACCCCTTCGATGACTCGGCCGTTCGTTTGTGGTGGGTGTCCTCAGAACTCCCTGACCAGGCAGAATCCGAGCCCAGAAGAGTACCCGCAGATCACGGAGGGAGGACCCACAGCAACTCAGATGCCTAAGGGAACGGCATCCATCGTTGCTGACCCCCAGGCCCCGCGAGCACGGAGTCTGATCGGGTACTCGGCTCGCTCAGTCCTCCCGTTTCTGTGCTTGCAGTTCAGCGATCTGCGCACGAGCCGCAGCGACGAGTTCCTCGTTCGTGTTGGCGTGCCCTGCGAGACCCCATCCGCCATCGGGCGCCTCGGTCAGAAGGACCCAGGTACGGTCGGCGAGCGAGGAGTCACCGGCCGCGTCCGCAAGGAGGGTGGTCAGTCGGCTCACCACCGCGAGTTGCTTGTCACGATCGAGGGCACCGGCGTTCGTGAGGACTTGGACGCGGACGTAATCGCTGTCTCCGTCGACGTTCGACAATCCCGACGAGGGAAGCTCGTGCACGAATGCGGCCGTGTTTTTCCGGAACATCGGGATGTCCGGCACCTCCTCGATCGTCATGAGCTCAGTAGCCAGGTTCCTGGCCAAGGCATGAACGTCGCCGAACGTGCCTGCTGCAGCGTAGACATCGATCATGGGCATGGAGTCTCGGTTCCTTTCCGGAGCGAGCACCTCCCTCGGGCGGTCGAACTCAGGCAGCCACGACGGCCTTCGAGATGAGGCTAGCAGCCACATCCGGATGCGCGATGAAACGTGTCCCCAGGATCGATGCCTGCTAGAGCCGCGCTCCACTTGCACCGAGCGCTTCGCAGAAGCGCCGTCGGAACGCTCTACGAGATGCGGCTCGCGAGCTGTGTCCGCGACTTCACGTCGAGCTTTCGGAACACCTTCGCCAAGTGGTATTCGACGGTGCTCGGACTGATGAACAGCTGCGCGGCGATCTCTCGATTCGTGCTCCCCTGCGCCGCGAGGCGGGAGATCTGCGCCTCTTGCGGGGTGAGCTGCTCGACCGTGTCCACGGTCCGTTTGCGAGCATGTTCCCCCGTTGCCCTCAGCTCCACCTGGGCGCGCTCGGCGAACGCCTCCATCCCGAAGCTGGTGAAGTGATCGTACGCGACCCGCAACTCCTCACGCGCGTCCAGACGGCGGCGCTCACGTCGCAACCATTCGCCGTAGACCAGGTGGGCGCGGGCGAGGTCCACCCGGAGCCGGGTCGGCTCGAGATGGTCGATCGCCTCGCGGTAGAGCTTCTCGGCATCGTCCCCCCGAGCCAGCAGAGCCCGCGACCGGGCTTCGACACCGAGCGCCCACGGCGTGCCACTCGCGCTCGTCGATGCGGCCAAGATCTCGACGGCCTCCGCCGTACGCTCGTTCCGACCGCTGCGGCTCGCCGCCTCGATCAACTCGACCAACGCGAAGCTCGAGAACCACAGCTCGCGTGGATCCTCGCTCGCCTGCTCGGCCGCGGCAAAGGCCTCGTCGTATCGCCCCAGGCCGTCGCAGAGCAGCGACTTAGCCCACTGCGAGAGCGTCAATCCCATCCCCTCGCCGTCCCGCAGGAACACCTCGGTGCTCGTTGCCAGGGATCGCATGAGCTCGTCCTCGCGACCCCGGAACGCTGCCACCGTGAGCTCTCCGTACGGCGGGACGATGCGGCCGTCGGTGGCCTCGGCGAGCGCGTCGGCTTCCTCGACGAGCGCCGCGGCGGCCGCGACGTCCCCCCGGAACAAACACACGCCGACACGGGTGCTGAGGGCGAACGGGAGTTCGGCGAGCGCGCCCGCCTCGCGTGCGGCCCGGACCTGGCGAATCGTCAGCGAGTCCCACGCCTCGTAGTCCCAGATGAAGCCGGCAGCCCGCCCCGCCAGCCATCCCCGCCAGCGCTGACCGTCATCCGCTCCGACGTCTCCACTCGAGAAGGCGCGAAGGGCCTCTCGCAGCGCCGGCGTGCCGCTCGAAGGACCTTCGGTGATCATCCGGGCCAATCCGTCGAGCAACAGGTCCGCCGCGGCGGGCGGCGACGTGGAAGCGGGGAAGGCTCGCACCGCGGCTGCGACCTCGCGAGCACCACATGAATCCGCCAGACGACCCGCGAACAGGGCGGCAGACAGCGCGTCGAGATAGATCTGGCGAGCCCGTCGAGCGTCGAACGGCTCGAAGCCTTTCGCGGCCAACAGGAGCAGCCTCGGCGACTCGTTCCCGCGTTCCGCGGCGAACGAGATGCGCGCGCGGAGGAGATCCAGCTCCGCACGCTGGAGACCATCCAGCGGGCCCACCTCAGCGTTCGCAGCGAGCGTGAGCGCCTCCTCGAACGCACCCGCCTCGTGCTTGGCCTCAGCTGCCGCGAGCGCGCGGGCGGCACGAAGAGCAGGGTCGAGCGTCAGCACGGAGGAGCGCTCGAGGAAGGCGGCGGCAGCGGCGAATCCACCGCGTGCCTGGGCTCGCGCCGCCGAACGCTCGAGCTCCGTGGCGACGTCCTCGTCGGGCATCGACGTGGCCTGCGCCCGGTGCCACGCGCGGCGATCGAGATCGACTCGTGGATCGGTCGCATCGGCAAGGGCGAGATGGACCTCGCTCCGCTCGTCGGCGGTGGATGCGCGGTACACGGCCGAACGCGCCAAGGGATGGCGGAAGACGACGACGGCGTTCAGGTCCAGCAGGCCATCCGATCCGAGCGTTCGCGCCGCCGAGTCGGGGATCTTTAGCCGCTCCGCCGCGCGAGACACGAGCGCGAGATCGCCCGTCGGGTCTGCCGCCGCGAGGAGCAAGAGGCGCCGACCATCGGGCGGGACGCTCGCGAGTCGTCGCGTGAAGTGTTCCTCGATCCGGGCGGACAGCGGGAGGGCCTCGGGCAACCCGAACCCGCCGGCGAGCTGCGTGGGCGTCATCCCTCGCGGCAGCTCGAGGAGCGCGAGCGGGTTCCCGCGCGTCTCCGCGACGATGCGGTCGAGCACGCGCTCATCGACGCGAGCGGGCAGCACGAACTCCAACAGGGCCCGCGCATCACGGCGTCCCAAGGGTCCGACGTTGATCTCGGGGAAGCCGGCAAGCGTGGCGCCCCGCTCGCGAACGGCGAACAGCAGCGCGATCTTTTCCGCGAGGAGCCGGCGCGCGAGAAACGCAAGCGCGCGAGCCGACGCGTCGTCCAACCACTGCGCGTCGTCGACCACGCAGAGCAACGGGCGCCCCTCGGCTGCCTCCGACACCAGACCGAGGACCGCGAGCCCGACGAGGAACGGCTCGGGTGCCGGCCCGACGCTGCGTCCGAACGCGACGGCGAGGGCCTCGCGCTGGGGATCGGGCAGGCGCTCGGTCAGATCGATGATCGGAGAACACAGCTGCTGGAGCGCGGCGTACGGGAGCTCCATCTCCCCTTCGACCCCGGCGGTGCGAACGACCCCGAAGTCCTGTGTCTCCTCGACCGCGAACGCCAGCAAGGCGGTCTTGCCGACACCGGGTTCCCCGTGCAGGACCAAGACCCCGCCGTGCCCCGTACGCGCTCCCTCCAGGAACCGTCCGAGCACTTCGCGCTCGCGTTCCCGGCCGAGCAGCCGCGGTTCGACCAGCCTCGTGACCATCACAAGCACGATAGCCGCGCCCTTCGCTTTCGTCCCAGCGACCGAACGGCCTGACGACGCTGGGGTTCGGACTACGGCTTTCCAGGATTCGATCACCCCTGCCCGCGAGCGACGATCCCCGGCAGCACGGCCGACCCGGCCGACCAGAAGGAGGGGAAGCGGCATGAGCCAGACGCTCACGATCGACCAGCGGATCGAGGTACCTCGGAGGTTCGTGGCCGAGGTCTTCAACGGGCACGACGCGGAGCGGGCGCGCGACTTCTTCACGCCCGACGTTGTCTGGCATGGACCCTCGATCGCGACCGTTACGGGGGTGGACAACATCGTGCCCCTCCTCGGCGCCTTCATCGGGCCGTTGTCGGACATCCAGGCCGAGGAGCAAGACGTCATCGCGAGCGAGGATCTCGTCGCGTTGCGCCTGGTCGTCACCGCCACGCAGACCGGAGATCTGCTCGGGATCCCGGCGACTGGGCGCAACGTCAGGTGGGACGCGGTCGACATCTACCGGGTCACCGACGACGGCAAGATCAGCGAGCAGTGGGCCTTCGAGGACTTGGCGGCCATCGGCAGCCAGCTGGGCGCGTTCTCCCTGCCGTGGGCGAACTGATCGTTGTTGACGAGGAAGGAGCCATCGATGAGCACTTCGGAGATCGCGACGGGCGCATCAGCGGACGCGTTGCCCGATTACGCGCCCGTGCCTCGGTCGGCGCTCGGCTCGGCTCTCAACGAGCAGGGCTACTACGTCGGGCGTGTCGAGCGGAACCTCTATTGGGTGACGGACGGCACCTACCAGTCAGCGTTCCTGACCACCCCGGACGGTGTCGTCCTGTTCGACGCGCCGCCCACGATCGGCCACAACATCCAGCGGGCGGTCGACGAGATCGCGGCCGCGAACGGCGTGACGAGCGAGGTCAGCCACCTGATCTACTCGCATCACCACGCCGACCACGGCGGCGCGTCCTCGCTGTTCGACAAGAACGTCACGCGCATCGGGCACGAAGAGACGCGGCGGCTGCTGCTGCGCGACGACGATCCGGCCAGACCGCCGAACGAGGAGACGTTCCAGGATCGTCGTACGCTCGAGATCGGCGGCGAACGCATCGACCTGGCCTGGCACGGCCCCAACCACTCACCCGACAACATCCTCATCCACCTGCCCGACCACGACACGCTGATGCTGATCGACATCGTCAATCCGGGCTGGGCGCCGATCTACCACTCGAACCTGACCGAGGACATCCCCGGCTACGTCGAGGCGCCGGCGAACGCGCTCGCTTACTCGTGGAAGCATTACATCGGCGGTCACAACGGCCGGCTCGGCACGCGGGACGACGTGACGCTGCATCAGCAGTACATCGCGGACATCGGCGACAACTCGAGGAAGGCGATCGAAACCGTCGATCCGACTCCCTACTTTCAGAAGTACGGCGAGAACACATGGGCAGCGGTGAGGGGTTACCTCGACGACGTCACCGCCACGGCGGCTGCGCCGGTGATCGAGAAGTACACCGCTGTGCTCGCAGCCGCGGACGTGTTCACGGAGAGCACGACGTTCGCGGTGATGCAGTCGATCCGCCTCGACCTCGGCTACGGGTCTTACGTGCACCCCTGATGGCCGGCACATCCCCGACAACTCGAGGAAGGATCCTGCTCACCGAGAGGTTGCTCAGGGAATGATGTCTGCGGCCGCCGCCGATCCCGCTGCGCGCGAGTTTCTCCGGAACGCGGATCCGGTCCTCGCCCGGCTGATCGACGCCCGGCCGGACTTCCGCCCGCGGGCCTGGCTGGAAGAGCTTCCTCCGTTCGATGCCTTCGGGACGCTCGTCTTCGAGGTCGCAGGACAGCAGCTGTCCGTCAACTCGACCCGCGCGATCCTCTCGCGTCTGCAGCAGCGATTCGGAGGGCATCTACCGTCGCCGGCCGAGCTGCTCGCGGCCGATCCCCAGGTGCTGCGCGACAGCGGCTTCTCGGCTCGAAAGGGCGAGACCTTGCGCGCGCTTGCGGAACGGTTCGTCGACGGACGTCTGAGCGAAGAGTCGTTCTCGGGCATGACCGACGACGAGGTCGAGGCGACCCTGACCGACGTGCCCGGGATCGGGCCGTGGACGGCGCGCGGGTTCCTGCTCGTGGCGCTCGATCGGCCGGACGTCTTCCTGTCGGGCGACCTCGCGCTCCGGCGCGCGATCCAACGAGCCTACGGCTTCGACCACCTTCCGACCGAAGACGAGGTGGCTCAGGTGTCCGACCGCTGGCGCCCGTATCGGAGCCTTGCGGTGAGTTACCTCTTCGCTTTCGAATACGACGGGCAACCGTGACCGATCCAGTGGGGATCATCGGCGCTGGGCGGCTCGGCCAAGCGATGGCGCGGACCGCGCTGCGCGCCGGTCGGCGCGTCGTGATCGCCAACAGCCGCGGTCCGGAATCGCTGACGTCAGTGGTCGCCGCCCTTGGCGAGGGAGTCTCGCCAGGGACCGCGGACGATGCAGCAGAGGCCGGCATCGTCGTCATCGCCGTGCCCTGGGACCGCGTGCCCGAAGCCGTCCAAGGCCTTGCCTGGGATGGTCAGGTCGTCATCGACGCGACCAACGACTGGGCCGCCGACGATCTCCGGGAGAGAACGTCCAGCGAGCTCGTCGCCGACCTCGTCCCCGGCGCACGTGTCGTGAAGGCCGGCAACACACTTGGCGCCGAGGTGCTCGGATCGGATCCGCAGCAGGCCGGGGGCCGGCGCGTGATCTTCATCTCCGGGGACGATGGCGACGCGAAAGCGAAAGTCGTCGGGGTGTTCCAAGACGCGGGATTCGCCACGATCGACCTCGGCAGCTTGGCGACCGGAGGCGCGATGCAGCAGATCCACCATCCGCTCGCTGGCGTCAACCTCATCCAACTCTGAGGCGCTTGGTTCTGAGACGCGAGGAGCCTCAGTCCTGAGAACCCTGTGGTGGGAGGAGGAGGATTCGAACCTCCGTAGGCTTAGCCGGCGATTTTACAGACCGCTCCCTTTGGCCGCTCGGGCATCCTCCCGTACACGGAAGGATAGCAACGGGGCTTCCGCACCTCCACGGTAGGATGGCTCGCATGGCCAAGCAGGACTTCTCGTTCGACATCGTCTCGGAGGTCTCTATGCCCGAGGTCGCCAACGCCGTCGACCAGGCCAGGCGCGAGATCGCGCAGCGGTTCGACTTCAAGGACACCGGAACGAGCATCAGCCAGGACGACCAGCTGATCGAGGTTCGGTCCTCGACGGAGGACCGGCTCAAGGCGGCCGTCGAAGTCCTCAAGGAGAAGGCCGTTCGGCGCCAGGTCTCGCTCAAGGCGCTGCACTTCGGGCCGATCCAGCCGGCCGCCAAGGGGGCCTCCCGTCAGTCGATCAACCTGAACGTCGGGATCTCGGAGGAGAAGGCGCGCGAGCTCGTGAAGTTCGTCAAGGCCCTCAAGGTCAAGGTCCAGAGCCACGTCCAGGGCGACCAGGTCAGGATCACGGGCAAGTCCAAGGACGATCTCCAGGTCGTGATGAAGGCCGTCAAGGACCACGACTTCGACGTCCCGCTGCAGTTCGTGAACTTCCGGCCCTAGCCGGCGGCCACCGGGTCCGTTGCCTACCGTGGTCCGCCTGGGTAGATTGGCCCACCCGACGGGAGGTGCATCGTGACCGATGTGGAACGTCTGAAGGCCAAGGCCGCGGAGATCGCCGAGCGCGAGGGCCGCAAGCTCCTGGATCGGACGCCCGGGTCCGAGAGCCTGCACCAGCGCGCCCTGCGCAGCCTCCCGAACGGCGTCGCGTCGAACTTCCAGGCCGGGGACCCCTACCCCACCTACCTCCGGCGCGGCCGGGGCTCGAAGGTCTGGGACGTCGACGGCAACGAGTACCTCGACTTCCACGGCGGGTTCGGCGTGAACGTCGTCGGCCACGCGCATCCGAAGATCGTCGAGGCGATCCGGGCCGTCGCCGACCAGGGCATCCACTTCGCGGTCACCACCGAAACCACGGTCGCGCTCGCCGAGGCGATCTGCGAGCGGTTCCAGCTCGAGCAGATGCGGTTCGTGAACTCGGGCACCGAGGCCACGATGGACGCGATCCGCGTAGCGCGGGCGGCGACCGGGCGCGACACGATCGTGAAGATGGAGGGGTCCTACCACGGGCACCACGACTCGGTCCTGTTCTCCGTCGTGCCCGAGGCCGACGTGCTCGACATGCGCTTCAACGTCGGCCGCCCCGACCAGGCCTGGTACACGACGGAGCCCACGTCCAAGGGCATCCCGAAGGTGCTCACCGAGACGGTGATCGTCGTGCCGTTCAACGACGCGGCCGCGGTCGAGCAGGCGTTCGCCGACAAGCCGGGTGAGATCGCCGCCGTGATCCTCGAGCCCGTGATGATGAACATCGGGCTCGTCGTGCCACTGTCGGGCTACCTGCAGGCGCTCCGCGACATCTGCGAGCGAAACGGCGCCGCGCTGATCTACGACGAGGTCAAGTGCGGCGGGACGATCGCGTACGGCGGCACGACCGAGCGCTACGGGGTCCGCCCGCACCTCGCCGCGTACGCGAAGGCGATCGGCGGCGGCGTCACGATCGGCGCGTTCGGCGGCGAAGCCCGCTACATGGAATGGGTCACCAAGGGCGCGGCGCAGCAGGGCACGTTCAACGGGAACCCGCTCTCCGCCGCGGCCGGTCTCGCGGCCCTCACGCAGGTCCTGACGAAGGAGGCGTACGACCACCTGGGCAAGCTCGGGACGATGCTCGCCGAGGGCTGCCAGCGCGCGATCGACGAGCACGACCTCCCGGCCCACACGATGGACCTCGGGGCCAAGGGCTGCGTCTCGTACCGCAAGGAGCCACTGGTCAACTACCGCGACTTCCTCCAGACGATCCCCGAGCTCTTCTACGCGTCGTTCACGTGGATGGTGAACCGGGGCATCTTCATGACACCCGGCGACGAGGAGCAGTGGACCATCTCGGTGCAGCACACCGAGGAGGACGTCCGGCGCTACGTCGACGCGTTCGCCGGGTTCTGCGCCGAGCTGGTGTCCTAGCCGGGGATCGACCCACGGCGCAGGGCCCACGCGCCGCGCGAGGATCGGAGCGCGATGCAGTCGATGCACGAGTACACCCCCGAGACGGAGGCACTGACCGAGGCCGTCGTCGGCTACACGCGCCGGCGCATCGCCGACCCGCAACCGCTCGACCATCCGGTGCCACCGGACGAGCTGAACGAAGCCGCGGGATCCACGATCACCCCTGGTGGGATCGGCGGGCAGGAGGCGCTCCGCATCTGGGCGGAAGTGCTCGCGCCCGCGACGATCACGACCGACCACCCGAGCTTCCTCGCGTTCGTCCCGGGCGCCCCGAGCAAGGCCAGCGTGCTCTTCGACCTCGCCGTGAGCGCATCCGAGGTCTACGGCGGCAGCTGGCTCGAGGGCGGCGGGGCCGTGTGGGCGGAAAACCAGGTTCTCGGATGGCTCGCCGGTCTCGCGGGCATGCCCGCAGGATCCGGCGGCTGCTTCGTCTCGGGGGGAACGGCCGGCAACCTGTCGGCGCTGGTGGCGGCCCGCCACGCGGAGACGAGGGCTCGGGGCGGCGAGCGCCCGGCGCGCTGGCAGATCGCGTGCGCCGACACCGTGCACTCCTCGGTCGCATCGGCGGCGCGCGTGATGGACGTCGACCTGCTCTCGGTCCCCCACGACGAGCGCGGTCGCCTCACGGGCGGGGCGCTCGAAGCGACGCTCGATCGCGCCGATCCCCGCGGACCCTTCGCGGTGGTCGCGAGCGCGGGTTCGACGAACGCCGGGACGATCGACGATCTCGAGGGCGTGGCGACCGTCTGCCGAGACCGAGGGCTGTGGCTGCACGTCGACGGCGCCTACGGGGCGGCCGGGCTGCTCGCGCCCAGCGTCCGGGACCGGTTCCGCGGCATCGAGCACGTCGACTCGTTCATCGTCGACCCGCATAAGTGGCTGTTCGCGCCGTACGACTCCTGCGCGCTCGTCTACCGGGACCCCGAGCGAGCGCGGGCGGCGCACCGGCAGGATGCCTTCTACTTGGACGCCCTGAACGCCACGTCCGAGTGGAACCCGAGCGACTTCGCGCATCACCTCTCCCGTCGCCCGCGCGGGCTCCCGCTCTGGTTCTCGCTCGCGACCTACGGAACGGACGCCTACCGGGACGCGGTCGAGCGGGTCCTCGCGGTCACGCGGGAGGCGGCCGACGAGATCCGCGGGAGGCGGCCTGAGCTCGAGCTCATCCTCGAACCCGAGCTGTCGGTTGTCCTGTTCCGGCGGCTCGGATGGGGGCCGGACCACTACGAGGCCTGGTGGCGCCGCGCGCTCCGGGAGCAGGTCGGTTTCGTTCAGCCGACGACCTGGGAGGGCGAGAAGGTGGCCCGCCTGTGCTTCGTCAACCCTCGGACGACGATCGAGCACGTCCGGGCGATCCTCGATCTCGCCGCGTGAGCGAGGTCCGGGCCGTCCTGATCGATCTCTACGACACGCTCGCCTGGACCGACTGGCCGACGATGCGCGCGGAGCTCGAGGGACGGTTCGGGATCAGCGAGGTGGAGCTCCTGCGCGCGTTCACCACGACGCGAGAGGCGCGGAGCATCGGCGCGTACGGGAGCGCCGAGGGCGACCTCGCGGCAGTCCTGGAGGCCGCGGGCGTCCATCTGGACGCGGACCTTGTCCACGAGCTCAACGCGGCACGCGCCAGAGCCCTCGCGGAGAACGGCGTCCACCTATGGGACGACTCGATCCCGACTCTGCGCGAGCTCCGCCGTCGAGGGATCCGGACGGCGGTGGTGAGCAACTGCGACCACGCCACCCGCCCGATCGTAGACGACCTCGGATTGGAACGAGAGGTCGACGCGATCACGCTCTCGTTCGAGGTGGGCGCGGCCAAGCCCGACCCCGGGATCTATCGGGCGGCGCTCGAGGCTGTCGGTGCGGGACCCGAGGAGGCCGTCTTCGTCGACGACCAGGCCTGGTACTGCGAGGGTGCGGAAGCGCTCGGCATCCTGTCGTTCCTGATCCGGCGCGACGACGCCGACCCCGCCGAAGGGTTCGGCGCCGCCGGCGACCGCAAGGTGCTGCGCGACCTCCGGTCGCTGCTCGACCTCATCTGATCGAGCGCCCGAAAACGAGGCCTAGGCGATCTCCTGCTTGATCTGCTCGAGCCTGGCGACGCGCTCCGCCGTCGGGGGGTGGGTCGAGAACAGGTTCGCCAGGCTCATGGACGCCTGGCGGCCGCGGAACGGGTTCACGATGAACAGGTGGGCCTCGGCGGGGCTCACCGACGCGGGCACCGGGACCTTGCCGGCGGCGTTCTCGAGCTTGCGGAGCGCGCTCGCCAGCGCGTCCGGGTCCCGCGACAGGATCGCACCGGACTCGTCGGCCTGGTACTCGCGCGAGCGGCTCACGGCCATCTGGATGATCGCGGCCGCGATCGGGGCGAGGACCCAGGCCAGCAGCAGCCCGACGATGCCGATCCCATTGCGGTCGTCGCCAGAGCCGAACCACAGGGCGAACCGCGCGAGGAACGTGATGCTCATGCCGATGGCCGCCGCGATCGAACCGATCAGGATGTCCCGGTTGGCGACGTGCGAGAGCTCGTGCGCCAGCACGCCCCGCAGCTCGCGGTCGTCCAGGATCTCGAGGATCCCGCGGGTGACCGCCACGACGGCGTGCTCCGGGTTTCGACCGGTGGCGAACGCGTTCGGCTGCATCATGTCCGAGATGTAGATCCTCGGCATCGGCATCCGGTTGAGCTGGGTCAGCTCCCGGACGATCCGGTACAGCTCCGGCGCCTCCTGCTCGGTCACCGGCTTGGACCGGGTGGTCGCGATCGCGATCTTGTCGCTGAACCAATACATCGAGAAGTTGAACAGGAACGCGATGCCGAGCGCGAGGATCGCCCCCTGCTGGCCGCCGATCGCGCCGCCGATCAACACGAACAGGCCGCCCAGGGCAGCGATCAGGATCCAGGTCTTGACTCGATTGAGACCGATCAACGGAACCTCCTTGTCCGGGATTCGACGAGCCCGCGGGTCGGGTTCGGCGTGGCCCTCCCGGTCGGGACCTACTGCCCTACCAGGGTAGACAACGGCGGGAAATGCGCCAGGAGCTCCGGCCAGATACCCACGGCCACGACCACCACCGACGCGAGCACGGCGACCGCCGTGACCAGGGCGGGAGACGCAAGGGGACCTTCGTGCTCGCCGTCGACGAACAGCATCTGCTTGGGCACCGCGAGGTAGTAGGACAGGCTCACCACCGAGTTCAGCACCATGATGATCGCCAGGGCCGTGCCGATCCCGCCGCGCTGGATCGCGACCTGGAAGACCAGGAACTTGGCCCAGAACCCGGCCAGGGGCGGGATGCCGGCCAGCGAGACCATGAACAGGGTCATCGCGACCGCGATCACCGGCGCCCGGCGGGACAGGCCCGCGAAGTCGGTGATCAGCAGGCCGCGGGACTCCTTGGCCATCGCGATCACCACCGCGAACGCCCCCAGCGTCATCACCGCATAGATCAGGATGTACGTGACGGCCGCGGCGAACGCGTCCTGGTTGATGACCGGGTTCGCCGAGACCAGGGCGAACGGGAGGAGCATGTACCCGGCCTGGGCGATGCTCGAGTACGCGAGCAGTCGCACGACCTGGCGCTGCTGCAGGGCGACGAAGTTCCCGATGGTCATCGTGAGGATCGACAGCACCGCGAAGATCGGCGTCCAGAACTCGTACTGGGCCGGGAAGGCGACGAACATCAGCTGGAGGAGCCCGGCGAAGCCGGCCGCCTTGGACGCGGTCGCCAGGAACGCGGCGACCGGCACGGGGGCGCCCTCGTAGGTGTCGGGCGCCCAGAACTGGAACGGGACCGCGCTCACCTTGAACGCGAACCCGGCGACGATGAACAGGATCGACGCCAGGGCCATCGTCTCGCGTCCGGGAGGCAGCGGGGTCGCGAGCACGCGGCCGATCTCGGTCAGGTTGAGGCTGCCGGTCAGCCCGTAGATCAGGCTCATCCCGTAGAGCATCACCGCGGTCGAGAGCACGCCGAAGAGGAAGAACTTGATGCCGGCCTCGTTGGATCGCGGATCCGACTTGCGGAACGCGGCGATCACGAACCCCGGCGCCGACACGAGCTCGAGCGAGATGAACAGCATCAACAGGTCTCTCGACGAGGGCATCAGCACGCAGCCGAGGAACGAGGTGAGGACCAGGAAGTAGAACTCGCCCTGGTAGAAGCGCCCCTCGCGGAAATAGCGGAACGACACCATGAGCACGAGCAATGCGACCGACAGGAAGAACACCTTGAACAGCAGCGCGAACTCGTCGACGACGAACGCCCCGCCGAAGGTCGAGCGATCGTCGCCGATCAGCGTGAGCGTGGCGATCAGCGACGCCACCACCCCGGCGAACGCGAGGGGCATCGCCATCCACTTGCGGGCGGGCGCGAGGAAGGCGTCGACCACCAGGACGAGGACGATCGTCCCGGCCAGGATCAGCTCCGGGAGGATCGCCGTGTAGTCGATCGTCTGATTCATGGTCTAGGCGCCTGCCCTACCCGAAGAGCCCGAGCAACGCTTTCACCGGCTCCTGCGTGACGTCGGTGAGCAGCGCCGGGAACAGCCCCAGCGCCACGATGCCGAGCAGCAGCGGCACCCACGAGACCCACTCGATCGCCGCGACGTCGGCGAAGACGGCCGTCTTCCACTTCTCGGGTGTCGTTCCCATGTTCACGCGCTGCAGCATCCACAGGAAGTAGCCGGCGGTCAGGATCGTCCCGATGCCGCCGGCGATCATGAACGCGCGGAACAGCGGAGCCGACAGGGACTCGGCGGGGCTGTAGCTGGACAGGAGCGCCATCACCTCGCCCCAGAACCCGGCGAGCCCGGGCAGGCCGAGCGAGGCGATCGCGACGAACGCGAATACGCCCCCAAGGTACGGGAGCTTCTGCATCACGCCGCCGCCGATCTCGGCGATCTCGCGGGTGTGGTACCGGTCGTACAGGGAGCCCACGCAGAAGAAGAGCATCCCCGTGATCAGGCCGTGCGCCACCATCCCAAAGATCGCCGCGTTGATCCCGATCGAGGTCAGCGTGGCGATCCCGAGCATCACGAACCCCATGTGGCCCACCGAGCTGAACGCGATGAGCCGCTTGAGGTCTTTCTGGGCGAGGCACGCGAGGGCGGCGTAGACGATCGCGATCGCGGCAAGTAGCCCGATCCACGGCGCATACTTCTGCGCCGCGTACGGGAGGATCGGCAGGGCGATGCGGATGAACCCGTAGGTGCCCATCTTCAGCATGACGCCGGCCAGCAGCACCGAGCCGATCGTCGGCGCCTCGGTATGGGCGTCCGGCAGCCACGTGTGGAACGGCCACATCGGCACCTTCACCGCGAAGCCCAGGCCCACGGCGGCGAACACGACCAGCTGGAACGCGTGCGAGAAGCCGCCCGAGGCCGCGTACTGCTGCAGCTGCACGATGTCGAACGTGTGGGCGCCGCCGCCGATGTCGGAGTTGAAGAACATCGCCAGGAACCCCAGCAGCATGAACACCGACCCGAGGAGTGTGTACAGGAAGAACTTGATCGCCGCGTATTCGCGGTTGGCGCTGCCCCAGATGCCGATCAGGAAGTACATCGGGACCAGGACGAGCTCCCAGAAGACGAAGAACAGGATCAGGTCGAACGCGATGAACGTGCCGGCCATCCCGGTCTCGAGCAGGAGCATGAGGGCGAGGAAGGCCTTGGTCTTGCCGGGGTTCGGCACCACGCGCCAGGTATAGATCGCGCACAGGAACGACAGGACGAAGGTCAGGACGTACAAGGGCAGGCTGATGCCATCGATCCCCACGTGGTACCGGGCCTGGATCGCCGGGATCCAGCGCGTGTCGAGCTGGAACTGCAGACCCGAGGCGCCGTAGTCGAACGTGAACGTGATCGCGATCGCGAACGCGAGCGCCGCCCCGGTGAACACGATCCCGAGCGCCCGCACCCCCTTGTCGTACTGACGGGGGACGAGCGCGATCACCAGCGCCCCTGCCAGCGGCAGGAGCGTCGCGATCGTGATCGCCGAGTTCTCCCAGCTCATGCCCCTACCCCTCTCAGATCTTCGTGAAGATGACGGCCAGCACGACGATCCCCGTGAACAGGAACACCGCGTACCGCTGGACGTTGCCCGATTGGATGTACCGCAACAGGCCGCCGGTGAAGCCGGCGATGTTCGCGAGGCCGTTCACGGCCCCGTCGATCACGTGTTCGTCGAACCAGTTCACGCCCCTGGCCAGCACCTTGGTGAAAGCGGCGGTCCCGTTGACCACCCCGTCGATGACGTGCCGGTCGTTCCCGTACACCCCGCTCGAGACGTTGTCTCGTATGGGACGGACGATCCCTTTCCAGTAGATGTCGTCGATGTAGAACTTGTTCGCGACGAGCGTGTACGCGCCGCCGAGCGACCGGAGCGGATCGCGGGCCTGGTAGTCGCGGTACAAGGCGTAGCCGATGAGGATGCCCCCGAGGGCGGCGAGCGTGGACAGGACGGCGACCCACGGCACGAACAGGGCCTCCTCGAGCTCCTGGAAGTACACCCAGTCCCCGAACACCGCGCCGAGCTGCGGCGACCCGACGAAGCCCGCAACCACCGTGACGGAGGCGAGGGCCACCAGGACGCCGGTCATGCTCCGGGGCGCCTCGTGCGGCTCGCCGTGGCCCCGGTACTCGCCGTAGAAGGTCATCAGCACGGCCCTGGTCATGTAGAAGGCGGTGAGGAGCGCGGTCACCAGGAGGACGACGAATAGGACCGGGTGGCCCTCGTGCTCGGCCACCACCAGCAGCTCGTCCTTCGACCAGAACCCGGCGAGCGGTGGTACCCCCGACAGGGCAAGTGAGCCGATCAGGAACGTCCAGAACGTGATCGGCAGGCGTCTTCGCAGCCCGCCCATCTCGCTCATGTTGTTCGAGTGCACCGCGTGGATCACGGCCCCGGACCCCAGGAACAACAGCGCCTTGAAGAACGCGTGGGTGAACAGGTGGAAGAAGGCTCCCGTGCGGCCGGCCGGACCCATCGACATTCCGGCGATCATGTAGGCGAGCTGGCTGATCGTCGAGTACGCGAGCACGCGCTTGATGTCGTCCTGCGTGAACGCCATCAGCGCCGCTCCAAGCATCGTGATGCCGGCCACGATCGCGACGATCTGCAGGACGATGGGGTCCGCATCGAGGAACACGATGAACAGCCGTCCCACCAGGTAGACGCCCGCGGCCACCATCGTGGCCGCATGGATCAGTGCCGAGACCGGCGTCGGCCCCGCCATGGCATCGGGGAGCCACACGTGGAGTGGGAACTGGGCGGACTTGCCGATCGAGCCTCCGAACAACAGCAGGGCCGCGGCCGACACCAGCCCGACGGAAGCGCCGCCGCTCGACACGATCTCGGAGATCTTCGGGATGTTCGAGGTCGTGAACCCGGTGATGAAGACCAGCACGAAGATCCCGAACATGAACGGCACGTCGCCGACCCGCGTCGTGATGAAGGCCTTGATCGCCGAGCTCGAGTTGACGTGGTCCTCCCACCAGTGGCCGATCAGCAGATAGGAGCAGACGCCCATGACCTCCCAGCCGACCAGCAGCATGAACAGGTTGTTCGCGAGGACGACCACGAGCATCGCGCTCGTGAACAGCGAGAGCACCACATAGAACCATGTGTAGCGGACGTCGCCCTTCATGTAGCCGAGCGAGTAGATCTGGACGCACAACGAGATCGACGTGACGACGACGAGCATCACCGCGGTCAGGCCGTCGACGTAGACCCCCGCCTCCATGTGGAGCTGCCCGATCTGGAACCAAGGGATCGAGGCTTCGTAGAAGCCGCGCTCGCCGCCCACGAAGGTCCACAGGACGCCCAGCGACATGACGAGGGCCGCGGCCAGCGCGGTGATGCCGTAGACCGAGCCCTTGCCCGGCGTGCGCTTGCCGATGAACAGCGTGAACGCCGCGGCGATCGCCGGCAGGAGCGCGATCAGCCAGGAGTAACGCAGGAACCAGCTCGGGTCGTGGATCGCCTTGACGATGGATTCGGCGGACTCGGCGGCTACCACTTGAGCAGGTTCACCTCGTCCACGTTGATCGTCTCGCGGTTGCGGTAGATCAGGATCACGATCGCCAGGCCGATCCCCACCTCGGCGGCCGCCACCGTGATCACGAACAGCGCGAACACCTGGCCGGTGAGGTCGTGGAGCGCCGCGCCGAACGCGACGAGGTTGATGTTGACCGCGTTCAGCATCAGCTCGATCGACATCAGCACCAGGACCCCGTTCCGCCGCGCGAGCACGCCGTAGACGCCGGTCGAGAACAGCGCCGCCGACAGGAAGAGCACCAGCGGGAGCCTGATCACGGGCGATCTTCCTTCCTCGACAGCACGATCGCTCCGATCAGCGCAGCCAGGAGCAGGAAGGAGATCACCTCGAACGGGAGGACGAACCGGCTGAAGATCGACGACCCGACCGCGGCCACCGACCCCTCGATCGGATCGATGCGAGCGGCGTCCCAGTCGAACGCTCCCTGGATCAGGTAGACCAGCCCGGCGAGGATCGCGAGCCCGACCAGGAACGCCACGCCGCGCCGCTGGTTGTCGAGCGCCTCGCGCCCGATCGGCGCCTTCGTGAGCATCAGCCCGAACAGGAACAAGATCACGATCGCGCCGACGTAGATGAGGATCTGCACCCACGCGACGAACTCGGCGGCAAGCAGGAGGTAGACGCCGGCGACGGCCGAGAGCGTGACCACCAGGTACAGGGCGGCGCGCACGACGTTCCGAGCGGTCACCACACGGATGGCGCCGACCACGGCGGCCACCCCGATGAAGACGAACGCGATCTCGGCTCCGGTCACGAGCCGCCCTCGGCCTTCGTCCGCGCGGCCACCATCGCCGCACGTCGCGCCCGCCCCTCGGCCACCCGTCGATCGATCCCCTGCTCCAACAGCTCCGCCAACACCCGCTCGAACGTCTCCTGATCCAGCGCCACCTCGGCATGCTCGGCCGGAGCAGGAGCCGCCACCGGGGGGGAGGCCGATGCAGCGGCAGCAGCCTCAGCGGGAGCGGCAGCGGCTACGGCCGGAGCTCCCACCGCGACCGGCGCCCCGGCGGGCGGTGCCGCGGCCGGCGCCGGACCTGCCGAGGGAGCCGCGGCGAGTCCGGCCGTGTCCGGAGCCTCCGTTGGGACCTCGGCCGGCACCTCCGCGCCGTCCTCGATGAACGGAGGCGGCAGGACCGTGTAGGTCCACTCCTCGAGCTTCTCCTTCTCGTGCGTGAGCTCGACGATGTCGTACTCCGCGTACTCGAACTCCGGGCTCCAGAAGAGCGCATCGAACGGACAGACCTCCACGCAGATCCCGCAGTACATGCAGAGTGCGTAGTCGATCGCGAACCGGTCGAGGACCTTCATCGAGCGGCCCTTGCCGCCGGAGGCCGGCTCGTGGGTCTCCTTGTGCGCGTCGATGTAGATGCACCAGTCCGGGCACTCCCGCGAGCACTTGTAGCAGACGGTGCAGTTCGCCTCCTTGAGCGCGATCACCCCGCGGGTGCGCGGCGGGAGGTCGGGCTTCTCCTGCGGGTACTGCTGCGTGATCGAGGGCCGGAGCGCGTGCTTGAGCGTGACCCCGAGCCCCTTCATCAGGCCGAGGCCGGTGGACCTGGGCTCCGCCTCGGGAGCCTTCCGGACGCCTCGTTCGTCGACCGCCATGACCCTCCTAGAACGCGACCTTCAAGACGCCGACCACCACGATCTGCAGCAGCGCCAGCGGGATCAGCACGAGCCACGAGACCCGCTGCAGCTGGTCCTCGCGCAGACGCGGATAGGTGACGCGGAGCCAGATGATGAGGAACGAGAGCGCCCCGATCTTCGCGAGCATCCAGAGCGGCTCGGGGATGAACTCCATCGCCGGCAGCGGCAGGTAGCCCCCGAGGAACAGGACGCTCGCGATGGCGGACAGGGCGACGATCCCTCCGTACTCGGCGAGCAGGAAGAAGGCGAACTTCAGACCCGTGTACTCCGTGTAGGCGCCGAAGATGATCTCGGAGTCCGCCACCGGCATGTCGAACGGCGGCCGCGTGAGCTCCGCCAGCGAGGCCGTGAGGAAGATGAGGAACCCGATCGGCTGCGAGAAGACGAACCAGTACTTCTCCTGCGCCTGGACGATCCCGACCATCGAGAGCGTGCCGGCCTGCATCACGATCGCTGCGGCCCCGAGCACCAGCGGCAGCTCGTAGGCGATGAGCTGGGCGGCCGCCCGGAGGGCGCCGATCAGGGAGAACTTGTTCGCCGACGCCCAGCCGGCCATGAGCACGCCGATCACGGAGACCGACGAGAGCGCCAGCACGAAGAAGATGCCGACGTCGAGGTTCAGGATGAAGATCTCGTCCGAGAACGGGATCACGACGAACAGGAGGATGTACGGGACGAGCGCGACCGCCGGCGCGAGGGAGAAGACCCAGGCATCCGCCGCCGCGGGGATCACGTCCTCCTTCTGGACGAACTTGACCCCGTCGGCCATGAGCTGCGCCCATCCGTGGAACCTGCCCGCGTACATCGGCCCGAGCCGGCCCTGCATGTGGGCCATCACCTTGTGCTCGGCGTAGCCGACGCCGAGCGGGGCCACGAGGAAGAAGATCAGCACGATCGCCGCCTTCGTCACCAGGACAAGCCAATACTCGCCGAACCACTGGTTCACGAAGCTCTCGCCGGCCTGGGCGATCACTCCTCGTCCTCCTCTTCCCCCTCGGCCGCGCCCGGCCACGGCTTGGCCTCTCGCGACATCAGCGGGAAGTCCTTGCGGAGCGGGTGGCCCTCGAACGGTTCGGGGAGGAGGAGCGTCACGGGCAGCGGGTGACCCTCGAACGTGACGCCGAACATCTCGGTGGTCTCGCGTTCGTGCCAGTTCGCCGTCGGATAGATGTCCGAGATCGTCGGGAGCACGGTCTCGTCGGCCGGGAGCCGGACCTTCACGCGCACGGAGTGATCGTGCGTGGTCGAGAACAGGTGGGTGACGACCTCCATGCCCTCGTCGCCGAAGTCCACGGCGGAGACGAAGTCGCAGTAGTCGCAGGCGAACTCGGGCTCGTTGCGTAGGAACGTCACCAGCTCGCGGTACCGGGACGGGGTCATGGCGACCACGCTGTGCCCGTGCTGGTCCTGGAAGGACAGCACGTCCTCGCCGAACTGAGCCCGCAAGCGCGATCCGACCTCAGGAGGCGGAAGCGGGTGTCGTGAGCTTGCCACTCCACTTCTCCCTGATGTCCTCGGCGGCGATCTTCTCTTGGAGCCGGATGATCCCCTGCAGCAGCGCCTCCGGCCTGGGGGGGCAGCCCGGGATGTAGACGTCGACCGGCAGGACCTGGTCGATCCCCTTCGTGACCGAGTACGAGTCCCAGTACGGACCGCCGCAGTTGGCGCACGAGCCCATCGAGATCACGTACTTCGGCTCCGGCATCTGGTCGTACAGGCGCTTGATCACCGGTGTCATCTTGTCGGTCGGCGTCCCGGCGATCACGATCAGGTCGGCCTGCCTCGGCCCGTGTGCGAACGGGATCACGCCGAACCGGATGAAGTCGTGCTTGGACGTCGAGGCCGCGATGAACTCGATCGAACAGCACGCGAGGCCGAAGTTGAACACCCACAGCGAGTACCGCCGGCCCCAGTTGAGCAGGAACTTCACCGGTTGGATCCGGGCGAGCGGCGTCTTCTCGGTGATCAGGCCCACCTCAGCACCCCCTTGCGCCACGCGTACAGCAGGCCCACGGCCAAGATCCCGATGAAGATCGCCATCTCGACGACCGCCTGGTACCCGAGGCTCTCGAAGATCCTTGCCCACGGGAACAGGAAGACGGACTCGACGTCGAAGATCACGAACAGGAACCCGTAGACGTAGTAGCGGACCTGGCTCTGCGACCAACCCTCGCCCACCGGGTCGATCCCGCACTCGTACGTGAGCAGCTTGTCGCCGACCGGCCGCCGGGGTGCGATGAGCCTTGCGGCGCCGAACGCCACCGCGACGAGCCCCACGCCGGCGATCAGGACCGCGAGGACGACCCCGTACGACTGG
>DASXTX010000105.1:0-8787 GCA_036505195.1 Actinomycetota bacterium
CAGCCTTCTGAAGCGGCCCTCCGGCACGGAGG
Source organism: Actinomycetota bacterium (assembly GCA_036505195.1). Lineage (GTDB taxonomy): Bacteria > Actinomycetota > UBA4738 > UBA4738 > HRBIN12 > DASSJM01. Next base: position 33 of record DASXTX010000105.1, read on the forward strand.
GCCGCTGGCGTGGAGAGGTGCGGGAACGACCTGCGGTAGCCTCTCGGCAACAGCAGGGAGGCCTCGCTGGAACGGTTCTCGCTCGAAGGTCGGGTCGCGATCGTGACCGGAGCAAGCCGCGGGATCGGGCGGGCGATCGCCGTCGCGTTCGGACGGGCTGGCGCGAACCTGGCGCTCGTGGCCCGGTCGCGTGACGCGCTCGAGGAGACGGCCGATGAGGTCGCCTCGGGCGGCCCAACGCCGATCGCCGTCGAGGCCGACGTCGGCGATCCGGACGCGGTCCGAGCCGCCGTTGATCGCACCGTCGAGTCGTTTGGCACGCTTGACATCCTGGTCAACAACGCCGGGGCGGCCCCGTTCCTCGCTGGCGTGGAGGAGACGCGGCTCAAGGGCTTCGAGAAGTACCTGCGGGTGAACTTCCTTTCGGCCGTGTACGGGATCCAGGCGGCCGGCCCCGCCCTTCTCGGCAAGGGCTCCGGCTGTGTCCTGAACATGGCCTCGGTCGCCGGGATCTCGGGGGCCCCCCGCCTCGCCTACTACGGGGCCGCGAAGGCCGCCCTGATCAACCTGACCAGGACGCTCGCGATCGAGTGGGCACCGAGGGGCGTCCGGGTGAACGCGCTGGCCCCCGGATGGATCGAGACCGACATGAACGCGAGCCTCCGCGAGGATCCGGACCGCCGCAAACGCATGCTGGACCAAATCGCGATGCGCCGGTTCGGCTCCCCGGACGAGGTCGCGGCGGCCGCCCTCTTCCTGTGCTCGGACGCCGCGTCGTACATCACCGGGACGGTGCTCGTGGTGGACGGCGGTGACGTCTCGCACGCGGGAACCGTGCCGTGAGGGTGGGCGTGGGTCTGCCGAGCATCGTTCCCGGGACCTCGGCCGAGCTCCTCCTCGAATGGGCCCGGCGCGCCGAGTCGGGTCCGTTCACCAGCCTCGGCGTCCTCGACCGGATCGTGTACGACAGCTTCGACCCGTTCGCGACGCTCGCCGCGGCGGCGGCCGTGACCGAACGCATCGGGCTCGTCACGATGGTCGTGATCGGGCCGCTGCGACCCGCGGGCACGCTCGCCAAGCAGGCCGCGTCGGTGGACGCGCTTTCGAACGGACGCCTCACGCTGGGTGTAGCCCTCGGCGCGCGGGCCGACGACTACGAGGCCGCCGGCGTGCCGCTCCGGGGCCGGGGGGACCGGTTCGATGAGCAGCTCATCGCTCTGCGGCTGGCCTTCGCAGACGGAACGGTGCTCCCGAGGTCCGCGAGACAGGGCGGCCCGCCGCTGCTCGTGGGGGGGCTGAGCGGCCGCTCCTACGCGAGGATGGCGAGGTTCGCCGACGGCTACGTGCACAACGGTGGACCGCCGAGGGCCTTCGCCAGGGTTGCCGAGCAGGCCCGGGCCGCGTGGTCCGAGGCCGGCCGGCCCGGGCCGCCCGCGCTGTGGGGGCAGAGTTACTTCGCGCTCGGGGACGAGGAGCGCGGCGCCGCGTACTTACGCGACTACTACGCCTTCACGGGTCCGTTCGCCGAGAAGATCGCGGCTGCAAACCTCACCACGCCACAGGCCGTCATCGACCAGATCCGCGGGTACGAGGAGGCGGGGTGCGACGAGCTCGTGCTCCTGCCGACCGTCCCCGACGTGGCGCAGCTCGAACGCCTGGCCGACGTGCTGGCGTCGACGAGCTGAGCGGGCCGTGAGGATCGAGGTCGTCGGGGGTGGGCCCGCCGGGCTGTACTTCGCGCTGCTCGCCAAGAAGGACGACCGCAGCCGCGAGGTTGTCGTCCACGAGCGCAACGCGCCGGACTCGACGTTCGGCTGGGGCGTGGTGTTCTCGGAGGAGACCCTCGGCTCCCTGCGCGACGCCGACCACGCCTCATGGGAGGAGATCACCGAGACGTTCGCGCGCTGGTCGACGATCGACGTTCACGTCGGGGGTGAGACCGTTCGCTCGGTCGGCCACGTGTTCTCGGGGATCTCTCGCAAACGGCTCCTGCTGATCCTCCAGCAGCGGTGCCGGGAGCTCGGGGTCGAGCTTCGGTTCGAGGAGGAGGTTCAGGCCGACGCCCTGCCCGAGGCGGACCTCGTGGTCGGCTCCGACGGGGTGAACAGCTTCGTGCGGCGCTCGGATCCGGAGGCGTTCGGCGCCTCCGAGCGCGTGCACCCCACGAGGTACATCTGGTTCGGGACCGACCTGGTCTTCCGCGCCTTCACGTTCGTGTTCCGCGAGACCGAGCACGGGATGTTCCAGGCGCACGCGTACCCGTTCGACGCCGACAGATCGACGTTCATCGTCGAGTGCCGCGAGGAGGTGTGGCGACGGGCCGGCCTGGCGGAGGCGAGCGAGGAGGAGTCGATCGCGTTCTGCGAGGAGCTGTTCGAGCGCGAGCTCGGCGGCCATAGGCTGCTGTCGAACCGCTCCCTCTGGATCAACTTCGTCACCCTGCGATGCGAGACCTGGCACCGGCGAAACGTCGCGCTGCTCGGGGACGCTGCGCACACGGCGCACTTCACGATCGGCTCAGGCACCAAGCTCGCGATGGAGGACGCGATCTCGCTCGCGGGCTCGCTCGAACGGCATCCGGGGGATCTCGAGCGGGCACTAACCTCCTACGAGCTCGAGCGCCAGCCGGCGGTCGAACGGCTCCAGCGGGCGGCCCTGGAGAGCGCCGCTTACTTCGAGAACGTCTCGCGATACGCGGGTTTCGAGCCGGTGCAGTTCACCGTGAACCTGCTCACGCGCAGCGGTCGCATCTCGTACGCGAACCTCACCCAACGCGATCCCGAGCTCGTTCGGCGCGCGGACGCGGCGTTCGTGGCTCGGGACGCCGAGCGACCCCGCGTCGCGCCGCCGCCCGCCTTCGTTCCCGTGGTGCTCGGTAGCGTGGAGCTGTCGAACCGCGTGGTGGTCTCGCCGCCGAGCGAGGACGACGCGGAGGACGGGCTGCCGTCGGACGCCACGGTGGAGCGTCTGGGCGACGCGGCGGACGGAGTCGGACTCGTCCTCCCCGAGCTGGTCTCGGTGGCCGCCGACGGCCGGATCACGCTGGGGACGCCGGGCCTGTACGAGGAGGGGCATGCCGTGGCCTGGAAGGCGATCGTCGGCGCGGTGCACGAGCGTGGCTCCGCGTTCGGCCTTCAGCTGGGGCACGCCGGACCGCGGGGCGCGACGCGGCCGCGACGCTGGGGGGCCGACCTCCCCCTGCCCGACCCGTGGCCGCTGCTGGCCGCATCTGACGTGCCGTCGGTTCCCGGCGGGCCGTTGCCGCGTGCGATGACCCCCGCCGACCTGCAGCACGTCCGGGGCGAGTTCGTCAAGGCGGCCGCGTGGTCCGCCGAGGTCGGGGCGGATCTGTTCGAGCTGGACGCGGCCCAGGGGTACCTGCTGTGTTCGTTCCTATCGCCGCTCTCGAACCACAGGACCGACGCGTACGGCGGCTCCCTGGAAAGGCGCATGCGCTACCCGCTCGAGGTTGTTGAGGCGGTCCGCGCTGCCTGGCCGAAGGGCCGACCGCTCGCGGTGCGCATTCCCGCCACCGATTGGGCGCCGGGCGGGTTCGACGTCGAGGACGCGGTCGCGTTCGCCGCCGAGGTCTCGGAGCGGGGGTGCGATTTCGTGCACGTGGCGGCGGCCGGCCCGGCCGCGCGGGCGAACCCCGAGTACGGCCCCGGCTACCTGGTCGCGTTCGCCGACCGGATACGCAACGAGGCCGGCGTGAGCGTGATCGTGGAGGGGCGGCTCTGGACGCTCGACCAGGCGAACACGATCCTGGCTGCCGGCCGCGCCGATCTTGTCGTCCTCGACTACGCGCCGACGGCGTAGAGCTGGCCGGGCTCCATGTCGAGCCCGTTCGCCACCTGCCAGAGCGCTGCGAACGCTTTCGTCGCGTTCCGCCTGGCGAACGGCGGAAGATCCTCGCCCTGCTCCCGGAGCGTCGTCGCGAGCCGTTCATAGCACTCGACGAGGCTCGCCTCGGCCGGTGTGAGCTCCACGCCCATCGTGTTCTTCACGGCTGCCTCCGCTCTCCCTCGGTCCCGATCACTGTCCGCTCGTCGACCACCCGCTTGGCCTTCAGCTCGAAGCGCGGAAGCGAGCCCGTCTCCGCCTGCCGAACGCCGAACCGCAGACCCTCGTGCGCCCCGGCGAGCTCCTTGCCGAGCGCCTCGAGGATCGACCCGCCATCGACCGAGGGGTCGGGGATCTCGACGAGCACCTCGATCTCGTCGCGGATCCCCTCCTCGGTGAACAGCCGGGTCTGAAACTCGTCGATCTCCGGGTGGTCGCGGACGATCGCCTCGACGGCGCGCGGGTAGACGTTCGTGCCCCGGACGAGCTTCATGTCGTCCACGCGCCCGCGCAGGCCGCCGTCGTAGATGTCGAACGTGCGGCCACAGGGGCACCGATCGTGCGGGACCTTCACCACGAAGTCGCGCGTCCGGTACCGTAGGACCGGGATGAACCCGCGTCCGAACGACGTGACCACGCGCTCGCCCATCTCGCCGTAGGGCACCGGTTCGTCGGTCGCCGGATCGACGACCTCCTCGATGTAGTGGTCCTCGATGATGTGCATCCCCCCGGGCTGGCGATCGCATTCGAAGACCATGATCGTGCCGAGCTCGGTCATACCGGCGGTATCGGCGGCCTTGGCCCCCCACTGCTCCTCGATCAGTGCCTTGGTGGCGGGGATCGAGCCCGCGGGCTCGCCCGAGAGGATCAGCCGCTGCACCGGGCCTGCAGCGAGGTCGATGCCGAGCGTCTTGGCCTCCTGCGCCATGCGAAGCGCGTACGTGGGCGTCGAGGCCACGACCGTGGCCCCCATGTCCATGATGGTCTTGACCCGGACGTCCGTGGTCATGGCGCCGCCAGGGAGGACGAGGGCGCCGAGCTTCTCGCACGCGTAGTGCAGCCCCCAGAACCCGATGAACGTGCTGTAGCCGAACGCGATGAAGGCCACGTCCGCGGGCCGCACCCCGAACCCCCACAGCCCGTAGCACCACATCTCGGCGATCCACTCCCAGTCCTTCATGGAGTCGAGCACCCGGATGGGCGTCTTGCCGGTGGTCCCCGAAGTCGTGTGGTAGCGGATCGCGCCCTCGGGCTCGGCCGCGAGGATCGCGCCGTACGGCGGGGCCTCGAGCTGGCTCTGCATCCACTGGTCCCGCGTCATGAACGGAATGCGCCGCAGGTCCTCGAGTGAGCCGAGCGAGTCGGCGGTCACGCCGGCGTCACGGAGGCGTTTCGAGTGGAAAGAGACCCTCGCGTCGGCCCATTCGACCAGGTTCCGGAGCTTGCGGAGCTGGAGGGCCTCGAGCTGATCCCGAGGCATCGTCTCGTGGGCGGGGTTCCAGTACGGGGACTCGGCCATCGCTCCTCCCTCGGACGTCGCGCCATCATGGGCGAGCACGGGCTCGGCGAGCAAGCGGCGAGCGGGTGGCGCGTCGGCACTAGAGTTGACAAGCGATGGAGGGGTCCCCGCGCTTTCAGTTGTCGGCCGCGGAGCGGGATCTCCTGCGCGAGACGCGGCGGGTGGCGGAAGAGACGCTCGAGCCGATCGCACGGGCGGGGGTCGAAGGCAGGGTGAACCGCGAGCTCGTCCACGCCCTCGAGGCGAACGGGCTCCTGGGACGGTTGTTCCCTCCCGAGGGCGGCCTCCCGTCGGCGTTCGAGCTCTGTCTCCTTCGCGAGGGGCTCGCCGGCGCCTGCACCGATGCCGAGAACGCGCTCGCCCTCCAGGGGCTCGGCGCCTACCCGATCATTCGATTCGGCTCGTCCGACCTCGTGTCCCGATACGTCACGCCCGTCGCCCGTGGTGAGGCGGTGGCCGGGTTCGCGCTGACCGAGCCGGCGGCCGGCACCGACGCAGCGGCGATCGAGCTCGAGGCGGCGCGCGACGACGGCGGCGGGTTCCGGCTGACTGGCGAGAAGGCGTGGATCTCGAACGCCCCAGATGCCGACGTCTACACGGTCTTCGCCCGCACGACCCGGAACGCGGGCGGGAAGGGGATCACCGCGTTCGTCGTCCCGGGCGATGCTCCCGGGCTCTCGGGCGAGCCGGTCGAACTCCTCGGGCAGCACCCGATCGGACGGCTGCGGTTCGACGGGGTTCCCGTGCAGGGCCAGCATGTCCTGGGGGAGCTCGGCCAGGGCTTGCGCGTCGCGTTCCAGACGCTCGACCTGTTCCGGCCCAGCGTAGGGGCCGCTTGCGTGGGAATGGCCCAGGCCGCGCTCGATGCGGCGATCGGCTACGCGGCCGAGCGCCGGGCGTTCGGCCGGCCGATCCGGGAGTTCCAGGCCGTCTCCCACCGCATCGCCGAGACGGTCACGCGAGTCGAGGCGGCGCGGCTGCTCGTGTACCGGGCGGCCGCCCTCCTGGACGCCGGTGAGCGCGCCACGAAGGAGGCCGCGATGGCCAAGCTGCACGCGACCGAGACCGCGCAGCAGGCGATCGACGCGGCGATCCAGGTCCACGGCGCGGTGGCGCTTGAGCGGGGACACCTGCTCGAACGCCTCTACCGCGAGGTCCGCGCCACCCGGATCTACGAGGGCACCAGCGAGATCCAGCGCGAGATCGTCGCGCGCGAGCTCTTTCGCAAGCCTTGAGCGCTCATCAAGACCGCCTACTCAGGAACAACCGCGATCCCGACGAGCTCCACCTTGGCCGCCGGGTCGAACAGGCCCGCGACCTCGAAGAGAGCCATCGCGGGGAATCGGCGTCCGATGCGCTCGCGCCAGACGTGACCGATCTGTTTCAGCGACGACCGGTACTCGTGGGCGTCGGTAACAAAGATCTGGAGCGAGACGAGATCCTGGGGGGTGGCGCCCGCTGCCTCGAGCGCGACGACGAGGTTGGCCGCCGCCGCGTCGAATTGCTCGGCCATCGTCTCGCCCCGGACCGCGCCGTCCGGCCCGTGCGCGGTCTGCCCTCCCAGGTACATCGTGCGCCCCGGCGCGGCGATCACCGCGTGCGAGAAGCCCCGAGGCGGCGGCAGGCCCTCGGGGTTCAGGATCTCGTGCGCCACGATGTCACCGGCCCGTCCAGGTGGCGTCCCGGCCTTCCTTGAACGCCGCGTAGAACTCGGCGTGGTCCGCACTTTTCAGCAGGAGCGCCTGCGCAACGGCCTCGAGCTCGAGCGCGCCCGACAACCCCATGTCCTGCTCCCGCGCGAGCAGCAGCTTCGTAACCGAGTACGCGAGGGCGGGCCCGCCCGCGAGCGTGGTCGCCAGCGTCCGCGCCGCGTCACCCAGCGCCTCGTCATCCACGACGTCGTTCGCCAGGCCGATCTCCAGAGCGCGCTCGGCCGGAACGTCCTGGCCGAGCATCAGCACCTCGGTTGCCCGGCCGAGCCCGATCATGCGCGGCAGTAGGTAGGCCGAGCCCATGTCGGCGCCGGCGAGGCCCACCTTCGTGAACAAGAACGCGAATCGCGCCGAGCGGGCGAGCACGCGGAGGTCGGCGGCCAGCGCGATGACCGCGCCCGCCCCCGCGGCGACGCCGTTCACGGCCGCCACGATTGGGAGCGGGCACTCGCGCATCTCGCGCACGACGGCGCCGGTCATGCGGGTGAACTCGAGCAGCGTACGCTGGTCGGCGCCCTGAAGCGCGCCGATGATCTCGTGCACGTCGCCGCCGGAGCAGAAGCCACGGCCAGCCCCGGTGATCACGAGCGCCCGGACGTCGTCGCGGTGGGGCAGCTCCCCGAGCACGTCGCGGAGGTCGGCGTACGCGTCGAACGTGAGCGCGTTTAGCTTCTCGGGCCGGTCGAACGTTACGGTGGCGACCCCGTCGGCGATCTCGACGCGCAGGTGCTTCCACGCCTGTGTGAACCCGGCGGAGGCTCGGAAGGGCGTCACGTCAGTCGTACTCGTAGAAGCCGCGGCCGCTCTTGCGTCCGAGCCGGCCGGCCGTCACCATGCGCCGGAGCACGGGCGGCGCCTTGTAGCGCTCGTCCCCGAACTCGGTATACATCACGTCGGCGACGTGGACGCACGTGTCGATCCCCACGAGGTCCATGAGCGCGAGCGGTCCCATCGGGTGCCCGAGTCCGAGCGAGATCGCGGCGTCGATGTCCTCGCGGGTGGTGAACCCCTCGTCGTACAGGCGCGCCGCGTCGTTCAGGTAGGGCACTAGGAGGCGGTTCACGATGAACCCTGCGTGGTCCTTGGCCACGACGCTGGTCTTGCCCAGGCGCTCGCCGAACGCGCGGGCGAACGCCAGCGTCTCCTCCGAGGTCGTGAGCGCCGGGATAAGCTCCACGAGCTTCATCACCGGCGGTGGGTTGAAGAAGTGCGTGCCCACCACCTTGTCCGGACGCTCGGTGGCGAGCGCGAGCTCGACGATCGGGATCGAGGAGGTGTTCGAGGCGAGCACCACTTCGGGCCTCGTCAGGCCGTCGAGCTTGCGGAACAGGTCGAGCTTGGTCTCGAGGTCCTCGACCACGGCCTCAATCACGAGGTGCGAACCTGCGAGCGCGCCGAGGTCGGTGGCCCCGGCGATCCGGCCCAGGGTATGTTCGGCATCGGCGGCCTCGAGCTTCCGGCGCTCCACCGCCCTGCTGACCGAGCGCTCGATCCTGGCCCGCCCCCCAGCGACCAGCTCCTCTGTGGGCTCCACGTAGGTCACGCCACACCCGGCCCGAGCGCAGACCTCGACGATGCCCGAGCCCATGAGCCCGCAGCCCACGACCCCGACCGACCGCACGTCCTCCGCTCGCACGAGCCTCCTCCGGTTCGACCGACGCTCGGCCGAAGCCTAGCGCGC
>DASXTX010000106.1:0-3937 GCA_036505195.1 Actinomycetota bacterium
GTCTGGGGCTACGACGAGGGGCTCGACACGGGGACCGTGACGGTCCACGTCCGGCGCGTGCGCGAGAAGATCGAGGACGACCCGAGCGAGCCCCGACATCTCGAGACCGTCTGGGGCGTCGGCTACCGGTTCACGCCGTGAGCGAGCTCGCGCTGGCGGCGGCCGCGGGCATCCTCACCGTGGGCCTGCTCGCGGCGATCGCGCTCGGTCGGCTCCGAACGGTCCACGCCCGCCTGCTCGGGCTCACCCTGATCGTCGGGGCGCTCCCGATCGCCGCCGTCGTGCTCTCGGGCGTGGTGATGTTTGACATGCACGCCGACGCCGTGTTGATCGCGGTCGCGATCGCGTCGTCCGTTGTGGCGATCGGCGGCGCGCTGCTCGTGACGCGTTCGATCTCGCGTCCGCTCGGCGAGCTGCGCGTGTCGACGACGCGGGTCGCGCGCGGCGACTTCTCCGCCAGGGTCGGCAGGCGCGGGCCGGCGGAGATCTCGGAGGTCGCGGCCGCGTTCAACGAGATGACCTCGCGGCTCGAGGAGCTGTTCGACGCCCGGCGGCAGCTCGTGGCGTGGGCGAGCCACGACCTGCGGGCCCCGGTCTCCTCGCTGCAGGCGATGCTCGAGGCGATCGAGGACGGGGTCGTCGAGCCCGAGCACTACCTGCCCGCGATGCGGCAGCAGGTCCACGCGCTCCGCGTGCTCATCGACGACCTGTTCGAGCTCGCGCAGATCGACGCGGACGACACCGCGTTCGAGACCTACGGAGCGCCGGTCGGACCGTTGGTCGAGTCCTCGGTCGAGGCTTTCGCGGCGGAGGCGAGCGCCCGCCGCATCAACCTCGAGCGCCGGGTGGCCGACGGGTTGCCCGACGTCGAGGTCGCGCCCGACAAGATCGAGCGCGTGCTCCGGAACCTGCTGGCGAACGCCGTCCGCCACACGCCGCCCGAGGGCTCGATCGTCGTGGGCGCGGAGCGCGTGAACGGCACGGTCCTGGTGGCCGTGGAGGACACGGGCGAGGGGATCCCGCCGGGGGCCGCTCGGACGATGTTCGATCGCTTCTGGCGCGCCGACCCGGCCCGCAACCGGAGCCGCGAGGGCGCCGGGCTCGGCCTCGCGATCGCGAAGGGCCTGGTCGAGCGGCACGGCGGGACGATCTGGGCCGAGGAGCGGGAGGGCGGCGGCGCGAGGATCGCGTTCACGCTGCCGGTGGCCTGAGACATCAGGCCTCGTCCGGCCTGCCGACCTCGTCACGCACGGCCGCCAACCATTCGAGCGCGATGAGATCTTTCGGGCGGCCGGCCGCGCGCTTCATGCGGATCAGATCCTCGATCGACGCGACTCGCACCGTGAGCCCGTCGACCACCTCGTCGCTCGCGTTCGCGTCGAGGTCGGCGAACCCCCTCGTCCCCGACGGCATGCCGAGGATGTCGAGCGCGCCCACCGACGTGCTGAACGTGAAGTGATCGCCCGCGCGCAGCATTCGAGCATCGAGCAGGAACGGCATGTCCGGCGGGGCACCGCGCAGGTGGGCGTCGAGCGAGCCGAGCGCGTCGGCCAGTCGCTCGAGGTTGTCTTCGTCACGCGCGTAGCAGATGTCGAGGTCGCCGGTGATCACCGGCGAACCTCGGAGCGCCCCGGCGTACCCACCGATCAGGACGAACCGGACATCGCGCTGGAGCAGCGTCCTCAACGCCCTCAACGGGTCGAACGGAGGCTCGCTCATCCGCGCGCCGCCCGATCGAATGCACGCGTGCTCTCCCACTCCTTGACGGCGAGCCGAGCCCGCTCGGTGGTCGTGAGGCGGAGCTTGTCCCGGATCAGGGTGCGGTCCAGGCCCGTGCCGGGCCTGACGATCAGCCCGACGTCCTTGCCGCAGGCTCGCAGGAGGCGATCCAGCGTCTCCGTTCTCGGCGATACAAGCGCGCGCTCGATGCGCGAGATCGACGACTGGGGCACCCCCGATCGCCGGGCCAGCTCGCGCTGCGAGAGCCCGGCACCGAGCCGGGCCTCGAGCACGATCGAACGGGCGTCCATGCGCCAGATGATATCGGAAACGACATCATCGCTCGAAAGGCTCCCGCGCGACGCCGTAGTCCGTCGGCCCGAGCCCACCGCGCCGCCGGTAGAAGAGCCACGCCACGAGTGCCCCGAACGCGAACCCACCCACGTGGGCCCAGTACGCGACCCCGCCCCCCACCTCCGCCCCGAGCTGGCCCACGCCGCTGAACAGCTGGAGCACGAACCAGATCGCCAGCACGACGCCGGCGGGGATCTCGACGACCGTGATGAAGAAGAAGATGATCAGCGTCAAGACCCGGGCGTGCGGGAACAGCACGATGTACGCGCCGAGGATCCCGCCGATCGCGCCGGATGCGCCCAGGCTCGGGATCGTCGAGTCCGGGGCGAACGCGAGCTGCAGCCCCGAGGCCGCCAGCCCGCCCAGCCCGTAGAAGAGCGGGTACACGACGTAGCCCAGTCGGTCCTCGACGTTGTTGCCGAAGATCCAGAGGAACAGCATGTTGCCGGCGATGTGGAACCATCCGCCGTGCAGGAACATCGCGACGAAGATCGCGAGCCACCAGCTCTTGTTCGGACACTCTCGCTGCAGGAACGGCTGGATGTCCGCCCCGGCACCCGGTCCGAGATCCGCGTCGAGCGCGTCGCGCGCCTCCGGGCCGCCCTGGGCGAGGTTCTCCTGGTGCGAGACCTCCCACGGGATCTCGGCGTGGCAGTAGTAGAAGGATTGCTGTTCGAGCTGCGTCCCGAACGATGGCTGCCACAGCAGGAACACCGCGACGTTCGCGGCGATGAGCGCGAGGGTAACGACCGGGAAGCGCTTGGTGGGGTTCGCATCCCGTATCGGGATCACGAGTCGGAGTATGCCAGGGTCGGATCCCACGAACGGCCACTTAGACTCGGCTCGACATGACCGGTCGAAAGGCCTCCGATCTCCTCGTCTCCTGCCTGGAGGCCGAGGGCGTCCCCTACGTGTTCGGGGTGCCCGGAGAGGAGACCGTCGACCTCAACGAGTCGTTGTCGCGCTCGACCGTCCGCTTCGTTCCGACGCGGCACGAGCAGGCGGCCGCGTACATGGCCGACGCGTACGGCCGGCTCACGGGTCGGGCCGGGGTCTGTCTCGCGACCCTGGGACCAGGCGCGACGAACCTCGTGACCGGGGTCGCCGACGCGTTCCTCGATCGCGCCCCGATCGTCGTCCTCACCGGCCAGGGCGACCTGGAACGGATGCACAAGGAGTCCCACCAGTACATCGACGTCATGGCGATCATGCGCCCGATCACCAAGTGGAACGCCCGCGTGAGCGACCCGGCGATCATCCCCGAGGTCGTCCGCAAGGCCTTCAAGGTCGCGGAGGCCGAGAAGCCCGGATCCACGCACATCGAGCTTCCCGAGGACGTGATGGCGGCGGACACGCAGGCCGAGCCGCTCGACCGGACGGAGCCGGTCCACCCAGATGCCTCGGCCGCCGACATCGCACGTGCCGCGGAGCTCATCCGGCATGCCGCGCACCCGATCTCGCTCGCGGGGAACGGGGCGGTCCGCGGGCGAGCCGCCGGCGCCGTTCGCGCGTTCGCGAGGAGAACCGGCATCCCGGTCGCGACGACGTTCATGGCCAAGGGGTTGATGGATCCCGACGACGAGCTCGCGCTGGGAGCGGTGGGTCTGCAGCCCGGCGACTACCGGATGACCGGGTTCGACGAGGCCGATCTGGTGATCGCGATCGGCTACGACCTGGTCGAGCACGCCCCGCGGCACTGGAACCCGAACAAGGACAAGCGGATCGTGTGCATCGACTCGGTCCCCGCCGAGATCGACGAGCACTTCATCCCCACCGCCGAGCTCGTCGGTGACGTGTCGCGGAGCCTCGAGCGACTGACGCGCAAGGCCGAGCGAGCGGCACACCCCGCCGGCTCCGCGCGCCT
>DASXTX010000107.1:0-4581 GCA_036505195.1 Actinomycetota bacterium
GGGCCGCTCGCGGTCTCGTGGGCCGCCCGCACCGGCGACGAGAGCGGGATGACCAGCCCCGAGGAGCTGATCGCGGCGGCCCACGCCTCGTGCTTCTCGATGGCGTTCTCGGCGCGGCTCGCGAAGGCCGGGACGCCGCCGGACCGGCTCGAGGTCTCGGCCGCGGTGTCGTTCGTCCCGGGGACCGGGATCACGACGTCGGAGCTCGACGTGACGGGCGTGGTGCCCGGGATCTCGGAGGAGGACTTCGTCGCGACGGCCGAGGACGCGAAGGAGAACTGCCCGGTCTCGAGCGCGCTCAAGGGCAACGTGCAGATGAGCGTGACGGCGCGGCTCGCGTCGTAGCGCCCGCCGGGAACGCCGGTCGGTAACCCCCCCGGCTATCGTGGGTCGCATGCCGATCTCCTGTCCGGACTGCTCGACGGCCAACTCGGACGAGGCCCGGTTCTGTCTGAACTGCGGTGCCCGTCTCCTGGTCCCGGCGACGATCGACCTCGAGCACCTCGAGCCCTATCTCCCCAAGGGCATGGTGGCCAAGCTCGAGGCCGCGCGCGTCGGGCGTTCGATGGAGGGGGAGCGCCGTGTCGTCACGATGCTCTTCTGCGACGTCAAGGGCTCGACCGCGATGGCCGAGACCCTAGACCCGGAGGAATGGGCCGAGATCATGAACGGCGCGTTCGAACGGTTGATCGCGCCGGTCTACCGGTACGAGGGCACGCTCGCGCGCCTGATGGGAGACGCGATCTTCGCGTTCTTCGGCGCCCCGATCGCGCACGAGGACGACCCGCAGCGCGCGATCGCCGCCGGGCTGGACATCGTCGAGGGCATCTCGGCGTACCGAACGCGGGTCGCGGCCGAACGCGGCCTGGATCTGGACGTCCGCGTCGGGATCAACACGGGCGAGGTCGTGGTCGGTCAGGTCGGTTCGGACCTCCGCCTCGAGTACACGGCGATGGGCGATGCCGTGAACGTCGCGGCGCGGATGGAGCAGACCGCCGAGCCCGGCACGGTCCAGATCACCGCCGAGACGCAGCGCCTGGTCGCGCATGCCTACGACCTCGAGGCGCATGGAGCGGTCGAGGTCAAGGGCAAGGCGGAGCCCGTCCAGGCCTACCGCGTCGTCGGCCGCAAGGCGGGTCCGCAACCGACGCGGGGCGTTCGGGCGGGTGGACCGCCGCTCGTGGGACGCGAGCGCGAGCTCGGGATCCTCGAGGACGCCGTCGAGGAGGCGTTCGGAGGCCGGGGGCGGCTGATCTCGCTCGTCGGGGAGGCGGGGCTGGGCAAGAGCCGGCTGATCGAGGAGACCCGGACGCGATGGCGTGCTCGGGCGCCCGCCGACGTGCAGGGCGGCATGATCCAGCGCTTGTGGGAGACGTGGCAGTGCGTCTCCTACGACACCACGAGGCCGTACGCGCAGTACCGCCGGATGCTGGCGGCGATGGCCGGCATCCGGGACAACGATCCGCCCCAAGCCGTCCGGGACAAGCTCGCCGCCACGATCTCGCCCGATGCGCCCGAGTGGCTGGAGCCTCACCTTCGCGTGTGGCGGCCGCTGTTCGGCGTGCCCGAGCCCACGGAGGAGCCGCTGGAGGGGGAGGCGTTCCGAAGGGCGATCATGGAGCTGGTCCCCGGGTCGACGCTCGCGTTCGGCCGCGAACCCCGGCTGCTCGTATTCGAGGATCTCCACTGGTGCGACGAGGCCTCGATGGACCTGCTGATCGAGACCGCCAAGCTCGTCGAGGAGCTCCCGTGCGTGTTCCTGTTCTCGTTCCGACCGGATCGGCGCGCGCCGTCGTGGCGGCTCAAGCAGTGGCTCGAGACCGAGTTCCCCCACCGCGCCACCGAGATCGCGCTGTCCCCGCTCACCGACGAGGAGAGCGGCGCGTTGATCGCCGAGCTGCTGCCCGAACGCGACGAGAGGGTGCGGAACCGGATCCTGGAGCGGACCGAGGGCAACCCGCTGTTCGTCGAGGAGCTCGCGGCCGCCGTCCTCGAGCGCGCACCGGACGCGGGTGACGACCTCGCGATCCCGTCCACCCTGCAGGCGCTGATCACGGCGCGCGTGGATACGCTGGACGAGCCGACGCGACGGACACTGCAGCTCGCGTCCGTGATCGGGCGCTCTTTCCCCGAACCGGTCCTGCGCGCCGTCACGAGCGACAGAGCCGACCTCGAAAGGGATCTGCGCGCGCTCGAACGCGCCGGGCTGATCGGCGAGACGGCCGGCGGGCCCGACCGCGAGTACGCGTTCCACCACAGCCTGACCCAGGAGTCGACGTACGGCACGATCCTGCTCCGGACCCGCCGAGAGCTCCACCGCCGGGTGGGCGAGGTCTTCGAGGAGCGGTACGCCAACCGGATCGAGGAGTTCGCGCCGCTGCTCGCGCGTCACTTCCAGGAGGCCGGCGACGACGAACGGACGCTCCGCTATGCCACCGTCGCGGGCGACCACGCGGCCAAGCTGTATGCCAACGCCGACGCGGTGACCCACTACGAGCACGCCATCGACGCGGGACGGCGGCTCGGCCGCTCGGAGGAGCCGGTCCGCCATCTGTACCCGAGCCGCGGGAGGGCCTTGGAGCTCTCCGGGCGGTACGACGAGGCCATCGCGAACGACGATGCCTGGCGCGCGCTGGCGGAGGACGTGGGCGATCGATCGGCCGTGCTCGGCGCCGACTTGGTGCTCGCGACGCTGTACTCGACTCCCACGCCGATGTTCGACGCCGAGCGCGGTCGAGCGCTCTCCGAACGCACGCTGGCCCTGGCTCGCGAGCTCGGCGATCGTCTGGCCGAGTCGAAGGCGCTGTGGAACCTGATGATCCTGAACGTGTTCGGCGGCGGCGACCTCCGCGAGGCCCTCGACGCCGGCGAGCGGTCGCTCGAGATCGCCCGCGAGCTGGAGGCTCGCGAACAGATGGCGTTCACGCTCAACGACCTCTGGCGTCCGTATGCGGCGGTCGGCGACCTCGCGGCGTCGCGGGCGACCCTCGAGGAAGCCACGCCGATCTGGAGGGAGCTCGGGAACCTCCCCATGCTGAGCGAGAACCTCGCCAGTCTCGCGTCGCTCCGACGGATGGCCGGGGACGAGGAGGATGCGCTCGCGCTGTCACTGGAGGGCCACCGGATCTCGGAGCAGATCGGCAACCAGTGGGGTCAGTCCTACGCGCTGATGAACGCGTTCGGCGTCTACCTGGATCGCGGCGAGCTCGGCAGCGCCATGGCGGCGATGGAGGAGAGCATCGCGCTCTCCGAGCGCGTCGGCTTCATCCCGCCGCAGGCAACCACGCGTTCGGAGCTCGCATTGGTGTACGCGTACCTGGGGGACTTCGAACGCGCGGAGGAGCTGCTGGAGATCGCGTTCAGGGTGGTGAACGCGCTGCAGCCGATCTCGAGGCCGTGGGCCACCGCGACCAAGGCCGAGTTCCGCCTGCTGGCCGGCGACCTCCAGGGCGCGAGGTCCGCGATCCTCCAGACCAACACCGATTCTCTCCCGGAGCCGCTGCGGTCGGGCGCCACGTTCCGCGTCGCGATCCTCCGTGGGCGGATCGCCGCGGCCGAGGGCGATCACGAGGGAGCCGTCGTGACGGCGACCGAGGTGGTCGAGCGACTCGGCCGGCTCGGCATCCTGCCCTTCGTCGCGGAGGCGAAGTTGCTGCAGGGAACGTCTCTGGCCGCGCTCGGTCGGTGGCCCGAGGCCGAGGGCGTGCTCCGCGAGGCCCGTGACGGGGCCGAGGCCCTCGGCCACCGCCGGGTGCTGTGGCAGATCCTCCGCGAGCTGGGCCGCGTGCGAGCGGCCGAGGGCGACGCGGAAGAGGCGAGCAGACTCAAGGACGAGGCCGGGCGCATCGTGCTCGAGATCGCGTCGACGATCGACGACGAGTCGCTCCGCGCGAGCTTCCTCACGCGCCCGGACGTGGTGACCGTCCTGCCGGAGCGGTAGGCCGCGTTCGGAACCTAGAGCGGGAGCGCGAGGATCTCGGCGGCGGTGAGCCCGCGACTGCCCGGCGACAACCGGAGCCCGATCATCCCGCGCGGCGCCTCGGACCACACGCCGTCCTTGAGGATGTCGACGCTGATCGCTCCCTCGTCGGTCTCGTCGACGCGAAGCGTCTTGCCGAGCTCGGTTTGGAAGAAGTCCGTCGTCGCTTCCGGGTCTCGGGGCCGCATCACCCAGCCCGCCGTTCGGCGGTCGTGTCCGGTTGTTCCGTTTCGCGTGGAGGATCGAGCGGAGCCGCCGGTTGGACCGCGGCTCGCTCCGGAACGTCGACGTGGACCGGATCCGTGAGGGTGGTCATCGTGCCTCCTCGATCGGAGGGGCTGCTCACGGCCTCGACGCAAACGGTCCCTGTGGGTGGTGCCATCATCATCTCACGTCGGAGCGCGCGCTCGGACGACGTTCGGGTTCCCGATCGTGCAAGCTCACCGTCGTGTGCACGAGGGAAAGACGTACACTCCACGTAGACGCGACCCCCGTACCTGTCGGGAGAAGAGGACGCACGGGGATCGTCTCCACCGATCCGGTCCCATCTCGCTGGCTCCAGCGAAGGCCTGATGCCCGAGCGTATCCGCTCGGATCTCGCT
>DASXTX010000108.1:0-9568 GCA_036505195.1 Actinomycetota bacterium
CACGGCGCTCGACCGCCGTGCAACGTGGGCCGACGCGCTGGCGATGGCATTGGGAGCGGCTGCGGCGAACGCCGACATGCCGGGGGCCGGGCGGCTGGACCGGAGCTGGGCGGTCGAGCTCTCGAAACGGGCCGAGGTCCGTCCGCTCTAAATGCTGGGCCGGGGACTCATGGTCAGTGTTCCATTACTCGCCGGACCCACGGCCCGAGTTCATATCGCTCGACGAGAAGATGAACCCCGTGAGCTACCCGCACGCGACGCGAGCCCCTGCCCAATCGGCGTGGTCGTTGCCGATGCCATCGCCAGCCCCGGTCACGACGAGCTCGAGCATCCCGACGCCCGAGAGGTCGGCATAGGCGGCTGCCGCGCCGTCCACGCCCCGCAGGATTCCGCTGTCGTAGAGCCTCTGGCCGTCGCCCCACACCTGGAAGACCACCGAGCCCTGGTTCCCCACCTCGTCGTCGATACCGACGTCTGCCAGGAAGGCCGAGCACCTCCCACCCAACCGGTACTCGATCCGCGAAGGGGCATGGGCGCCGAGCCCACTTTCGAAGCTCTGGCCGTTGATGGTGATGACTCCACCATCTCCCGGCGCCCGCTCACCGTTGCTCATGTCGCGCTCGATCGGACCCCAGCCGCCGGTTGCCGAGACCCATTGCATCTGTGTGAGTGGGATGGTCGGCTCCGTGATGGAGGGGATGGGCGAGGGAGGTGGGGCCGGCGATTCGTACGCGCCGACGTCGATGCTTCCGTTCTCCGCCCTGTCCACCCCGACCAGGTCCCGGGTCCCGGCCTGGAGAAGGAAGGCGCCGGCGTCGATGGCCGGTGAAGAGGGCTGGAGCCGGAAGTCGCCGCTAGCCGCATCGACGAAGCCGGGGTCGGCGTAGATCGAGTGCCGGTCGTTGCCGGATCCCCGTCGGTACGCGTCGAAGCTCTCATATGTGACGTCCTTCCACTGCCAAGTGCCACGTCTCGAACCGCCCGGCGAGAAGTAGACGTTGTGGTCGATATGGTTCCCCGAGTTCTCCGTGTACGGGTTCACCGTGAACAGGTTCTGCCCGTTCGCAGAGAAGATGTTATTCTCGATCACGTTGTCGCGTGTATCGAACTGCACGAGGAGTTCACCGTTGCCCGATCTCAGCGAGTCATCCTGGTAGAAGGTGTTGTTGACGATCACTGTGTGCTCCGTGTTGCCTCGCCTCCGGTCATAGCCGCCGATAGCAAGCCCGATCACTGTGGAGTTGAAGACCAGGTTACTTCGAGCGGTAATGTAGCTTGTGGATCTTCCCTCGCGCTCGCTGGCGAACTCCATGCCGATGTTGACATCATGGATGACATTCTGTTCGACCACGATGTCGCGACCCCCGTCGATGTAGATCCCGTTCGCGCTGCGATCTCGACCGTATGCAGGGTTGCCGTAGGAGTCGATGTTGAACACGAGGTTGCCGCGCACGATGCCGTCGCGGGCAGCGTCGTACGTAGAGTCTCCGGCGGTTCCTTCGTATCCGATCAGGTCGATGCCGATGTTGTCGTTGTCATGGACAACGTTGTTCGTGACCCGGAAATCGGTCACGTTCCCGTTCAGCACCAGCGATTCGCTCGAACCGAGCTTGCAGCCGTACACCTGGTTCCCGTCGATCACGATGTCGTGGATCGGGTTGGGGGACTGAGTGCCGTAGACCGCGATCCCGTGTGCGTCGCCGTTTACGTGCGCTTGGACGTTGGTCTGGATCCCGTGGATCGAGTTGTCGAAGATCCGGACGTGACTGGCGTCGCCGGTCACGAAGATCCCGACGGGGACGTGGCCGGGCTCGGCGGTGCGATAGTCGCGAAGCTCAAAGCCCCGAATGGTCACGTAGTCCCGGCTGTCGATGGTGATCATGCCGTTCAAGCCGTCGGGTACTGACAGGCGTGCGCCGTCGAGGACCGGGTGCTCCCCCGGGTAGTTGCGGAAGGTGATGAAGCCGCCCGAAGCGGAGCCCGAAGCGTGGACGGCGACGGTCTGGCTGTAGACGCCGCCACGAACGTACACCGTGCTCCCGGGTCCGATCGAGTCGGCGGCCCGCTGAAGGGTGCGCCATGGTGCGTCCGCCGAGCCATCGCCCGCGTCGCTTCCGTCGGCCGAGACGAAGTAGTCGTGCCTGGATGACGCTGGCGTCCGTGGGCTCGTCGTGCCAAGCGCCCACCCCGCCACGGCCGCCAAGGCGACTACTGCCAAGGCGTAGAGGACGCGCCCCCGCATCTTCCTAACCCCCTTGATTCTCGCCAAGCCCGTCAACGGATCGCGGCCCCGGTGCGAGCGTCGAACAGATGGGTCGCACCCGCCTCCACAGAGAGCAGGAGGCGCTCGCCGGGGCGGACCCGGGTATGGGGGTCGAGCCGGGTTGTGAGGGTCGCCCGTGACCCGCCCCCGGAGGGGGCGAAATCCTCGTCGGTCCCGGATTCGACCGTCCGGCCTTCGACGGTGCCGCGGACCACGACCTCGTCACCCAGCGGCTCGACCACCTCGACGTCGAGGTCGATGGATGGCAGCCCGTCCCTCACCGGCGTGAGCGACTCTGGTCTGATCCCCACGACGACCTCCCCGTCCGGGATGCCGTCGAGCGGGATTTGAAGACTCCCGGCAACCACTCGGCCTCCCCGAACCGTGGCTCGAAGCAGGTTCATCGGCGGGCTCCCGATGAATCCCGCCACGAACAGGTTGGCGGGGCGGTCATAGACATCCTGAGGGTCCCCGAGCTGCTGGAGCTTGCCGTCGGACATCACGGCGATCCGATCGCCCAGCGTCATCGCCTCGACCTGGTCGTGCGTCACATAGATCGTCGTGATACGGAGCTGCTGATGCAGACGCTTCAGCTCGGCCCGCATCTGCACGCGAAGCTTGGCGTCGAGATTCGACAGCGGCTCGTCGAGCAGGAACGCCTTCGGCTCACGGACCAGAGCCCGGCCCATGGCAACCCGCTGGCGCTGGCCTCCGGAGAGCTGGGCGGGCCGCCGCTTCAGGAGGTCGTCAAGGCCCAGCATCGCGCTGGCCTCTCGGACGCGGCGATCGATATCCGGCTTCGGGGTTTTCCGCTCCCGCAACCCGAACGCGAGGTTCCGGTAGACGGTCATATGCGGATACAGCGCGTAGTTCTGAAAGACCATGGCGATATCGCGGTCGCGTGGGGAGACGTCGTTCACGACGCGGCCGTCGATCCCGATCTGGCCCAAGGTGGGCTTCTCTAGGCCGGCTACCAGCCTCAGCGCCGTGGTCTTCCCGCAACCCGACGGCCCAACCAGGATCATGAATTCCCCGTCATCGACCCGAAGCGTGAGATCGTCCAGGGCCGTGGCGCCCCCGGCGAAGACTTTCGTCACCTGCTCGAACCGGACGTCAGCCATCAGCTCATCCCTTGAGCCCGGACGTGGCGATGCCTCGGATGAAGTATCGCTGGGCTACGAAGAACAGAACCAGGATCGGAAGCATGCTCATGACATTCGCCGCCATCAACAAACCGGCGTTGGTCTGGTGAGCGCCTTGGAACGTGGTCAGGCCGAGCTGAAGGGTCATGTTCTTCTCGGAGAAGATCGTGATGAGCGGCCACAGGAAGTCGTTCCACGTCCACATGAACTGGATCACGGCGAGGGTGGCCAGGGCCGGCGCGGACAGCGGGAGCACGATCTTGAACAAGACCCCCAAGCGCGAGGCGCCGTCGATGCGGGCCGCCTCCTCCAGCTCCACCGGCAGTGTCCGAAAGAACTGCGTCAGCAGGAAGATGCCGAAGGCGCTGGCCAGATTCGGCACGATGAGAGCCCCGAGCGTGTCGATCAGACCGAGCCTTTTCACGATGAGGAAGGTCGGGATCATCACCACCTGGAACGGGATCATGAGCGTGGCCAGGATCAAGATGAAGATCACCTCCCGCCCGAAGAACCGGATCCGGGCGAAGGCGTAGGCGGCCAGGCTGCAGAACAACAGGTTCCCCAGGACCACGACGATGGTCACGATGGCCGTATTCGCGAACCACCGACCGAATGGAGCGTTCTCGAGCACCGCGGTGTAGTTCTGCCAGTGGATCCCTTGCGGGATCACGACCGGCGGGAACCGCCGCGTCTCGCTCACCGTCTCGATCGAGGTCACCACCATCCACAGCAGCGGGACCAGCATCACGACGGCCATCGGGAAGAGCACGATGTGCCACAGAGAGAACGGCAGCGACCGCCGGGGACGAGCGGGCTCCTCGAGCTCGTGAGGCTCCAGCCGCTCCAGGATCGCCTGTTCGCTCACGAGGTGTAGTGGACCACCCGCTTGCCAACCAAGAGTTGGATGATGGTGAGCACCAGGATGGCTACGAACAACACGTACGCGATGGCTGCCGCGTACCCTGCGATCCCCTTCTGGAAGGCCAGGTCGAAGACATAGTAGACGAGGACATACGTGGCGTGGAGCGGTCCGCCCTTGGTAAGGAAGAAGACCTCGTCGAAGAGCTGGAGCGCGTTGATCGTAGACCACACCACCAGGAACAGCGTTGCCGGCCCCAGGAGCGGCAGGGTGACACTGCGGAAGATGCCCCACCGGCCGGCGCCGTCGATCTCGGCCGCCTCCACGAGCTCGGGCGGGATGCCCTGCAGCGCGGCGAGGTAGACGATGACGTCGAACCCCAGCCATCCCCACACGGTCATGGCCACGATGGCGTACAGCGCCTGGCTCGGGCTCTCCAGGAACCCGAATGGCCCTAGCCCCACCTTGTCCAAGACCCAATTGACCGGGCCGAACTTCGGGTCGAAAAGGATCAGGAACATGATGGCCGTTGCGATGGTCGACGCCACGACCGGCACGAACACCGCCGTCCGATAGAACCGGATACCGCCGAGCCTCCGGTTGAGTGCGACGGCCATGGCCAGCCCACCCCCGACGGAGATCGGCACGAACAGCGCCGTGTAGATGATCGTGTGCGCTGCGGACTCACGGAACAGGGGATCCTTCGTGATCGCCCGGTAGTTCGCGAGCCCCACGAACGGTGTGTCGGGCGAGATGAGGTTGCTCTTCTGCAAAGACAGGAAGAACGACCAAACGATGGGAATGAGACCAAACACGGCGATCAGGGAGACGGCAGGGAGGGCCAAAGCCCAGCCCGCGACGTGGTCGGACTGGAGCGCCTGCCGGAACCGCACCGCTGACCTCCTACTGCGGGATCGCCAGGATACCGTTCACCTTGGCCGCGGCTTCGTCGAGAGCCTGTTGTGGAGTGGCCTTACCAAGCATCGCTTTGACCACGGCCTGCCCGATCTCCGCGGAGATCTGCGGGTACGTCGTGAGGGACGGCCGGGCCTTCAACACGTTTGCCAGGTTCTCCGCAAACTCGCCCACACCCGGGTACTTGCGGTCGAGCTGATCGAAACCCGGCAGGCTGGCGACCGAGGCCCGCGTAGGGAGGTGCCCCGTGGTCACGCTATCTTGGAGGATCTGCTCCGGGTCGGTGAACCACTTCATGAACTCCCAGGCCGCGTCGACGCGTTGGGGTCCGTTGTCCATGATCACCCAGTTGTCCGGCCCGGCGATGGTCTGGTGGTTGGCCGGGTCGCCGAACGACGGCATGATCTGCACGCCGTAGTTCGCGTCAGGGTACGCAGGCAGAGCCCACGGGCCCGTCACCTTCATCCCGATGAAGCCGGAGTTGAACAGGTTGTCCGTCTTCGGGCTATCGGGGGCGTAGTCGAAGTAGATCGAGCCATCCTTAGCGATATCCTGCAGCATCGTGAGGGCTTGCACACCAGCGGCTGAGTTGAAAGCGGCCTTCGTATTGTCGGCGTTCAGGATGTCGCCACCTGCCTCCCATAGCATGGCATCCCAATGCCACACCGTGTCCTCTAGCCCGTCGGTGGGGAAGACCCATCCGTAGTGCTTCTTTGCGGGGTCGGTGAGGGCTCGGGCCGCGGTACGGAACTGGTCCCAGGTCCAATCCGGCGATGGATACGCCAAGCCGGCCTGATCGAACAGGTCCTTGTTGTAGACGATGGCCAGATTGTCCACCAGAGCGGGGACGCCCAGCACCCGGCCGTCGACGGTGGCCGCGGCTCGCTCGCCTGGGAAGAAGTCGTCCCACCCGAAGCTCGGGTCTTGCACACGATCGGTGAGGTCAACGACCTTCGGCGTAGTAGCGAGCTGTGGCATTGAGGACCCGTACTGGTACGTGATGTCGGGCTGCCGGTCGGCCTGGAGCGCCACCGTCAGCTTCGTGAGCGCGTTGTCGTTGTTGTAGTACACGAGCTCGATGTGGACGTTGGGGTGCAGCTTCATGTACGTGTCGACCAGGGCTTGGAGCGAGTTGTACTCGTAATTCGGTTCCTCTCCCGGCGCGGCCAACCGCCCATACCCATGCCATATGACCAAGTCGACCACGCCACTTGTCGCACCGCTCGGGCTTTGCTGTTCGCCGCCTCCTCCAGTGCACGCCGTCGCCACAAGCCAGACAGCAAGGCCCAGTGCGAATCGTATCCGCTTCACGGCGCTCCCCCTGTTCATGAAAGGACAACCGATCGGGTGAGGTGGCGGGGGTGGTCGGGGTCAAGGCCTCGCGCCACCGCCAGCGTCACCGCCGCCCTCTGCACTTTGATGAGCTCGGCCATGGGGTCGAGATCCCCCGCCACCACCATGGCTCCAGTCGCCGCCACCTCCCTCTGCAATTCCCCGTCGACATCGCCGAGCGTCCACACCACAGAGCGCGGTCCAGCGAGGCTGATGGGCCCGTGCCGGTACTCCATGGCCGGGTAGGACTCGGAGAAGCAACCGCTCGTCTCTCGCATCTTCAGGGCGGCCTCGTGAGCAAGCCCCACGGTCCACCCCGTGCCCAGGAATACGTAGTGGTCAAACGACGTGGGGTCGATGGGGAGTTCGATCCCCACCGCAAGGTGGGCCTCCGCGACGACAGGTCGCAGGTCCTGGCCGAGGTGGGCCCGGAGCATCGCCAGCGTCGAGGTGGCGAACCTGGTCTGCACGACCGACCGCTCGTCGGCGAACTCCAGCACGACGGCATGGTCCGCGGTTCCGACGATGGCGGAGTCGGGCACGGCCGTGATGACGACCGTGGGCGACTCGATCGACTCCAGGATCCGCAAGACCTCGGTCGTGGTGCCGGACCGGGAGATGGCCACGATCCCGTCGTAGGACCTGTTGGCCGGGAACTCGGAGGCCGGGAAGGCATCGGTCTCGCCCTTGCCCTCGCGCTCCCGGAGGGCCGCGTAGGCCTGGGCGACGAAGGACGAGGTGCCGCAGCCCACAGCGGCGATCCGTGAGGTGTGCTCGGGGAATTCCTCTCCCGATGCCGCCGCCCGATCGATGGCCAGCGTCCAGCAGCCGGGCTGGCTGGCGATTTCCTGCACGATTGCGCTCACTTTTGCGGAGTTTAGAGCGAAACCGCTCACCCGCACAAGCCAATCGCGCACGGACTATACTCCTGGCTGTGCGTCAGGCCGACAGGCTCGCCGCGATACTCGAGCGGCTCTCGAACGGTGGGTCCGTCGCGGTGGCCGACTTGTCCACGGATCTCGGATCGTCGCCGGCGACCATCAGGCGAGATCTGCAGGTCCTGGGGCAGCAGAAGCTGTTGGCCCGCACGCACGGCGGAGCCGTGGCCAGGGGCGTGCTGTATGAGCTCCCCCTTCGGTACAAGGCCGCCCGGCATCAGGAGGAGAAGCGCAGGATCGCGCAGGCCGCCGCGGATCGCGTTTCAGACGGCGCGGCTGTCGGCCTCACCGGCGGCACCACGACGACCGAAGTCGCTCGAGCGCTGACCGAGCGGCTTGACCTGACCGTGGTCACGAACGCGCTGAACATCGCGTCCGAGCTCGCCGTGCACCCGAACCTCAAGCTCGTGGTCACCGGCGGGGTCGTCCGCAGCGAGTCCTACGAGCTGGTGGGGCCGCTGGCGGAGCGGAGCCTCGAAGAGCTGAATCTCGACGTGGTGTTCATCGGTGTGGACGGAATCGACCCAGCGGCCGGCCTCACCACGCATCATGAGGTCGAGGCCCAGACCAATCGGTCCCTGATCGGCCGATCCCGGCGAGTCGTGGTGTTGGCCGACAGCTCGAAGATCGGCCAGGTCGCGTTCGCCAGAATCTGTGAGCTCTCCCGTGTCCACGAACTCATCACGGACTCGGGGGCCGATCCGCGCTTGCTCGCCGCCTTCGAAGAAGCGGGTGTCGAGATCGCCGCGGTCTGACACGGTGGACGACCGAACTATCTACCTCCGCCATCTGCCCCTCGCCGCGTACCGGCCGCGCTCGATGCTCCATGTGCCGGAGCATCAGGTGGATCGGGCCAGGTTCCCCGTTGTTGACGCTCACAACCACCTCGGCACGTGGCTGACGAAAGGCTGGGCGGTCGGTGATGTGCCGGCACTGCTCGACGCGATGGACGCCTCCAACGTTGCGACGATCGCGAACATGGATGGGTTCTTCGGCCAGACCCTGGAACGGAACCTGGATCGATATGACCGGGCCCACGACGGCCGGTTCATCACCTTCTGCGGACTGAACTGGCACGAAACGGCCGAGCCCGGCTTCGGGGACCGGCTGGCCCGGAGCGTGACCGAGTCGGCGGCGGCGGGAGCCAAGGGCCTGAAGGTCTGGAAGGAGTTGGGGCTCCATGTGTCCGACGACGAGATGCAGCCCTTGATGCCGAACGATCCTCGGTTGGCGCCCGTTTGGGCCGCATGCTCTGCCGCGGGCCTCCCGGTACTGATCCACACCGCCGATCCCATGGCGTTCTTCGAACCGCTCGACGAGACGAACGAGCGTCTGGAGGAGCTGCTCCAGCACCCCGATTGGTGGTTCGGCGACCGTGAGCGGTTCCGACCCTTCGAGCACCTGATCGACTCGCTGGAGGGCCTGGTCGCCACGAATCCACGAACCGTCTTCATCGGCGCTCACATGGGCGGGGCCGCGGAGGACCTCGCCCGAGTGGGCAGGATGCTCGACATGTACGCGAACTTCCACGTCGACATCGCGGCCCGCATCGCCGAGCTCGGGCGGCAGCCCCAAGGGGCGAAGTCCTTGATCGAGCGGCATCCCGACCGAGTGCTCTTCGGCACGGACTGGTTCCCGCCCGAGCCAGAGGCCTATTCCATCCACTTCCGGTTCCTCGAGACCGAGGACGAGTCCTTCCCCTACTCGACCGAGGACATCCCCGCCCAGGGCCGGTGGGCCATCTCCGGGCTGGGATTGTCCGAGGACGTCTTGCGTGCGGTCTACGCAGACAACGCGCGCCGCCTGATCCCGGGCTTGACGGGTGGTGCTGCCGTTCCGTGAGCTCGTCTAGCGGCCGCGGATCCCCTCGGGGAGGAGCTCGCCGTGGGCCTCGATGAGGTCGTCACACATCGCGACGATCTGGTCGATCGTGAGGGTCGCGGCGGTGTTCGGATCGAGCATCGCGGCCTGGTACACCAGGTCGCGACTCCCGTCCAGCGCCGCGCGAACCGTGAGCTCGACGACGTTCACGAACGTCCGGTTGAGGGCCAGGCACTGCGGTGGAAGCGACCCGATCCTGGTTGGCCGGAGGCCGTGTCCGTCCACCAGGCAGGGCACC
>DASXTX010000109.1:0-41457 GCA_036505195.1 Actinomycetota bacterium
GGGGCAGGTTGCCCACGTGTTACTCACCCGTTCGCCGCTCTCCCCTCAGAAGGGTTACCCCTCCTGAGGTTCCCGCTCGACTTGCATGTGTTAGGCACGCCGCCAGCGTTCGTCCTGAGCCAGGATCAAACTCTCCGTAGAGAACCGTTGGACCCGGCCGTGAAGGCCGGTTTCGGGTTCGTTGTTGGAAAGTCGGCCTCCCCGAGCAGCACACCCGGATCGGCCTTCCTGTGGTGCAGTTCCGTACGACCGTCGAGCCGGCAGGCACGGCGAACCGCACCTCCCGAGATCAACGGGGTAATCGCACTGGCTTTTGGCACACTGTTCAGTTCTCAAGGTGCGAGCGCCGACCCGAAGCAAGGGACTCCAAGGAATGGGGTCGCGCGACCCACCATGGTAGGCACGCGAGCCGAGGGCGTCAACCGAACAGTCGCCCCTGACCCCGACGCTTCTGCTGTTCGCTCCAACGATACCAGTCGGCGGGCACGCTCGAACGGTCGTTCGAGCCGCCAAGGCAGGATCCCGGTCTGGCGGGAGCGCGCGTGGCGGGTATACGTTCGGAACACGGATGGAGATCGCCGCCCTTCCCGCGCCGCCCCGATTTCCTCTGATTGGATCTCGGTCACCTCCACTCAGATGACATCACTCAGATCCGGCCCAGGGGTTCGTCCGTCGTTGAAGAGGGAGGTTCTCGTGTCACCAGCATCCAGGAAGCGTTCGAAGACCTTCGCATGGGTCACGGCGATCATGGCGATGGTCGCGGCGATCGCCGTGTCCTCGCCCGCCGGCGCGCAGTCGGCACCTCCTTGGGACGGCAACCCGATCTCGCCCGGCCTCGGCCCGACGTATGGCGAGCCATGGTGCGCAGCTCCCAGCGGCAGCATCGCTGACCAGCAAGACGACCCTCTCGCCCTGATCCCCTACGAGGCCATCGGGTGCACCCTCGAACAGTTCGAGGCCGAGGCGGCCGCGGGGGGCGTCCCCGACCGGATGGATTTCGGCGTCATCGGCGAGTCGGCTGGTGGGTTGGACATCTACGGCGTGGTGGTCAACGCGCTGGATACCCCGGAGCAGCAGCAGGCCTTCGCCCGCTGGCAGGAGCTCCGAAGCCTCATGTTCGACGACCCTGCGGAGGCGCAGGCCCGTTTGGCGTCATGGGGCCCGAACGTGAAGCTGCCGATCTTCATCGAGGCAAACATCCATGGGAACGAGGAGGAGGGCACCGACGCGATGATGCAGGTCATCCGCGACCTGGTGACGCTCCCACGCGGCGCCAACTCGACGGTGGACGCCCTCCTCGATCACACGTTCGTCGTGGTGATCCCGACCGCGAACCCGGATGGCCGGGTCGCCGGGGTCCGGCGAAACGCGAACGGCTTCGACCTGAACCGGGACCTGTTCGTGCAGTCCCAGCCGGAGATCCAGGCCAACGTGGCATTCCAGCAGGAGTGGCTGGCGCCGGTCGGCCTGGCCATGCACGGCTACTATGGTCCCACCCTCATCGACGGACTGACGAAGCCGCACAACCCGGGGATCGAATACGACCTGTTCGTGAAGTGGAACCAGCGACGGCTCGACGCCAACGAGGCCGCCTTCACGAACGCGGGCATGGGGATCATCCGCCCCGTCAACGACTGGAACGCCGACGGCTTCTTCGGTCATCCCCCGACGGGGCCGGCCTACGCCGAGGGATGGGACGACTGGGGGCCCTTCTACACACAGACGTACATGGCGTTCTACGGCATCGACGGCTCCACCCTGGAGATGTGCGAAGACGGTGAGGGCTGCGACGGCCGGTTCGGATCGAAGCGGGCCCAGTACATCGGGTTCTACTCCTCCGCCGACTTCTGGCTCGACAACCGCCTTGACATCCTCCACGACCAGCTGGAGATCTTCCGTCGCGCCGTCACCGATGCCGACCGTGGGAACTGCTGTGACGACCCGCTCGTGGCAGACCGGGGCTTCACCGAGGACGAGCACAACTGGATGGTCGAATACCCGACCGCGTACGTGATCCCCTTCCGGGGTGCTTCTTCGTCCGCCGCCCAGCGAAGCGACGCCGAGGCGAACCGGATGGCTCAGTGGCTCCTCGATAACAGCATCGAGGTCCACCGGGCCACGGCCGAGTTCTCGTGGAGCGGCCAGACGTTCCCAGCTGGCTCCTACGTTGTTTGGATGGACCAGCCGCTCCGAGGCATCGCGCTCACGGCGCTCAGCGCGGGGCAGGACGTCTCGGACCGTATCAGCCAGCTCTACGCCCCGCCCGGCGCGTGGAGCCACGGGCTCCTGTGGGGCGCCGACGTCGTCGAGGTGCCTCGTGACGATGCATCGTTCGCCCCGTCGACCGAACCCATCGCAGGCGTGAACCCGCTTCAGGGCGGGCTTCGCGGGACCGGACCGGCGGACTGGTTCGCGGTCACGCTGCGGGGCGCCCACGAGGTCCGGGAGATCCTGAGCCTCTTGCACGACGGGATCGACGGCGAGGTCGCAGAGGAGTCCTTCGCCAGCACGACCGGTGGGCCGATGCCGGCCGGCTCATTGATCTTCGACGCTTCCGCGGCGACGGCCCTCCAGGCGGCCGGGGCGGCGGCCGGCATGTTCTTCGAACGCGGCGTGGGTGCCAAGCCCGACACCACGCAGCTGGATGAGGCTCCGCGGGTTGCGATCCTCGTCGACGACCGGGCCCCGGCGGAGAACGACACCTCCTGGTCGCTCCGACAGATCTTCGGGCAGGACGTCGGCTTCGTCTCGATGGTGGTGGGCAAGCGATCCTTGGAGCGCTCCCCCACGGACCCCCTGGAGAACTTCGACGTTATCTACAACCTCGGGCAGGTGTATCCGTCCAAGCAGCAGCCAACGGCACGGGCCCGCCTCCAGGCTTTCTTCGAGCGGGGCGGAGGCTATATCGGGACCAGCGTGTCCTCCGCCAATTTCTCGTTCCTCACGAACGCTGTCCCTGACCTGATCGAGGGATCGCTGGCCCAGACGAGCGACTCTGCCGACGGTGGCATCGCCAGGTGGGGCAACATCGGCGCGGTCTCGCCACTCACTGGGGGCTTCCCAGGCACCGACAACCTCTACTTGCCGTCCAACATCACGTGGTTCTCCTCGACCCCGACGGGAGCCTCGATCGACGGACGGTACCTCGAGCCGGTGGAGGACATGTTCCTGGCGGGGTTGTGGCGGGACCGCAATGCAGCCGCGGCCAACGCTCCGATGATCGTCCATGGCACCACGGAGGTGGGAAGCCGGTACCTGGCGCTCGCAACGAACCCGTTCTCGCGGGGGGACGCCGAGCGCGAGTGGCCGCTCATCGGTCAGGCGGCGCTCTGGTCGAACCTGACCGACGAACCGTAGACGAGCCGAACACGAGCGAGGGGCTGGCGCCGAGCCCGCCCCTCGCGCTACCCGAGCCGCACGAACCCTCGCCGGCCCACCTGGAGCACGCGGCCACGGAGCTCGGCGACGGGGAGCTCGAGCGCATCGCCGCTCACCGGCTCCCCTCCGAGACGTACCCCACCCTGGCCGATCAGCCTCCGGGCGTGGGAGTTCGAATCGGCGAGGCCGAGGAGCGCGAGGAGGGCGGGGAGGTAGACGCTCCCCCCCACGATCACGTCCGGGGGGATCGCGACCTCCGGGATCTCCTCGGGGAGATCGCGCTCGCGGTGGACGCGGTCGAACCGCGCCTCGGCGGTCGCGCCCGCGCCGTCCCCCTGGTACAGGTCGACGACCTCGCGGGCGAGCCGTCGCTTCTCCGCCCACGGGTCGAGCGTGCCGTCGGCGAGCCCCTTCTCGACCCGTTGCGCCTCGGGGGGATCTCGGAAGAAGTCGAGCGTGAGGAGCCGGTAGTCGCCGATCAGCTCGTCGGGCACCCGCGCGAGCTTGCCGAACATCTCGTCCGGCGGATCGGTGATCCCGATGTAGTTGCCGACCGACTGGCTCATCTTCTGCACGCCGTCGGTGCCGACCAGCAACGGCGTGGTCATCGCCACCTGCGGTTCCTGCTCGTACGCGCGTTGCAGATCGCGACCGACCAGCAGGTTGAACGTTTGGTCCCTGCCGCCGAGCTCGACGTCCGCCTCCACCGCGACCGAGTCCATCCCCTGCAGCAACGGGTAGAGGAACTCCATGATCGAGATCGGCTTGCCCTGCGCGTAGCGCTTGGCGAAGTCGTCGCGCTCGAGCATCCGTGCGACGGTGGTCGAGGCCGTGAGGCGCAGGATCGCCTCCATGCCCATCGGCTCGAGCCACTCGGCGTTGTACCGGACCTCGGTGCGCTCGGGATCGAGGATCTTCCAGAACTGATCGAGCAGCCGCTCGGCGTACCCGCGCACCTCCTCCTCGGACAGGCGCGGCCGTGTCTCCGTCTTGCCCGAGGGGTCGCCGACCTGCGCGGTGAAGTCACCCACGATCAGGACCGCCGTGTGCCCCGCGTCCTGGAACTGCCGCAGCTTGTGGAGCACCACGGCCCATCCGAGCGTGACGACCGGCGCCGTCGGGTCCAGTCCGAGCTTGACGCGCAGGGGCCGGCCCAGGCTCAGCTTGCGCTCCAGCTCCTCCGCCGGCACCACCTCGGCGGAACCGGCGAGCAGGCTCGGCAGGTCTTCAGGTCCCATGGCGCGAAGGCTAGCAGTGGGCACGTTCCACCCGTGGCAAGATGGTGGAACCATGGCCCCTCGCACGCGGACCCTCGTGGTCGGCGCGTTCGTGTTCGCCCTCGCAGCATCCGCGTGCGACCTCCCCTCCCTGCACGAGGCGCGCGAGAGCGCGGCCGCCCTCCCGGAGACCTCCTTCATCTACTCGGCGGACGGGAAGTTGATCACGGCCCTGCACGCGGGCGAGAATCGCGTGGTCGTCCGTTCCCGGAAGATCCCCGACGTCGTGCGCGACGCGGTGATCGCCATCGAGGATCAACGCTTCTACGACCACGCGGGGCTGGACGTGCGGGCGCTGCTTCGGGCCGCGTACGTCGACGCCACCACCGGCGAGGTCGTCGAGGGCGGCTCGACGATCACCCAGCAGCTCGTGAAGAAGCTCTACGTCGGTGACGAGCAGACGGTCGGGCGCAAGATCCGCGAGGCGTACCTCGCGTGGCAGCTCGAGCAGCGGATGAGCAAGGACCGGATCCTGACCCGGTACCTCAACACGGTGTACTTCGGCAACGGCGCGTACGGGATCCTGGCCGCGTCCGAGACCTACTTCGCCGTCGAGCCGCTCGAGCTCACCCTGTCGCAGGCGGCCACGCTCGCCGGTCTGATCGCCGCGCCGGTGGACTACGACCCCGTCCGTCACCCGGGACGGTCCGAGCGACGCCGCAACCACGTGCTCACGCTGATGCTCGGCCTCGACATGATCGACGAGGCGGAGTTCCAGAAGGCGAGCGACTCGCCGATCGCCCTCGACCTCACCCCGGAGGACGAGACGCACTACGCCGCGCCCTGGTTCGTCGACTACGTGAAGGAGTGGTTCCTGTCGAACCCGCACTTCGGCGAGACGCCTCAGGATCGCTACGACCTCCTGTTCGAGGGGGGCCTGAAGATCGTCACCACGGTCGACCTTCGCCTGCAGCGCGCCGCCGAGAGGGCGATCGGGTCGGTGCTCACCGAACCGGGCGACCCCTACGGGGCCTTGACGGCGATCGACCCGAGGACCGGGTACGTGCGGGCCATGGTCGGCGGCCGCGACTACTGGAACGAGGACGACGACTTCGCGCGCATCAACCTCGCGACCGGCGGCGTCACCGGTCGCCAGGCCGGGTCGGCGTTCAAGCCGTTCGCGCTCGTCGCGGCGCTCGAACACGGGATCCCGAGGACGCAGCCGCTCAACGGCTCCACGGCGCACATCCTGCTGCAAGACGGGACGTACTGGGAGCCGCACAACGCCGAGGGCGGGGGCTACGGGACGATCTCGCTGGAGAGCGCCACCGTCAACTCGGTCAACGTCGCCTACGCGAACCTGCTCTCGCTGATCGGGGACGGCGATCCCTACGCGGGCGCCGCCGCGCTCGTCGAGGCCGCCGTGCGGATGGGCATCCGGTGCTGCCCCCGCACCACCGAGCCGAACGGCCCGCTCGCGGCCGTGCCGGCCGCCGTCCTGGGCGTGAACGAGGTGAGCACGCTCGAGATGGCCTCCGCGTTCGGCACGCTCGCGGATCTCGGCGGTCACGTGCAGCCGACGCCCGTGATCTCGGTGACCACGTCCGATGGGGAGGTGCTGTACCAGGCTCGCACGCGCGTCTCGCAAGCCGTGGAGCCGGCGATCGCCGCCGAGGCGGTCGACATCCTGAAGGGCGTGGTGTCGTCGGGCACCGGCGTCGGCGCGAACATCGGGCGGCCGCAGTTCGGCAAGACCGGCACCGCGCAGAATGCGAGCGACGCGTGGTTCGTGGGCGCGATCCCCCAGATGGTCACCGCGGTGTGGGTGGGGTTCCCGCAGGGCCAGATCCCGATGTGCTGCGGCAACGTGCGAATCTCGATCGTCTACGGTGGAACGTGGCCGGCCTCGATCTGGCGCGCCTTCATGCTCGCCGCGACCGAGGGGCTTCCCGTGAAGGAGTTCGGCACGGCCCCGAACGTCGGCTACGTGACGCTGCGGGTGGACGTCACGCAGGGGTGCCTGGCGAACCCCTACACGCCTCTGGGCGATATCGACGTGCTCCAGTACCCCGCCGGCGCCGAGCCCACGCTCGAGGTCTGCACCGAGCCGTCCTCGTACCAGTTGCTGGTGGTGCCGTCGGTGATCGGCCTCGAACGTCAGGCGGCCATCTCGGCGCTGCACAACGCGGGGTTCACCCTCGCGGTGGTGGGCGCCCCGTCGGACCGGCAGCCGGGCACCGTGATCGCGCAGGATCCAGGGGGCGGCTCGCGCTTGATCCAGAACGGCACGGTGACGATCACCGTGGCCGAGGGCGCGCCCGAACCGTCCCCGGCGCCCGACCTCGCCTCGGTACCCACCGTGGTCGGCATGCAGCGCGGGGCCGCCGAGGCGGCGATCCAGCAGGCCGGGTTCGCCGCGTCGGTGTCCTACGCCGAGGAGTGCGACCCGGACGACCCCTCGTGCGACTACCGGCCGGGCGTCGTCTGGTCGCAGTCGCCGGACGCCGGAGAGCAGCGGGAGCAGGGGTCGACGGTCACGATCGTCGTGAACCCGTAGCCCTCCGATCCGCCCGGTCGACGTGGGGGACGGACGGCTTGCCCGGCGAGACGAACGCGCTCCCCCGTTCGAAGAAGCGCCACCGGTGCTCGACCCCGACGTTGACGCCCACCCTGGTGCTCCGGCCGGTCGCGCGCGGGCCGACCGGCGACCCGGCGAGCAGGAACAACGAGGGATCCTTCACCAGGTCCGTCCCGTTGTCCGCGCGATCGATCTCGAGCGCCCGGGTCAGCCGCGCCGGGCCCGAACACAGGAGCCGGACCGCGTCCGTCCCTCGGTTCGCCGCCATCGTCTCGAACCCGTCGAGCGGTTCGGCGGCCCGGAGCAGCACCGCGCTCCCGTACCCTTCGGGGCCGGTCACCACGTTCGAGCAGAAGTGCTGCCCGTAGGTGAAGTACACGTACAGCCGCCCCGGGGGGCCGAACATCACCTCGGTCCGGGGCGTGGGACGACCGCGGAACGAGTGGCTCGCCGGGTCGCCCTGCTCGTACGCCTCGACCTCGACGAGCCGGCCGGCGAGCCGCGTGCCGTCGGGCAAGATCCTCACCACGACTCGGCCGAGCAGCTCGGGGGCGACGACGATGGACGGCCTCGCGAAGAACGAGCGGGGCAGCCGGCGGCCGAGGCCCGCCGCGCCGTGCGGCTTCCCGCTCACCGGCCCTTCCGCAGGAACGCCTTGAGCTTGGCGAGCGGCCACGCGTTGATCACGTCGTCCTTCGTGAGCCACCCGCGTTGGGCGGTCGCGACGCCGTAGCGCATGTGCTCGAGGTGCGTGGTGGCATGTGAGTCGGTGTCGACCGAGAACTTCACGCCGTGGCGCCGCGCCCACAGGATGTGCTCGTCTCGCAGATCGAGCCGGTCGGGATAGCCGTTGACCTCGAGGGCCGTCCCCGTGCGCGCCGCGGCCTTGAATACCTCTTCGAGGTCCACCTCGACCGGCTGGCGTTTGTCGATGATCCGGCCGGTGGGGTGACCGATCACGTGCACGTGGGGGTTCTCCATCGCTCGCACGATCCGCCGGGTCATCTCGTCCTTCGGCTGGTTGAAGAGCGAGTGCACCGACGCGACGCAGAGGTCGAACCCCTCGAGGAAGTCGGCGTCCCAGTCCACGTTGCCCTCGGCGTCGATGTTGAGCTCGGTGCCGTGCAGCAGGGTCATCTGCGGGTACGAGGACTGCAGCGACCGGAGCTGCTCCCGCTGCGCGAGCATCTTCTCGTCCGTCATCCGCTGCATGAATAGGTTCGGCGCGTGGTCCGTCACCGCGTAGTACGCGTACCTCAGCTCCGAGGCTGCCGCGAGCATCTGGTCGAGCGAGGCCAGGCCGTCGGTGAGGTTGGTGTGCGTGTGCAGGTCGCCCCGCAGCTGTGTGCGGACGAGGACGTCGGGGAGCGTGCCCTCCAGCGCCGCCTCCACCTCGCCGCGATCCTCGCGGAGCGTGGGCGGGATCCACGGGAGCGACAGTTTCTCGTAGACCTCCTCCTCGGTCTCCGCGACGATGAGCTTGCCCGACTTCGCCCGGTACAGGCCGTACTCGTTGAGCTTGAGACCCTTGCGGACGGCCATCTCGCGGATCCGGATGTTGTGGGCCTTCGAGCCGGTGAAGTAGATCATCGCGGCCCCCCACGCATCGAGCGGGACGACGCGGAGGTCGACCTGCAGGCCCTTGCGTGTCAGGATCGACGACTTCGTGTCACCCTTTGCGAGCACGCGTTCGGCCATCCCGACCGTCGTGAACGCCTCCATCAGCCCCGCCGCGTCGTCGCTCGCCACGAGGAGGTCGAGGTCGCCGATCGTCTCGGCCATCCGCCGGAGGGAGCCCGCGAACTCGATCCGGCGCACGTCCTTGCGAGAACCGAGCCGCTCGATGAAGTGGTCCGCGAGGTCCATGGCGACGGACACGAGAACCCGACCCGTCGACTGGCTCATGCGCTCGATGCCTCGGCGGATGTTCTCCTCGGTCTTGGCGCCGAACCCCTTGACCTCGGCCAGGCGGCCCTGCTCCACCGCCTGCGCGAGCTGTTCGACGTCCGCGATCCCGAGGTCGCGGTAGAGCAGGATCGCCTTCTTCGGACCCAGGCCCGGGATCGCGGTCATCTCGCGAACCCCCGGCGGGATCTGCGCGCGCAGCTCGTCGAGCGCCTCGAACGAGCCCGTCCGGACGAACTCGTCGATCTTCTCGCCGATCGACTTGCCCACGCTCGGGATCTTCAGGATCTCCGTCGGGTCCATCGTGGCCAGGTCGTTCGGGTAGCCACCCACCGCACGAGCGGCCTTCTCGTACGAGCGCGGCTTGTAGGGGTCGTCGGTCAGGATCGACAGGAGGTCGGCGTATTCGATCAGCGCGGCCTCGACGGTGTCGTTCAGACGCGCCACGACGGGTCCTCCCGGATCGGGCTCAGGCGGGACCGAGGAGCCACAACAAGAGGGCCTTCTGCGCGTGCATCCGGTTCTCGGCCTGGTCCCACACCACCGAATGCGGCCCGTCGATCACGTCGGCGGCGATCTCCTGCCCCCGGTGGGCCGGCAGGCAGTGCATCACGGTGACGTCCGGAGCGGCGACGGCCACCTTCTCCGCGTCCAGCGCGTACGCCGGGAAGACGAGGGCGCGCTCGCCGGCCTCGGCCTCCTGCCCCATGCTCGCCCACACGTCGGTGTACAGGACGTCCGCGTCGCGCGACGCCTCGATCGGGTCGTGCGTGATGGTCACGCTCCCGCCGGTCTCCGCGGCGATGTCGGATGCGCGCTGCACGACCTGCGGGATCGGCTCGAAACCGGGCGGCGTCCCGGCACGCACGTGCATCCCCGCCTTGGCGCCGCCGAACAGCAACGAGTGCGTCACGTTGTTGCCGTCCCCCAGGTACGTGACGATCGTGCCCGCGAGCTCTCCCTTCACCTCCTTGATCGTCAGCAGGTCGGCCAGGCACTGGCACGGGTGCTCGAAATCGGACAGGGCGTTCACCACCGGGACCGTGGCCGCCGAGGCGAGCACCTCAAGTCGTTCCTGTTCGAAAGTCCGCAGCACGATCGCCTGGACGTACCTCGACAGGACCCGCCCGGTGTCCTCGATCGTCTCGCCCCGCCCGAGCTGGAGATCCGCGGAGGAGAGCGGCACCGGATGGCCGCCGGTCGAGGCGACCGCGATCTCGAAGGAGACCCGGGTTCGGGTCGAGGGCTTCTCGAAGATCATCGCGACCGAACGCCCGGCGAGGCGATCGGCGTAGTCCCCCGGCTGGGCCTTGACCTTGGCGGACAGCTCGAGCAGCTGGCCGAGCTCCCTCGGCGAGAGGTCGTCGATCGACAGCAGGTCGCGGTCCATCGTCCGAGTCTAGACCGCGGGTCCGACCCGGCGCTCGCAGGCCCCGCCCTGAGGACGCCGGGCGCGATCCCGAGCGAGCCCGGCGGGTTCAGCCCGACCGGAGCCGGGCGCCGACGTCGCGCGACAGCCGTTCGACGATCGCCTCCACCGCGCCGTCGGCCTCCTGATCGGTCAACGTCCGGTCGGCGGCGCGGAAATCGACCGAGAAGGCGAGGCTCTTCGTTCCCTCGGGCAGCGGCGGGCCCTCGAACACGTCGAACAGGAGCACCGAGCCGAGGATCTCGCCCGCCGCGTCCTCGAGCGCCGAACGAACGTCGGCCGCGGGTGTCGATGCGTCCAGGATGAACGCCAGATCGCGTCGGATAGGGGGATACCTCGGGATGTCGCGGTACGTCGTGCGCCCGGGAGCGCTCCGGGCGAGCGACGCGACGTCGAGCTCGAAGATCGTCACACGCGCTGGCAGGTCGAGCCGTTGTGCGAGGCGCGGATGGAGCTCGCCGAGCATGCCCGCCGGCTCCCCTTCGATCTCGACGGTCGCGGACCTGGCCGGGTGCAGGGGTCGTCCCGAGGCGTCGGCGAGCCGCCAGTCGTCGATCGCGAGGCCCGACAGGAGCGCCTCGAGGGCTCCCTTCCCGTCGAAGAAGTCGAACGTCCTCGACTCGCTGTAGAGCCCCTCATCGGCGAGGCCGGCGAGCGCCACCGTCACGACCTCGCGCTCGTCGACGGGATCGGCAGGGTGGAACACGTGGCCGATCTCGAACAGCGCCACCGAACGTGCGCCGCGAGCCATCGTTCGCGCGAGCGCCCGCAGGAGTTTGGGAACGATGCTCCGGCGCAGGTACGGCTCGTCGGCCGAGGGCGGATTCGCGACCGCGACCGCGGCGTCATGA
This sequence comes from Actinomycetota bacterium, assembly GCA_036505195.1. Classification (GTDB taxonomy): domain Bacteria; phylum Actinomycetota; class UBA4738; order UBA4738; family HRBIN12; genus DASSJM01. The sequence goes on from DASXTX010000109.1 coordinate 11,359, forward strand.
CCCATGAGCTCCAGATCGGCTCGGGATGCGAACGAGAGCGACAGCGCCTCTCGCAAGCCCGCGCGGACGAGCGCTTGTCGCAACCGCCTCCGGAAGTCGTGCGAGGGATCGAGCTCGCCGACCCGGCGGATGCCCGGGAGCGTCGAGCGGATGCTCTCGTACCCCTGGACGCGGGCGACCTCCTCGATCAGATCCTCCTCGCGCTGCAGGTCCGGGCGGAAACTCGGCGCTTCGGCAACGACGGCGCCGTCCTGCTTCTCGCTGGAGATGCCGATCCGCCCGAGGGCTTCGGCCACGTCCGAGGCCGAGATCTCGTGTCCGAGCACCAGCGAGGTACGCGCCGGACGAACGGCGATGTGCCGCCGTGACGGCGCGGCTCCGACGTCGATCACGCCGGGCACGACGGCCCCGCCCGCCCACTCGACCATGAGCCGAGCCGCCCGGTCGGCGGCCGGACCGGTGCCCTCGGGGTCGGTGCCCCGCGAGAACCGGATCGCCGCTTCGGTCGGCAGCAGTAATCGTCTCGACGTGCGGAGGATCCCACGCGGCTCGAACCACGCGCTCTCGAGCAGCACCTCCGTCGTCGAGGCCGACACCTCCGCGGCGGCCGAACCCATCACGCCGGCGATCCCGACGGCCTTCTCGCGGTCGGCGATGAGCAGGTCGTCCTCGACCAGCTCACGCTCCACGTCGTCGAGCGTGACGAGCCGTTCGCCGGCACGTGCCCGGCGAACCACGATCGTGCGCTCCGCCAACAGATCGAGGTCGAACGGGTGCATCGGCTGACCGAGCTCGAGCATCGCGTAGTTGGTGGCGTCGATGACGGCCGAGAGGGGTCGCATCCCGGCCGCGGTGAGCCTGGCCTGCACCTTGAGCGGCGAGGGAGCGTCGGCGACGCCGCGGATGAGCCGGCCGAGGTAGCGGGGGCAGCGTTCGGGGTCCTCGACGTCCACGGACGCCGACGTTGCGTCCGCATCACCTTCGACGACCGAGGTGTCGGGAGGAACGAGTGGCTCGCCGCTCGCACCCGCCACCTCGCGGGCGATGCCGAACACCGACAGGAGGTCGGGCCGGTTGGTCTCGATCTCGAGGTCCAGGACGGCCTCGTCGAGTCTATAGATCGCTTTGAAGTCCTCGCCCAGGGGAGCATCGGCCGGCAGGACCAGGATCCCCGAGTGATCTGCGGAGATTCCGAGCTCGCGGGCGGAGCAGATCATCCCATCCGAGACCACGCCGCGGATGTCCCGCGCCGCGAGCGGCTCGGGGACAGCGGGGACGCGCGCCCCCGGACCCGCGTAAGGGACCAGATCGCCGGCTCCCATGTTCCGAACGCCGACGACGATCTCGCGCTCGGCGCCACCGATGTCGACGCGAGCGAGGCACAGCGTGTCCGAGTTCGGATGGTCGCGCACCGAGAGGACGCGCGCGATCACGACGCCATCGAGGGCCTCCCACGGGCGCTCGATCGACTCGACGTGCATGCCCTTGCGATCGAGGAGGTCGCCGAGCGCTTCGGGCGAGAGGTCCACCGCGCAGAACTCCCGCAGCCACGATAGGACGACCTTCACGCGACACCCTCGAACTGCTCCAGGAAGCGAACGTCGCTCTCCCAGAGCAACCGGATGTCCGGGATGCCGAACCTGATCATCGTCAGGCGGTCGTAGCCCCCGCCGAAGGCGAAACCCGTGTACCGCTCGGGGTCGTAGCCGACGTTCTCCAGGACGGTCGGATGGACCATGCCGGCGCCCATCGTCTCGATCCATCCGGTGTAGGCGCAGGTTCGACAGCCCGAGCCGCCGCACACGAAGCAGGAGACCTCGACCTGACAGCCCGGTTCGACGAACGGGAAGAACGACGGTGTGAGGCGCACCTCGCGCTCGCGTCCCAGCAGCGCACGGTAGAACGTCTCGAGCGTTCCCTTCAGGTCGGCGAACGTGATCCCCTCGTCGACCGCCAGACCCTCGACCTGGTGGAACACCGGCATGTTCTTGGCCGTGACCTCCTCGTTGCGGAACACGCGTCCGGGCACGATCACATACACCGGCGGCTCCTGCGCTTCCATCGTCCGGATCTGCATCGGGGACGTGTGGGTTCGCAGGACGAGCTCGGGATGGCCCGGAACGTCGAGGAAGGTCGTGTCCATCGACGTCCGTGCCGGATGATCCGCCGGGATGTTGAGCGCGTCGAAGTTGTGCCACTCGTCCTCGACCTCGGGACCCTCGACCACGCCGTAGCCCATGCGCGTGAAGATGTCGACGATCTCGGCCTCGACGATCGTGAGCGGGTGCAGCGAACCGCCGCGCGGCTTTCGGCCGGGGAGCGTCACGTCCACGCGATCGGCCTCGAGCAGATGCTCGTCCGCGCCTTCCTCGAGCTCGGCTCGGCGCGCGTCGAGTTCGGACCGCAGCTCCGCGAACGCCTCGTTGGTCCGCCGACCGAGGTCGCGGCGCGCGTCGCCGGGCAGCGACCCGATCGAGCTCTGGACGCCCGCGATCGGCGCCTTGCGCCCCAGGACCGCGGTCTTCGCCTCGTCGAGTTCCTCGACCGATCGCGCCGCCGCGATCAGCGCGCGTCCACGCTCGAGCTCCTGCTCGAGGATGCGCGTGGCCTCGGTCGGGTCCATGGTGCGGCGAGTCTAGCAAGGGCCTTTTCCGGCCTTGCGCGACGTCGGCCCGCGAGTCAGGCGTCCGGCCCGGATGGGACGGGGAGGTCGAGCGTGAAGGTGAGCGCGCCGTCGGCGACGCGGGCCGACACGCTGCCCCCCTGGGCCTCGGCCACGCCGAGTGCCACGAACAACCCGATCTTGCTCCCGGAACCGGTCCCCGGCGCGCGGGGACGGAACAGGCGCTCCGCTTGCTCCTGCGTGAGCTCGGTCTCGGCGCGGCCGGCCTCGACGGAGAGCCGGCCGTCCCGAACGCGCCCCTCGACGCGAACCGGACCGTCGCTCGCCCACCAGACGAGGGATTCGACGAACGCCTCGAGCACGAGCCGGAGGCGCTCGGGGTCGACGAACACGTTCAGCTCGTCGATCCCTGCCCACTCGACGCGGACGTGATCGGGGTCGCGGGCGAGGGACGTCGCGATCTCCTCGACCACCTGCGCGACCGCTGTCCGTTGCGGGAACAGATCGAGCGCACCGGCGGCGACCCGGGCGGCGTCCACGAGCTGACGCAGGATCGCGTTCAAGCGATCGGTGTCGAACTGGATCCCTCGCAGCATCAGCTCGCGGTCTTCGGGCGTGATCTGCTCCCACCGGGTGGCGAGGGCGTGCCCGATCCCCTTCAACGCGGTAAGCGGCGAGCGGATGTCGTGAGCGGCGGCGGCGATGATGGTCTCGAGCACCGCCCGCCTGCCCTCGCGACGCTGGCGCTCCCATTCGAACAGGCAGACGGTCGCGGCCGCGGCGAGGTTCAGGGACTCGGCTCGACCCGTGATCGGCACCCGCACGGTCGCGTCGGCGAGGGTCGCGATCTCCTTGGGCAGACCCCACGCCTCGTTGCCGAACACGAACACGACGGGATCGGACAGGTCCTGCTCGTAGAGGTCGCCCTCGCCGTCGGCGTCCATCGCGAGGATCCGCATCCCCCGCGCCCGCAGCGCCTCGATCGCCGACGCGGTGTCGGGGCCCCGGACGACCGGCAGGTGGAACAGCGAGCCCGCCGAGGCCCGCACGGTCTTCGCGTTGTACACGTCGACCGAGGATGAGGAGAAGACGACGGCGTCGGCACCGACGGCGTCGGCAGATCGGAGCACCGTCCCGGCGTTCCCCGGATCTCGGACCTCGTGCAGCAGCGCCACCCCGGTCTGCTCATCGGGCAGGTCGTCGAACGGGACGTCGAGGAACGCCGCGACCCCGACGAACCCCTGCGGGGTCACCGTGCCGGCGAGGCGGGCCATCACGTCAACGCTCACGTGCGTCGTGGCGACGCCCCCGGCGCGCGCGCGTTCGACCAGGGGATGCGAGGGCTCCGTGTGGAACAGGGTCGAGATCCCGCCGCCGGGCATCGAGAGCGCCTCGCCCAGTGCCTGCACCCCCTCGACCAGGAAGGAACGCTCGCGTTCGCGGAACGCCCGCTTTTGGAGCCTGAGCGCCGCGGCGACCTTCGGGTTCCGAACGGAGGTGATCACGCGCCCTCCCAGCCTCCGGGGCTAGGCCGCGAGCGCGTCCTTGGCGGCCTCGACGAGCTGGCCGAACGCGGCCGGATCGTGCACGGCCATGTCGGCCAGCATCTTGCGGTCGACCTCGATCCCGGCCTTGTTCAGGCCGTGCACGAACCTCGAATAGGACAGGCCGTGCTGGCGAGCGCCCGCCCCGATCCGGGCGATCCACAGGCGGCGGAACTGCGCCTTGCGGTCTCGTCGGTCACGGTAGGCGTACTGACCCGAGTGGAGGAGCTGTTCCTTGGCCACGCGGTAGCGCTTCGACCGCGATCCGAAGTACCCCTTCGCCTTGCGGAGCACCTCACGGCGCTTCTTCTTCGCGTGGACCGATCGTTTGACCCGTGCCATCTTCGTTACTTCCCGAGGAGCCGACGGATGTTGGTGCGCTCGGCCGTGACCTGGGTCATGCCCTCCACGCGGCGTCGACGGCTCCCGCTCTTCTTCCGCAGGAAATGGTTGCCGGTCGCCTTGCGATGGAGGATCTTGCCGGTCCGCGTGATGCGGAACCGCTTGGCCGTCGCTCGGTGCGTCTTCTGTTTGGGCATCGCTCTTCTTCCTCTGGTCGAACGTCTGCCGCGTCCGACTCCTCTTTACGTCTCCTGGTACGTCTCCGGGGGGGCCTCCGCCGGGGCCGCGACCACCTCGTCCGGCGCCTGCTCCGGAACGGGCTCCGCCGCGGCCCGGGCAACGGCCGCCTCCGGCTCCCGCCGGTTCCTCGGCTCGGCGCTCTTCGGTTCGGGGGGCCTCTTCGACGGCGCCAAGACCATCACCATGTTGCGTCCGTCCTGCTTGGGATGCGCCTCGACGACCGCCTGATCCGCGAGGTCCGCCACCAGCCGATCCAAGATCTTGCGGCCGAGCTCGGTCCGGGCCATCTCGCGACCCCGGAACATGATGGTCACTTTGACCCGCGCGCCCGTCCGGAGGAACCGCTCGACGTGGCCTTTCTTGGTGGCGTAGTCGTGCGGATCGATCTTCGGGCGGAACTTGATCTCCTTGACCTCGATCCGGGCCTGCTTCTTGCGCGCTTCCTTCTGCCGGATGTCGCGCTCGTACTTGAACTTCCCGTAATCCATGATCCTGGCCACGGGAGGGGTCGCCTGCGGCGCCACCTCCACGAGATCGAGATCCAGATCCTGTGCCTGACGGAGCGCGTCCTGGGTCGAAACGATCCCGATCTGCGACCCGTCTGCACCCACAAGGCGCACCTGCGCCGAGCGGATGCGGTCGTTTATGCGCGGATCAGCCGAGACCCCGCATCACCTCCTACCGATGAGAAGGCACCGGCCGTTCGCCGGTGCCGATCGAACACGGTGAACACAACCCGCAGAGTATAGGTGCCGCTCGGGAGGCTGTCGACGCTCGGGGCAGACCCCGGCCGAGCTCGGTCAGACGGGTCGGACGTTGGCCGCCTGCTTGCCCTTCGGGCCGTCGACCACGTCGAACTCGACCGCCTGGCCCTCCGTGAGGGACTTGTACCCCTCGCCTTCGATGGCCGAGAAGTGGACGAACACGTCGTCCTCCCCCTCGCGCGAGATGAACCCGAAGCCCTTCTCGTTGCTGAACCACTTCACGGTGCCCTGCTCTGCCAACGTGCCCTCCTGTGCCTGGAGCGCGCGGAGCGTAGCACGGCCCGCGCGCGGCGCTCAACGCGCAGGACGGGCCACGAACCCACGTCGCCGGAGGCTCACCAGTCGGGTTCGAGCGGGCGGCCGTAGTCGTCTTGGAGGCGGAGCGTGTCGTCCTCCGTCGTGTAGCCGTAGGCGATCTCGAGCACCCGGCCGCGCGTGGTCCCGGGGTTCGCGATCCGATGCGTCGTCTCGGCGCTCACCATGAACTCCTCCCCCGAGGACGCGTCGACCTGACGGTTGCCGATCTGCACGGACAACCCCGGGTCGAGCACGACCCACACCTCGTCCCGCATCTGGTGGTAGTGGACGCTCGTCTCCTGGCCGGGCTCGACGGTGATCACGCGGACCGAGCTCGGCTGGTTGAGCGCGTACGTCACGACCTTGCCCCAGGGCTTGTCGACGATCACGGTTCGGCCTCCTTGGGCAGCTGTTCGAGGAGCGACGCCATCTCGATCGCCGCCGTCGCCGCGTCCCATCCCTTGTTCCCGTGCTTGCCGCCCGCGCGATCCAGCGCCTGCTCCAGCGTCTCTGTCGTCAGGACCCCGAACGTGACCGGGACGCCGGTCGCCTCGGCGGCCTCGCGGATCCCGGCCGCCGCCTGCCCCGCGATGAGCTCGAAGTGTGCGGTCTCGCCCCGGATCACGGCGCCGAGGCAGATCACGGCGTCGAACGTCCGCGACCGCGCGAGCCGCCGCGCCACCAGGGGCAGTTCGAACGCTCCCGGCACCCACACCACGTCGACGTCCTCCTCGGCCACCCCGTTCGCGTGGAGGCCGGCGAGCGCGCCCTCGAGCAGTTTGCGCGTGACGAGCTCGTTGAACCTCGCCACCCCGATCGCGAAGCGGCGACCACGTGCGTGCAGGTCACCCCGGAGCTCGCTTACGGCGCGGCCTTCCATCCTCTTCCGGCCGCCCGCATGCAGCTCTCCGTTCGGCCCGCTCACGGCGCGGCCTCGGGTTCGAGGTTCTCGAGGAGATGCCCGAGCTTCTCCCGCTTGGTGCGCAGGTAGCCGATGTTCTCCGCGGTGGGGCGCGTCTCGAGCGGCACGCGCTCGGAGATCGACAGCCCATAGCCCTCGAGCCCGGCCCGTTTCGCGGGGTTGTTGGTGAGCAGCCGCATGGAGCGCACGCCGAGGTCCACCAGGATCTGGGCGCCGATCCCGTAGTCGCGCGGGTCCGCCGCGAACCCGAGCTCGACGTTGGCCTCGACGGTGTCCCGTCCCTCCTCCTGGAGGCGGTAGGCGCGAAGCTTGTGCGTCAGCCCGATCGCACGCCCCTCGTGGCCCCGGATATACAGGACGACGCCGCGGCCCTCCTTGCCAACCTGGGCAAGCGCACCGTGCAGCTGGTCGCCGCAGTCGCACCGCATCGAGCCGAACACGTCGCCGGTCAGACACTCCGAGTGCACACGCACCAGGATCTGCTCGCCGTCGCCCACCTCGCCCAGCACGAGCGCGACATGCACCATCCCGTCGACGGAGCTCTCGTAGGTGTGCGCGGTGAACTCGCCGTGCTCGGTCGGGATCTGCGCCGAGGCCGTCCGCGCCACCAGATGCTCGCGATGGCGGCGGTACTCGATCAGATCCGCGATCGAGATGATCTTGAGGCCGTGCTCCTTCGCCACCCGCGCGAGCTCCGGAGCTCGCGCCATCGAGCCGTCGGGATGCAGGACCTCGCACAGCACTCCGGCCGGGTACAAGCCGGCGAGCCGCGCCAGGTCGACGGTCGCCTCGGTATGGCCGGCGCGCTTGAGAACGCCCCCCTGCTGCGCCATGAGCGGGAAGACGTGGCCGGGCATCCGGATGTCCTCCGGCCGCAGGGAAGGGTCGGTGATCGCCCGCACCGTGGCCGCGCGGTCGAACGCGCTCGTCCCGGTCGTCGTCCGCCCCTCGATGTCGATCGAGACCGCGAACGCGGTGCCGTGGCTCTCATTGTTCTTCGAGACCATCAGCGGGATCCGGAGCTCGTCGAGGCGCTGCGCCGTCATCGGCACGCAGACGATTCCCCGGCCGTGCGTGACCATGAAGTTCAGGTTCTCGGGCGTCGCCTTCTCCGCGGCCATGATGAAGTCGCCCTCGTTCTCGCGATCGGCGTCGTCCACGACGATCACCATCCTCCCGGCGCGGACGTCGGCGAGCGCCTCGTCGATTGTCGCGAACGTGGGTCCCGTCTCCTGGGTCATGGTGTCTTTCCCCCCATCTGGCCCTCGATCGGGTCGAGGAGCGCTTCCACGTACTTCGCGATAACGTCGACCTCCAGGTTCAATGGGTCTCCCACCTCGGCGGTGCCGAGCGTCGTCACCTCGAGCGTGTGCGGGATCAGCGCCACGCCGAACGTCTCCCCGTCCCGCGAGGCGACCGTCAGGCTGACCCCGTCGACGCACACCGATCCCTTGTCCACCAGGTATCGCGCCACCCGGTCGGGGGCGCGAACGGTGATCCACGCGCTCCCGTCGTCGGCGAGATCCATCGCGACGACCTCGCCCACGCCATCGACGTGTCCCTGCACGAGGTGACCGCCGAGCCTGCTCGACAGCGTGAGCGGCCGCTCGAGGTTCACGGGGTCGCCCGCCCTCAGGCGCGAGAAGCTCGTGCGCCGGAGCGTCTCCTCGGACACGTCGAATGCGAGATGCTCGTCCGAGCGCTCGACGACCGTGAGGCAGGCGCCGTTCACCGCGATCGACGCGCCCTCGGTCGCGTCGGAGGTGACCGTTCGGCAGCCGATGGACAGACGCGTCGTCCCCAGCTCGCGGACCACGCCGCACTCCTCAACGATCCCCGTAAACATCCGCCTCCACCCTCAGGTCCTCGCCGATCCGCTCGACGGAGCGGATCCTTAGCGGCAGCGCCTGCCCGATCGGCGCGAAACCACGTCCCTCCAACACGGTCGGGGCGTCCCTCCCGCCGAGCAGCTTCGGCGAGAGGTACAGGACGATCGTGTCGACCAGGCGCTCCTCGACCGCCGACCAGGCCAGGGTCGGGCCGCCTTCCAGGAGCACCCCCTGGACGTCGCGCTTGCCGAGATCGCTCATGAGCGCGGTGAGCCCCACGCCCTCGCCGTCGGTCTCCACCACCAGCACCTCCGCACCGGCCTCCCGCCATGCGTCACGCGCCTTCGCGGGCGCGAGCTCGGTCGTCGCGACGAGGGTGGGCGCCTGATCGTCGAACAGGTCCCCCGACGGACCCACCCGCCCCCGCGCGTCCACCAGGACCCGGATCGGCGGTCTCCCCCGGTAGTCGGGATCGCGGACCGTGAGCTCGGGGTCGTCGGCGAGCGCCGTGCCGGCACCCACCACGATCGCGTCCGCCCACGCTCGGAGGCGATGCACGTCGGCCCGCGCGGCGTCGCCGGTGATCCACCGGGAGGAGCCGTCGCGCGCCGCCACCTTGCCGTCCAGCGACGCGGCGGCCTTCCAGATCACGAACGGCATCCCGGTGCGGACGTGCTTGGCGAACCCCGCGTTGAGCCGCTGCGCCTCGGCCTCGAGGATCCCCTCGAGGACCTCGACCCCGCGGGCGCGGAGGCTCCGTACCCCCTGCCCGTCGACGACCGGGTTCGGGTCCCGAGCCGCGGAGACCACCCGCGTGATGCCGGCGCGCACGATCGCCTCCGTGCACGGTGGCGTACGGCCGTAATGGTCGCAGGGTTCGAGCGAGGTGAAGAGCGTGGCGCCTCGAGCGCGCGCGGCCGCCTGGTCGAGCGCCAGGACCTCGGCGTGCGGCAGGCCCGGGCCTTCGTGGAAGCCCTCGCCGACGACCGAGCCGTCGGCGACCACGATGGCGCCGACCAAGGGGTTGGGGGACACCAGGCCTCTGCCCCGTCGCGCGAGCTCGATCGCTCGCCCCATGTACGCCTCGTCGGACATGTCGCTCCGATCCCGGGGCGGCGATGGGGAAGAGGCAGGACGGGCAGCCGTCGGCTGCCGTTCCGCCCGTCCTCTCCCATCCCGACTTTGACGGTCGGTCCCGGAATCTCACCGGGTCAACCCCCGAATGGCGTTCGGGGGGTCGCGGACTCTCACCGCCGGTGGGGACTTGCACCCCGCCCCGAAGACAGGCTCTTCTGGAGCCCAAGTATAGGTCGCCCGCGCCGCGGCGTGCGAGCCGGACGACGAGGGTTGGTCAGTCGATCTTGCGGCGGTCGACCGCGTAGGAGGACTTCGGCTGGCGTTTGGCGTACTGCTTCATCTCGGTGGCCACCGAGACCGCCTCGCCGTAGTGGGCGAACGAGCGCACCTTCGTGGTCGCGATGCCGATCGAGATGCCGGCGAGTGGCAGCCGTTGCAGCTCTCCCTTGCGATCCTCGACCTCGACGTACCCGCGTTGCACGTCCTCGGGGTCGTAGAACCCCTGGATCTGCCGGTCGAAGGTCTCAACCACGAGTCCGGCGACGTCCTCGGCGACGTCGGGCGGCACGACGGCTACGAAGTCGTCTCCCCCGACGTGCCCGACGAACCCGTCGGCGCCCGCACGCCCGGCCACCGCGTCCTGCAGGATCCTCGCCGTCGCCTGGATCAGGCGATCACCCTGCACGAACCCCTTCTGGTCGTTATAGGCCTTGAAGTTGTCCAGGTCCGCGTAGAGCACGGCGAACGGTGACTCCTCGCGGACCATCCGCTCGATCTCCTCCTGGATGCGGATGTTCCCCGGCAGCCCGGTGAGCGGCGAGAGGTTGCGCATCTCCTTCGCTCGCCGGAGCGTCCCCTTGACCCGCGCGAGGAGCTCGATCGGGTCGAACGGCTTGATGATGTAGTCGTCGGCGCCCGCGGTGAGCCCGAGGACCTTGTCGGTCGCGAGCGCCTTCGCGGTGAGCATGATGATGGACGTGTTCGAGGTGTGCGGGTTCCGGCGGAGCCGGTGCGCGACCTCGAAACCGTCGATGCGCGGCATCATCACGTCGAGCAACACGAGATCGGGGCGCATGCCGGCCGCCTTCTCGAGCGCCTCCTCTCCGTCCGAGGCGACCGAGACCTCGTAGCCCGCGCTGCGGAGGTTCACCTCGACGAATCGGGCGATGTCCGGATCGTCGTCGACGACGAGGATCGACTCCGGCATCAGACCGTCGCCTCCGCCGACGCTTTCAGCTCACGGGCCGAACGGACCGGATCCGCGGCCCCGAAGATCGCGGTCGCGGCGACCAGGACGTCGGCGCCTGCCTGCACGCACCGGGCGACCGTCTCGAGGTTCACGCCGCCGTCCACGTGCACCTCGACGTCGAGGCCGCGACGGTCGATCTCGGAACGGAGCGCCTCGATCTTGGCCACGGCCCCGGGCTGGAACGGTTGCCCCGCCCATCCTGGTTCGACCGCGAGGACGACCACGTCGTCGGCGTCCTCGAGGAAGGCGAACGCGGCCTCCGCGGGCGTCCGGGGCGCGAGCGCAATCCCCGCCCGCATCCCCAACCCTCGGACCTTGCGCTGCGTGGGCTGCGGATCGCTCACGGCCTCGAGATGGAAGCTCACGGCATCGGCACCCGCCCCCGCGAGCTCGTCGAGGAACCCATCGGGCGCCTCGACCTGGAGGTGCGCGTGGAGGGGCCGATCCGTGTGCGGCCGCAGCGCGGCCACCACCACCGGACCGATCGTGAGGGGCGGGACGAAGTGTCCGTCCATGACGTCGATATGGATGAGGTCGGCATGCTCACCCACGAGCTTGACCTCCTCGGCCAAACGGCCGAGGTCGGCCGACAGGATGGAGGCACCCAGCTTGGCCACGGCGCGATTCTAGCCGGGAGGGGTTGCTCGCCCGCGGAAGGCCGCGACGAACATCGCGTCGCAGCCGTGCGCATGCGGCCAGAGGCGGACCCGTTCGGCGGGGCCGTCTGGGCCGGCGATCTCGATGGGCTCGAGCTCGGGGACGCGCCGTAGGATCGCGTCGCACGCGGCGTCGGTCTCGGCACGCGGGAACGTGCAGACGCTGTAGACGAGCCGGCCTCCGGGACGCAGCAGCCCCGCGGCGGCGGTCGCGACCCCAACCTGCAGCCGGGCGAGGCTCGAAAGCTCGTCCTTGCGGGCCCGCCACAGGAGCTCGGGGCGCCGGCGCGAGGAGCCGATCCCCGAGCACGGCGCGTCCACCAGGACGCGGTCGAACCCGCCTCGGACGGCAGGCCGGCGACCGTCCTGCACGAGCAGCTGCGTCCGAACGCCGAGCCGCTCGACGTTGGCTCGAACGAGCTCGAGGCGCGCCGCCGATACATCCGCGGCGACCGAGCGTCCCTCCGGCCCGATCAGGCAGGCGAGATGACCGGTCTTGCCGCCAGGACCGGCGCACACGTCCAAGACCCGGTCGCCCGGCCGTGGTTCCAGCGCCGCCACGACGAACGAGGACGCCTGGTCCTGCACCGCGAACCTTCCCTCACCGAACCCCGGCAGCGCCGAGGGCGCCCCGGAGGCGAGGACGAGCGAGTCCGGGTACAGCGTTCCTCGTTCGGTCCCGACGCGGGCGGCATGCAGCTCGCGTTCGAGCTCGTCGACCGTCGTGCGGCAGGTGTTCGTTCGGATCGTGAGCGGCGCACGTGCGGCGAGCGCGGCGGCGGCCCGCTCCGTCTCCTCGTCCGACGACACGATCCGGCGGAGCTCGCGCACCGCCCACTCGGCGAGCCCGGTCCGCAACGAGACCGCGAGATCGGTCCGACCCTCGGGCGCCTCCGGCTCGAGCGTCGCGAACCGCCGCAGGACCGCGTTCACGAAACCGCGATGGCGCGGGTCGGCGAGGGCGACGGTCTCCGACACCGCGGCGTGGGCCGGGACGCGCAGGAAGTGCAGCTGGTAGGCCCCCAGGCGCAACGCCGCACGGGCGCCCTTGGGGGCGGTGTCGATCGGACGCTCGAGCAACGGCGCGAGCCGGTGGTCGATCGGGATGAGCCTGCGCAACGTGCCGTAGACGAGCTCGGTCGCGAACGCCGCGTCGCGTTCGGACAGGCGGACCCGCGCGAGCGTCCGCGCGAGGGTGAGGTTGGAGTAGGCGCCCTCATCGGTGACGCGCCGGATCACGTCGAGCGCGACCGAACGCGCGGACGGCGCCGGCGTCGGCCGCCCCGGGGCTCCGACCTTGCGCGTCGATCCGGCCCGCCTCCGGTCCACGGGACGGGTCACCCGAGCGACTCGCCGATCACCGGGCGGTAGCCGTTCACGAAGTCCGACGAGGTCATGCGCCGCCGGCCCGCCAGCGCGAGCTGGATCGCCCGGAACCCCTCCTCGCCCGTCGCGACGACCAACCCCTCCTTGCTCGCCTCGACGATCGAGCCGGGCGCCCCGGTCGCGGGGACGGCTTCCGCGCGGAAGATCTTCAGGTCCTCGCCCCGGAACCTCGTGGTCGCGCCCGGCTCGGGCGACATCGCCCGGGTGCGGTTGACGAGATCGCGCGCGGGCTCGGTCCAGCGCAGGACGCGATCGTCGGCCCCGAGGCGCCTGGTGAACGTGGCGGCCCCCTCGTCCTGCGGACGGGGCTCGGCCGCGCCCTCCGCGAACAGGTCGGCGGTCTCGACCAGGATCTCCGCCCCGATCGATGCCAGCCGGTCCCCGAGCGAACCCGCGTCGTCCCCGGGCTCGATCGGCTCGGCTCGGCGGAGGATCACCGGACCTGTGTCGATCCCTGCGTCCATCACGATCGTCGTGACGCCGGTCTCGTCGCGTCCCTCGAGCAACGCCGTCTGCACCGGGCTCGCGCCCCGGAACTCCGGCAGCATCGAGAAGTGCAGGTTCACGGGCGCGATCGCCGCGAGGTCGAGCACCGCCTGCGGCAGGATCTCGCCGTAGGCGACCACGATCAGGAGGTCGGGGGCGTTCGCGGCGAGCGTGTCGGCGCCCGCACCCGACGTGACGGTCTCGACCTCGTGCAGCGGCAGCCCGGCCTCCGCCGCGGCGTCCGCGACCGGCGTCGGGCGGAGCTCGTTGCCGCGACCGGCGGGCCTGCGTGCGGCCGTCATCACCGCGACGAGCTCGTGGCCGGACTCGGCGATCGCTCGCAAGGAGGGCACCGACCACCGGTCGTTGCCGAGGAACGCGATGCGGAGCGAACGGATCACGCGTGGGAGGATACGCGGGCTCGCACGCGCTCCCGGAGGTCGACCGCTCAGGGTTCGGAGCGCTGCACCTCGAACTCGCGGAGCTGACGCATCACGTCACGCCGGCCCGCGTCGTCCAGACGGTCGATGTAGAGCAGCCCGTTCAGGTGGTCGGTCTCGTGCTGGAAGATCCGGGCCAGGAGACCCTCCGCCACGATGTCGAGCGGCTCGCCGTCGAGATCGGCGCCGACCAGGCGGACCCGCGCTGCGCGGACCGTTGGGTGGTAGGGACCCGGGATCGACAGGCATCCCTCCTCGAGCGTCTCCTCGCCCTCCGGTTCGGAGAGCCGGGGGTTCGCGACGAAGCCGGCGTGTCCCTCGCGATCGTCGTAGACGAAGCACGCCGTCCGCAGACCAACCTGGTTCCCGGCCAGACCGACGCCGGGCGCCGCGTACATCGTCTCGAGCATGTCGTCGACGAGCCGACGGAGCGCGGCGTCGAACACCTCGACCGGCGCGGCCGTCTCGCGGAGCACGGGGTCGCCGAGCGTTCGGATCGGCATCACGGTCACGATGTTCTCCCCCACCGGCGCGGGTCCGCCCTCACAGGTGCGGCTCGGCCTCGACCCGGGTGACGATCCCGGCCGCCGCGAGCCGGCGCATCTCGGCGCCGAAACCCGGGACGCGGTCCGCATCGAGCGCGACCAAGCATATCGTCGCCCCACCGACGTTCGATGAGAGCAACGTCCCTGGATCGAGCGCCGCCAGCTCGCGGTCGAGCTCGGCGCCGCCGGTCACCCGGAACACGGGCGACCCGACCGGGAACCCGGCGTCGGCCCGGCGCGGGGCCTCGGCGCGTTGGAACCGGTCGGGTCGTCCCGAGACGAGGGCCTGGACCGCGGGGTCGTTCGGGGCGTCGGTCTGCACGATGACCCGTCCGTCCGGACGGGCCCAGGCCGCCGCCTCGAACCACGTCACGAGCACGCGCTCCCGAGCGTCCACGCCGGGACGACGGAGCGAGGCGTCGGCGTGCAGGATCGCCACGAGGTCCAGGCCCGGAGAGCCCACGTCCTTCAGCGCGTCGACCCCGCCCACCAGCACCTCGCGTTCGAGCGGAGCACGGGGTGGGTCGTCGCGACCGATCAACGACACCGGCACGTTGGCCACGCCGCGGGCCCACTCCCCGACCCGTTCGGCGCCGCGACGGGCGATGCCGAAGTCGGTCGCCCCGCAGGACGCGCATCGCCCGGGCGCCTCGCACACCACGCACCGGATGGTGCCGCCTTCGAGCCGGAGCATGCCGAGGCACGACGCGCACGCGGCCGGTTCCGCGCAGGACCTGCACACCCTGGCGACCCCATAGCCACGGAGCGGCTCGAACACGAACGCGCGCGTGGCCGAGCGAAGCGCCCGGATCAGGCGGGGCGATCGGCCCTCTGGACCTGGCTTGACGACCTCGACGGGCGCCCACGGCCGCACGGCCGGCTCGACGAGGACGTGGTCGCGGACCGTGGCCTCGAGCGAGGGGCAGAACGCGCTGAGGACGCTCACGGCCCCCACGATCTCGGCCCGCATCCGGGCGACGTCGCGGACGTGGTAGGAGGGCGAACGTTCGTCCCGGTGCTGCGGGTGACCCTCGCGATGCACGTAGATCAGGCCGAGCTCGGCGAGCGGCGCGAACACCGCGGGGCGCGTGCCCACCACGACCCGGTAGCGGCCGGCGGCGATCTCGAGCCAGGTGCGGTACCGGACGCGCTTGTCGCCCCCGAGGAAGAGCACCGCGTCGTCCCCGAACGCGTCCACGACCGCCCCCGCGGTCGCGGGTACCGGGTCCGCGTCCGGCACGATCACGATCGCGGTGAGCTCGGCCGCGAGCGTCGCCGCGACACAGGTCACGGCGACGTCCGCCTCGTCGGTGGGTGCGGGCCGGACCACGAACGCGCCCTTCCCCGCCCGAAGCGCTTCCAGCAGCCGCGGGCCGTCCCGGTAGGCCTCGATGGGTGAGGCACGCGGCGCAGTCAGAGGGCTCCCCCGCGGCGGCACGGTCCCGAGCGCGGTCTCCTCCGAGGCGACGCGCGGCGGCACCGCTCGGCCGATCACGGTCGCGAGCGGCGCGACGTACCGCTCGCTCATCGCGCGGAACAGCGCGAGCGAGCGCTCGTCGAAGGATCGGACCGCCGAGACGAGCTTGCGGACCCGGAGCATCCGCTCGGGCACGTCCTCGGTGGCGCCGAGCACCCACGCGCGGGTGGCGCGGCCGTGGAACGGGACCTGCACCACGGACCCGAGACCGGCGCCGAGCTCCTCGGGGAGGTCGTAGGTGAAGGGACGATCGAGGGCCAGCAGCGGCCGGTCGATGCAGACGGTAACGGGGCCCGACAGGACCCGCATCGGCGCCTCCCGCGCTGCCCTTGGGACGAACCGCGAGGCCGCGCTACCCGAACGCGCGGCGGAGCTCATCCGCGCGGTCGGTCGCCTCCCAGGGGAACTCCTTGCGGCCGAAGTGGCCGTAGGCGGCCGTGTCCTCGTAGATCGGGCGTCGAAGGTCCATGTCCCGGATGATCGCGGCCGGCCGGAAGTCGAACGAGTCCCAGACGACGTCCACGAGGCGGCCGGGGTCGACCAGCTCCGTCCCGAACGTGTCGACCGCAAGCGAGACCGGGTGGGCCGTCCCGATCGCGTACGCGACCTGGATCTGCAGCCGGTCGGCCGCGCCCGCGGCCACGAGGTTCTTCGCGACGTACCGCGCCATGTACGCCGCCGAGCGGTCGACCTTCGTCGGGTCCTTGCCCGAGAAGCAGCCGCCGCCGTGCGGCGCCATCCCTCCGTAGCTGTCGACGATGATCTTCCGGCCCGTGAGACCGGTGTCGGCTTTGGGCCCCCCGATCTCGAACCGTCCCGTCGGGTTGACGAGGATGCGGGCGCCGTCCGCGTCGAGTTCGAACTCGCGCAGCACCGGGTCGATCACCTCGGAGCGGACGTCGGGCGCCAACAGGGTCTCGACGTCGACCTCCTCGCGGTGCTGGGCGCTGATCAGCACGGTGTCGACCCGCTTGGCGGTCGTCCCCTCGTACGCGATCGTGACCTGGCTCTTGCCGTCCGGCCGCAGGTAGGGGATCACCCCCGCCTTGCGCACGTCGGCCAGCCGCTTGGCGAACCGGTGCGCCATCGCGATCGGCAGCGGCATCAGCTCGTCGGTCTCGCGGCAGGCGTACCCGAACATCATCCCCTGGTCCCCGGCGCCGAGCGCGTCGAGCTCATCGACCGATCGGCCCTCTCGATGCTCGAGCGCCTCGTCGACGCCCCGTGCGATGTCGGGCGACTGTTCCTGGATCGACGTGATCACCCCGCAGGTGTCGCCGTCGATCCCGAAGTTGGCGTCGGTGTACCCGATCTCGGTGACCGTCCGCCGCACGACCGCGGGGATCTCGATGTACTCCGACGTCGAGATCTCGCCGGCGACCATGACCAGCCCCGTCGTCACCAACGTCTCGCACGCGACGCGGCACTCGCGGTCCACCGCGAGGATGGCGTCCAGGACCGCGTCGGAGATCCGGTCGGCGAGCTTGTCGGGGTGCCCCTCGGTGACCGATTCGGATGAGAACAGGTACGCATGGCTCATCGCGGGCGAGCATAGCAGCGGCCCCCGACGGCCTCCGCACGCGGTGCGGGATCGGTCCGGGGGGTTGCGACGGGCCGGGCGCTAGACGGTGAGCAGCTTGGCGAGGCGGTCGCAGATCGCGGACGCGAGCTCGGGCTTGGTCCACTCGCGCATGCCGACGTCCTCGCCGTCGGCGGCCAGGATCGCGGCGCGATCCGTATCCGAACCGAACCCCGTGCCTTCGCGCCCTACCTCGTTCGCCACCAACAGCTGCACGCCCTTGCGCCGCAACTTCTCGCGTCCGGACGCCTCGACGTCTTCGGTCTCGGCCGCGAAGCCCACGAGGACGGTGTCCCCGGCCGAGCCGAGCTCGGCGAGGATGTCACGGGTGGGGACGAGGCGGATCTGCGGCGGACCCTGGTCCTTCTTGATCTTTGCGTCGGCCGCGGTCTCGGGCCGGAAATCGGCGACGGCCGCCGCCATCACGACCGCGTCGGCCTCCTCGGCGGCGTCGAGCACGGCACGGCGCATCTCGTCCGCGGTGGTCACGCGCACCACGGCGGGACCCGCGGGGGGCTCGATCGTGCCGGGACCGACCACGAGCGTGACCGCGGCCCCGCGTCCGAACGCCTCCGCGGCGACGGCGAACCCCATCTTGCCCGTCGAACGGTTCCCCACGAATCGAACGGGGTCGATCGGCTCCCACGTCGGTCCGGCCGTCACGACGATGCGTGTGCCGGCGAGATCGCCCGCTGCCGCGAGCGCATCCTCGATCGCCTGCAGGATGCCGTCGGGCTCGGTCATGCGGCCCGTCCCCTCGTCGCCGGCGGCCAGTGACCCGTGCGCCGGTCCGACGATGCGAGCCCCTCGCGACGACAGGGCGGTCACGTTGGCCTGCGTCGCCGGGTGCTCCCACATCCCCGTGTGCATCGCCGGCGCGAGGACGAGCGGGCAGCCGGCCTCGAGCAACGTCGACGTGAGCAGATCGTCCGCGATGCCCTGCGCGAGCCTGGCGATCACGTTCGCCGTGGCCGGCGCGACGACGGCGATGTCGGCCTCGTGGGCGAGCCGGACATGCAGGACGACGCCGGGTTCCTCCCACAGGTCTGTGTAGACGCGGTGATCCGAGAGCGCCGCGAACGTCGCCGGGCCGACGAACCGTTCCGCCGAACGAGTCATCACGACCCGGACGGAGGCGCCCCGCAGGCGGAGGAGCCGAACCAGGATGCATGCCTTGTAGGCGGCGATCCCTCCGGTGACGCCGAGCAGCACGCGACGGCCCGCAAGGATGGAGCGGAGGGCGGAGCGCTCGGTCGTCACGCGGGCCTCCTTCGGCCCCCGACGTTTCGGAGGCATGGGTCGATCGGTTACTTGATGCCGACCCCGTCTGGTCGCTCGGCGTTGATCTTCCCCTCGGCGATCTCCTCGAGCGCGATCGACAGGGGCTTGTTCCGCAACCCGGTCTCGACCAGGGGCGGCACGAACTCGGCGCGGCCCTCGCCCAGCTGGTTGTAATAGGAGTTGATCTCGCGGGCGCGCTTGGCCGACAGCGTCACGAGGGTGTACTTCGAGTCGACCTGGGCGAGCAGGTCGTCGATCTTGGGCTCGATCATGGGTTCGAGGATCCCTTCTTTCCGTTGGCCTTTCCCCTGGTCTTTCCCTTGGCCGTTCCCCCGGCCTGGTCTCCGGATGTGGCCTCGGGCAGGCCGTCTACCTGCGGAGATGCATCGATGATAGCAGCGACCTCGTCGGCGGCTCGCTCGGCGTCGTCGTTCACGATCACGACGTCGAACGCCTCGCGCTGCTCGAGCTCCCGATCGGCCTTCGCCAGTCGCCGAGCCAGACCCTCCTCCGTTTCGGTGCCTCGGGAACGCAGCCGACGCTCGAGCTCCTCCATCGTCGGCGGCTCGAGCAGGATCAGCACCGCCCGGGGCATCACCTCGCGCACGTGCCTGGCCCCGGTCACGTCGAGCTCGAGGAGGACGTCGATCCCGGCCCCGAGAGCCCGACGGACCGGCTCGGCCGGCGTGCCCGAGCGGTGCCCGAAGATCTCCTCCCACTCGAGCAGCTCGCCCGCCTCCGTCATCCGATCGAAGGCCTCCTCGGACACGAACCGGTAGTCGACGCCCTCGCGCTCGCCCGATCGGGGTGCGCGCGTCGTGGCCGAGACCGAGAGGTGGATCGCGGGGTTGCGCTCGAGGACCAGGCGGACCACGGTCCCCTTGCCGACCCCGGACGGTCCGGCGACGACGAACAGCCTCCCGAGCCCGGCGGCCAGCGGTAGCTACTTCTTCGCGAACTCGCCCAGGAGCGACTCGCGCTGCTTCGCGCCGAGACCCCGGACCCGTCGGCTGGCGGAGATGTCCAGACGCTCCATGATCTTGCGCGCCCGGACCTTCCCCACACCCGGGAGCGACTCGAGGACGGTGGAGACCTTCATCTTCCCCACCGTGTCGTCGTCCTGTCTGGACAGCACGTCCCTCAGCATGAGCTTGCCGGACTTCAGCTGACCCTTCAGCTCGGCGCGCTTCTTCCGCGCGATCGCGGCCTTCTCCAGGGCCTGCTTGCGCTGTTCATCGGTCAGGACGGGTAGGGGCATCACACCACTCCTTCGCTCGGGGGCTGGAAGCCCGCGAGTATAGCCACGGCCCCACGAGGGCATCAACGCGACTCATGCGCTCTACCTGCAGGTTTCCGATGGGCGGGCCGTCAGCGAACCGTCGCGAGGATCGCGCGCGCGACGCCCGCCGGGTCCATCGATCCGGTGATCGGCCGGCCGACGACGAGGTAGTCGGCGCCACGTTCGACCGCTTCCTCCGGTGTGAGGATGCGGATCTGATCGTGACCGTTCGAGCCGGCCGGCCGGATGCCGGGGACGACGAGACACGCCGCCGAGCCGAGCACCTCGCGGACCGGCGAGACGTCCTCGCCGGACACGACCACGCCGTCCGCACCCGCCGCGACCGCCTCGAAGGCGAGCGACGTCGCCGACGCGAGTCCCTCCCCCGCGAGGCTCGAGAGCACCGCCACGGCCAGGACCATCGGCGCCGCATGCCCCGCCTCCTCGGCGCCCTCGGCGGCGCCGCGAACCGCAGCCGCGACCATGGCCTCTCCACCCAGCGCGTGGACCGTGAGCATCGCCACCCCGAGCCGGGCGCAGTTGCGCGCCGCGCCCTCGACCGTGGTCGGGATGTCGTGCAGCTTCACGTCGAGGAACACCGGCGCGAACGCTCGCATCCGCGACACGGCCTCGGGACCGTGTGCCGCGAACAGCTCGAGCCCGACCTTGAGGATCCCGGCCTCGCCGTCGAGGCGCCGGGCCATGGCCTCGGCCGCGTCGATCTCCGAGACGTCGAGCGCGACGATGAGTGGATTGTCCGGGCGCGGGATCACGACGACCCGTTCCCACCGTCGGGGACCCGAACGCGGCCGCGCAGCTCGCCGGGCGAGGCGAACCCCTTCTCGCGGAGGTACCCCAGGATCCCCTGCGCGATGTCGACGTGGACCGAGGGGTCGACCAGCAGCGCCGTGCCGACCTGGACCGCCCACGCCCCGGCCAGCAGGAACTCGATCGCGTCCTCGGCCGTCGCGATGCCTCCCACGCCCATCACCGGCACGTTCGGGAGCGCCCGCCCGACCCGGTACACGGCCGCGAGCGCCAGAGGCTTGATCGCGGGACCCGAGAGCCCACCGACCGCCGTGGCCGTCCGCGTCCGCAAGCGATGAGGATCGATGGCCAGCGCGGGGACCTGATCGATCAGGGTGAGTCCGAAGGCGCCGGCCCGGACACACGCCTGGGCGGTCTCGACGAGCCCCGGCAGCAGGGGGGGCAGCTTCGCGAACACCGGCACGCGGGACAGTCGGGCGACGGCCCCCACGACCTCGGTCAGCCGCTCCGGTCGGACGTAGAAGGGCTCGCCCTCGCGCTCGTCGTCGGGGCACGAGACGCAGACCTCGAGCGCGACGACCCCGGGCTTGAGGTGCAACGAACTCGCCACGTTGACGTACTCACCCAGGCTCCCGCCGGCCACCGACGCCACCACCGGCACCTCCGCCTTGCGGAGGCTCGGCAGGTCCTCCTCGAGGAACGCCAGCACGCCCGGGTTCTGGTACCCAACGGCCGTGAGCAGCCCCGACGGGGTCTCGGACGCGCGTGGTGTGGCCCATCCCTTCGACGGCCCGAACGTGAGGCTCCGGGTCACGACCCCGCCGAGCCGATGCAGGTCGACGAGGCCGGGGACGTCGTGGCCGGTCGCCAGGCAGCCCGAAGCGGAGAGCACGGGTTGGGGGAACCGCAGGCCGTTCAGGTCGACGTCGAGGTGCGGGTTCATACGGCCTGGGGCCGGTTCATCCCGGCCACGTCTTGACCACGGGGAACCCCTCGGGCGGCGTCGCGATCATGCCCGGCTGCTCCCCCATCCAGCGGTCCCACAGGATCCGGGCCGGGTTGAAGACCGGCCCGTCGATGCACGCTCGGAGGTTGTCGTAGCCCGAGCCGTCCTTGCGGATCACCGGCACGGTGCAGGTGAAGCACAGGCCGAAACCGCACGCCATCTCCTCCTCCACGGCGACCTGCGAGGGGATCTGCCGTTCGGAACAGAACTCGGAGATCCGCCGCAGCGTCCGCCGGCCCGCCGCCGCGTAGATCACCTGCGCGCCGGTGGCCTCGACGACCTGCGTCAGCAGGTCGGCCACGCTTCCGGTCTCACCGAGGCTCCCGTCCTCCGTGGCGATGACGATCGTCTGCGCGAGGCGCTTGCCCTCGATCGGCTTGAAGACGAGCTCCTGCGTCTCCGCACCCACCAGCATGTCGACGCGCTTGCCGTGGGCCCGGAGCTCCTGGCCCAGGAAGTGCATCGGCGCGGAGCCGTGTCCCTCCGCGACGAGCAGGCACGTCGAGAGCTTCGCCGGGTACGCGAACGCCTTGCCGAGCGGCCCGATCACGTCGAGGAACTGATGTGCCTTGACCTCCGCGAGCCAACTCGACCCGCGACCACCACGTGGATCGAAGACGAACTCGAGGGTGCCGGCCCATCCCCCCCGGCGCGACGCCTGGTGGATCGAGAAGTGCCGCCGCAGCAGGAAGGTTCGGCCCTGGGGCATCGCGACCGACACGAACTGCCCGGGACGGACCCGTTCCGCCACCTCGGGCGCGACGATCGTGATCGAGTGGTACGCGCCGACGCGCTTGGCGTTCAGGACCTCCGCGCGGACGCGCCTCACGGTCCGGCCCCGAGAGCCCCGGGCATCAGGACGCCACCTCGGCGGGGTCGTGGCCGAACACCAGCCGTTCCTGGACGGCGACCGCCGCCTCCGCGGCCGCGTGGTGCTCCTGCAGCGAGCGAGGCTCCCCTCGCTCGCCACGCACCGACTCGATCCCGCGGAGGGCCGCGAGGACGGCCGGCAGGGTGGTGATGCACGGGATTCCCGCCTGCGCGGCGGCGGCGCGGATCAGCGACCCGTCGGTGCGCGGGCCGCGACCGAACGGCGTGTTCACGACCAGGTCGACCTCGGCGTCCCGGATCAGGTCGACGACCGAGCGTCCGCCCTCGGAGACCTTGGAGACCCTCGAGACGGCGATCCCCGCGCGTTCGAGCACCGCGGCCGTGCCCCGGGTCGCCAGCAGGCGGAAGCCGAGATCGGCCAGGCGCTTGGCCGGGTACAGGATCGACCGCTTGTCGCGGTTCGCGACCGAAAGGAAGATCGTGCCCTCGCGGGGCAGCGAGGCGCCGCTCGCGACCAGGGCCTTGGCGAGTGCCCGTCCCGGATCGGCGTCGATCCCCATGACCTCCCCCGTCGACCGCATCTCGGGCCCGAGCAGCGTGTCGACCCCGGGAAAGCGCCCGAACGGCAGCACGGCAGCCTTCACGGCCGTGTGCGGCAGCCGCAGGTAGTGCCGGGGCTCGGCCGGCACGAGCCCTTCATCCCGGAGATCGGCGAGGGTCCGACCCAGCATGACGGACGTCGCCACCTTGGCGAGCGGCACCCCGGTCACCTTGGACACGAACGGCACGGTACGCGACGCGCGCGGGTTCGCCTCGAGGACCCAGATCCGCTCGTCCTTGCTCGCGAGCTGCAGGTTGATCAGGCCGCGCACGTCCAGCCGAAGCGCGAGGGTTCGCGTGATGCGTTCGACCTCGTCCAGCTCGTCGTCGGACAGCGTCGCCGGCGGGATCTGGCACGAGGAGTCGCCGGAGTGGATCCCCGCCTCCTCGATGTGCTCCATCACGGCGCCGATGAACACGTCCGCGCCGTCGCTCACCGCGTCGACGTCGATCTCGATCGCCCCCTCGAGGAACCGGTCGATCAAGACCGGATGATCGGGGCCTGCGGCGGCGGCGCTCGCGACGAATCGCTCGAGCTCGTCATCGCCGTCGACGATCTCCATCGCGCGACCCCCGAGCACGTAGGACGGTCGAACGACGACCGGGTACCCGATCCGCGCCGCGATCGCCCGAGCCTCCTCGAGGTCGTTCGCCTCGCCGTGCTCGGGCGCGGGGATGTCGAGCTCGTGGAGGAGGCCGGCGAACTTCCCTCGATCCTCGGCCAGGTCGATCGAGGACACCGGCGTCCCGAGGACCGGGAAACCGGCGGCCTCGAGCTCCTTCGCCATCCGCAGCGGCGTCTGCCCGCCGAACTGGCAGATCACGCCGATCGGCCGTTCGGCTTCGCACACGGCCAGGACGTCCTCGGTCGACAGCGGTTCGAAGTACAAGCGGGCGCTCGTGTCGTAGTCGGTCGAGACGGTCTCCGGGTTCGAGTTGATCATCACGGCCTCGAACCCGGCGTCCCCGAGCGCGAAGGCCGCGTGGACGCAGGCGTAGTCGAACTCGATCCCCTGCCCGATCCGGTTGGGGCCGGCCCCGAGGATCACCACGCGCGGCCGCGCCGCCGGCCGCACCTCGTCCTGTTCCTCGTAGGCGGAGTAGTGGTACGGGGTCCGGGCGGGGAACTCGCCGGCGCACGTGTCGACCGTCTTGAACACGGGCCGGACACCGAGCGTCATCCGGCGCATCCGGACCTCGTCCTCGGTCGAGGAGGTGAGCCGCGCGAGCCGCCGGTCCGACAGCCCGATCCGCTTGGCACGCTCGAGCTCGAGGGCCGCGAGCGTCCCGAGCTCGCGTCCGTCGAGCGCAGCGACCTGCTCGGCCACCTGCGCGATCTGGTCGACGAACCACGGATCGATCCCGCTCGCGAGCGCGACCTCCTCGACCGAGCTTCCCCCCCGCAGGGCCGCCTCGACGAGGTGGAGCCGGTGCTCGCTCGGCGCGGCGAGCGCCTCGAGGAGTCGACCACCGTCATCGGCACCCGGTCCGCCGAGATCGGCGTCGGCACGTTCGAGCGAGCGCCAGGCCTTGCCCAGCGCCTCCTTGAACGTCCGGCCGATCGCCATCACCTCGCCCACGGACTTCATCGTGGAGGTCAGCTCGGGGTCGGCCTCGGGGAACTTCTCGAACGCGAACCTGGGCACCTTCACCACGACGTAGTCGAGCGTCGGCTCGAACGCCGCCAGCGTCACGCCGGTGGTGTCGTTCGGGATCTCGTCGAGCGTGTAGCCCACCGCGAGGAGCGCCGCGATCTTGGCGATCGGGAAGCCCGTCGCCTTCGAGGCCAGCGCGGACGAACGCGAGACGCGCGGGTTCATCTCGATCAGCACCTGACGACCGGTGCGCGGGTCGACCGCGAACTGGATGTTCGACCCGCCGGTCTCGACCCCCACCGCGCGGATGCACGCGAGCGCGGCGTCGCGCATCCGCTGATACTCGCGGTCGGACAGCGTCATCACCGGCGCTACCGTGATCGAGTCTCCCGTGTGCACGCCCATCGGGTCGACGTTCTCGATCGAGCAGACGACGACGGCGTTGTCCGCGCCGTCGCGCATCACCTCGAGCTCGAACTCTTTCCACCCGGCGACCGACTCCTCCACCAGGATCTCGGTCACGGGGCTCGCCGCGAGGCTGCGGCTCGCGACGCGCTCGAGCTCGGCGCGGTTGCGGGCGAACCCGCTCCCGCCGCCGCCGAGCGTGAACGACGGCCGGACGATCAGCGGATACCCGAGCTCTTCCCCGAGCAGGAGCGCGCGGTCGAGCGAGCGCGCCGTCCCCGCGCGCGGCGTCTCGAGCCCCGCGCGGCTCATCGTCTCCTTGAAGCCGCTCCGGTCCTCGGCGCGGTGGATCGCGTCCAGCCCGGCTCCGATCAGTCCGACCTCGAGCCGCTCGAGATCCCCGGACTCCGCGAGCGCGACCGCGACGTTGAGCGCGGTCTGACCCCCGAGCGTCGGCAGGAGCACGTCGGGACGCTCGCGTTCGATCACCTGCACGACCGACTCGGGCGTGAGCGGTTCGATGTACGTGCGGTCCGCGAACTCGGGATCGGTCATGATCGTGGCCGGGTTCGAGTTCACGAGCGACACGTGGAACCCCTCCCGCCGCAGCACCTTGCAGGCCTGGGTCCCCGAGTAGTCGAACTCGCACGCCTGCCCGATCACGATCGGGCCCGAGCCGATCACCAGGATGCGGTGGAGGTCGGAGCGCTTCGGCATCAGGCGGCCGCCATCAGCGCACGGAACTCGTCGAACAGGTAGCGCGCATCGTGCGGCCCGGGGGCCGCCTCGGGGTGGTACTGCACGGCGACCGCGGGGACGTCGAGGCATCGCAGCCCCTCGAGCGTCCCGTCGTTCAGGTTCCAGTGGGTGAGCTCGACGCGCCCGAACGCCGTCCG
Source organism: Actinomycetota bacterium (assembly GCA_036505195.1). GTDB lineage: Bacteria > Actinomycetota > UBA4738 > UBA4738 > HRBIN12 > DASSJM01. The sequence continues at coordinate 37,476 of DASXTX010000109.1, forward strand.
CACGAGGTTCCGTTCGCGCGGCCACCCGTCGGGCTCGACCGCGAACCCGTGGTTGTGGCTCGTGACCTCGACGCGGCCGGTCCGCAGGTCCTTCACGGGTTGGTTCGCGCCGCGGTGCCCGAACGGCAGCTTGGACGTCCTCCCGCCGAGCGCGAGCCCGATGAGCTGGTGCCCGAGGCAGATGCCGAACACCGGCATCGTCCCGAGCAGCTCGCGGCACGCATCGATCCCATACGTCGTCGCGGCGGGGTCGCCCGGCCCGTTCGACAGGAACACGCCGTCGAACCCGCCGGACCGCACCTCGGCGGCGGGCGTCGTCGCCGGGACGACCGTCGCCTCGATCCCGGCCGCCGCGAGCCGACGGAGGATGTTCCGCTTCAGGCCGAAGTCGTACGCCGCCACGCGATACACGTGACCGAGCTTGGCGCTCGCCGGTCCCACGAGGCCCCGCGCGGCGTAGGGCTCGTCCGAGCTCACGCCCCTCGCGAGGTCGGAACCCTCCATCGCCGGGTACGAACGGACGCGTTCGAGCAGCGAGTCGGTGTCGAGGTCGACCGTCGAGACACCGCATCGCATCGCGCCCCGGTCGCGGAGGTGCAGCGTGAGGCGGCGGGTGTCGACGCCCTCGAGCCCCACGACTCCGGCGCGCGCCAGCTCGTCGGCGAGCGACCCGGTGGCTCGCCGGTTGGAAGCGCGGCGCGCGACCTCGCGCACCACGAACCCCGACACGTGCACGCGACCGGATTCCGCGTCCTCCGCGTTCGTGCCGTAGTTCCCCTGTTCCGGTGCGGTCATGGCCACCACCTGTCCGGCGTACGAAGGATCGGTGAGCACCTCCTGGTACCCCGACATCCCCGTGTTGAAGACCGCCTCGCCGAACCCCTCCCCGGTCGCACCGAACCCGGTTCCGCGGAAGGCGCTGCCGTCCTCGAGCACCAGGACCGCCGCGGGTCCCCCGTTCACCGCTGCGCCTTCCCGTCGGCCACGACGAGTTCCCCGCGGAGCATCGTGTGCACGACCCGGCCGCGAAGCCTGCCTCCGAGGAAGGCGGAGTTCCGGCTCTTCGAGGCGAACGGTGGTTCGACCGCCCATCCGGCGGACGGGTCGAAGACGACGAGGTTGGCGGGGCGGCCGGGTTCGATCGGCCCGCCGTGGTCGCCGGCGCCGAGGATCCGCGCGGGTGCGGTGGACAGGACCTCGATCGCGCGGGAAAGCGTGAGCTCGCCGGGTTCGACCAGGTGGGTGAGGACGGCCGCCAACGCGGTCTCGAGCCCGATCGTGCCGAACGGCGCCTGATCGAACTCCGCCTCCTTCTCCTCGACGGCGTGCGGAGCGTGGTCGGTCGCGACGGCGTCGATCGTCCCGTCCGCGAGCGCGGCCCTGAGCTCGCGGCGATCCTCGCCGGAGCGCAGCGGCGGGTTCATCTTCATGTTCGTGTCGTAGGTGAGGAGATCCTCCTCGCTGAACACGAGATGGTGGGGCGTGACCTCGGCCGTGACGCGAAGGCCCTCGGCCTTGGCTCGGCGCACCATCGTGACCGAGCCGCCCGACGAGAGGTGGCACAGGTGCAACCGGCCTCCCGTCAGTCGCGCGACCGCCAGATCGCGCGCGACCACCACCTCTTCTGCCTCCCGTGGCTGGCCCGCGAGCCCGAGCGACGACGAGGTGAGCCCCTCGTGCATCTGTCCGCCCTCGGCCAGCGAGGCGTCCTCGCAGTGCTCCGCGATCACCACACCCTCGAACGCGCGGACGTACGTGAGCGCGTTGCGGAGCACGCGCGCGTTCGGCACGCAGCGCCCGTCGTCGCTGAACAGGCGGACGCCCGCGTCGACCATCTCGCCGAGCTCGGCCATCTCCTCTCCGCCGAGGCCGCGCGTGATCGCGCCGACGGGGAAGACGTCGCAGGTTCCGGCGGCGCGGGCCAGCTCGAGAACCTCGTGGATCACGGCCGCGTTGTCGGCCACGGGGTCGGTGTTCGCCATCGAGGAGACCGCGGTGAACCCGCCGACCGCGGCTGCGCGGCACCCCGAGTCGACCGTCTCCTTGTCCTCGCGGCCGGGTTGCCGAAGGTGGGCGTGGAGGTCGACGAGACCTGGTGCCAGCACCAGGCCGTCGCAGTCGAGGACCGTCGCGCCCGCGCCCGGCGAGGACGCGATGACGCCTCCGTCTACGAGCAGGTCGGCGACCTCGTCGGTCCCGGACGCCGGATCGACCACCCTGGCGCCCCTGAACAGGACCGGTTCAGGCACCGGTGGCCACCTCCTCCGGCAGCCGGACGGCGCCGGCCTCGTCGGCCGATCCGGCCGCCTGGGAGCCGGACCCTCCGAGAAGGAGGTACAGGAGCGACATCCGGACGGCGATCCCGTTCGTCACCTGCTCCTCGATCACCGCGCGAGGCAGATCGGCGACGTCCGAGTCGATCTCGACGCCACGGTTCATCGGGCCCGGGTGCATCACGAGCGCGCCGTTCGGAAGCATCTCGGCCCGCTCGCGCGACAGACCGAACAGCCGCGCGTACTCGCGGACGCTCGGGAAGTACTGCTGCCGCTGGCGCTCCCGCTGCACGCGGAGCACGTAGCAGACGTCGAGCTCGGGCAGCACCGCCCCGATCTGGTGGCTCACCCGCACGCCCCACGCGGGGGCGTCCGGCGGGATCAGCGTCGGCGGGCCGACGAGCGTGACGTCGGCGCCCATCTTGACGAGCGCGAACGAGAGCGACCTGGCCACGCGGGAGTGCATCACGTCCCCGATGATCGCCACGCGAAGGCCCTCGACCCGACCGAGCCGGTCGCGCATCGTGTACAGGTCGAGCAGGGCCTGTGTCGGGTGCTCGTGCGTGCCATCGCCCGCGTTCAGCACGCTGCCCTTGACCCAGCGCGTGAGCGTGAGCGGCGCGCCGCTGGACGAGTGGCGGATCACGATCGCGTCGGCGCCCATGGCCTGCAGCGTGAGCGCGGTGTCCTTCAGACTCTCGCCCTTGGACACGCTCGAGCCGCTCGTCGAGAAGTTGATCACGTCGGCCGAGAGCCGCTTGGCCGCGAGCTCGAAGCTGATCCGGGTCCGCGTCGAGTTCTCATAGAACAGGTTCACGACGGTCCGGCCGCGGAGGGCAGGGACCTTCTTGATGACTCTCGTGCCCACCTCGCGGAACGACTCGGCCGTGTCGAGGATCCGCACGATCTCGTCGGCGCTCAGGTCGTGGATCGACAGCAGGTGTCCGTTCATGCGCGCATCCCCTCCCTCCCCGGCCTGTTCGTCGCCGGCTCACGCGTCACCGGGTCGTCCACGAGCACCGCGTCCTCGCCGTCGACCTCCCGGAGGATGACCCGCACGTCCTCGTCCCTGCGGGTCGGCACGTTCTTGCCGACGAAGTCGGCGCGGATCGGAAGCTCGCGGTGGCCGCGGTCGATCACCACCGCGAGCTGGATGGCGCGGGGCCGGCCGAAATCGATCAGCGCATCCATGGCGGCGCGGACGGTGCGGCCGGTGTAGAGCACGTCGTCCACCAGCACCGCCACCTTGTCGTTGATGTCCACCGGGATCACGGTCGATCCCACCACCGGCTGGTGCGCGACCTTGGAGAGATCGTCGCGGTAGAGCGTGATGTCGAGGCTGCCCTCGATCGGAGCCTTGCCCTCGAACTCGGCGATCTTCTTGGCGAGGCGGGCGGCGAGCGGCACGCCGCGGCGGCGGATGCCGACTAGCACCAGGCCGTCCACGCCCTTGTTGCGCTCGACGATCTCGTGGGCGACGCGGGTGATGATGCGGCGCAGGCCGTCGGCGTCTACGATCTCGGCCTTTTCCTTCAGGGTCATCGGGCTCTCCCGGCAACGGACGCTCCCGGCGCCCGCAGGGGCGGGAAGATAGCGGGACTGGCGGTGGCGCGGCAAGGCGGACGAGGTTAGGGGGTCATGGACGCCGCCCAGTAGACGATCTGGGGTCCGGTGCGCTGGGTGTAGGAGCGGATCCTAAGGATCCACTG